>JBOFYZ010000158.1:0-40885 GCA_051654925.1 Lachnospiraceae bacterium | reverse complement strand
TAATTTCTGGCTCTATATGTATTACTTTCATGGGGTTATCACTCCTCCGTTCTTTTTAAGATAGTATAGATTTTACGCAGCCGATCAAGACCCATATCAGCCAGCAGAACCGTGATCGCGTTAATGTAATCTTGTCTGTTCATGGCTCGTTGTTCCTTTCTCCAACTTGCGCCGGCGCATTTTTATTAACGTAAGTATCTCATCCAGAAGCTGAATATCTGCCGGTGTCATGGCATTGATCGATTTGGTTATCTCTTTTTTGGCTGCTTCGATTGCTGTATTGGTTGCGGTCATCGGATTACTCTCCTTCCTTTAACGCTTCCTTTATTGCATCATCTGCGACTTTCTCAAATTCCTCCAAGATGATCCGAAGCATCTGAACCGATGCATAAGCCTCATAGATAGTCAAATCCAGAGAATCATGAGTCCCGTGTTCAAAGAAACCAAGAGAAATAGATTCCTTCAATTCCTGTTCCATCTCCAATGCTTTTTTGCTCGATAACATACTTTACACATCTCCTTTCCACTCCTAAGCTGCGATGAGCCTACGACTGTAATACCCTTTCAGTACCGCCTTTCTCTGCTCATACTCCATCCCGGATACAATCAACCCGGTATCCACTCGCTGTAATTCCTCAATGCTGCGAATCTGCTCTACAGTCAGATATGGCCGGATAGAACTAACTTTCTTGTCGACACCGTTCTGCTCCTTGAATTTAGCGGCGGTTACACCCAGAACGATTTTGTTAATCATGTTGATCTCGTTGCTGAAATGGTAATGCTTTGGTTCTTCGTGGGCATCCATGATCGCAGCCGTGAACGCCGGGAATTCCAGTTTTGCAGCCACTAGCGACTTAATGAATGACTCCATCAGGTTGAAGCGGTTTATGTAGGCTTCTTTGAATCTCGCTGCTTTTTTACCCCGGTATCCCATGACCAAAAATGTGAAGCCATCTTTTGTCAGAAGATATCTGGGATATAATTTCCCTCTGACTTTGTAATCTGACGGCTGAAAGTTTAGCCGTGAAAACTCAAGGCTACATTCGAGTGACTTAATATCTGCCAATACGTTCTTGTGCTCTTTCCCGAACGTCTCTGCGATCTGCAAACTGTCACAGAATGCTTTACCGTCTCTTTCGTAGAGTTCAAATTCTGGATTCAAGGTTAATTTCAATCAGTTCCTCCTTTCTTATGCTGCTTTCCCTAAGTGCTTATCCAATTTCGCACGGTAAATGTGATACTGCCAGTGCATTTTTCCAGCTCCCGGCGGTATTGCTTTGCCAAGATCCCATTCACCATTTCGCATTCGGAATCTCACAGTCAGGGGATCACAGCCGAGTTCTTTGGCGGCCTGCACCACACTTACGCGTTGGCAGATAATCGACTCCTTCATGCTTTAATCTCCTTCCTGTAACAAATCGTCAACTGTACAACCTAATTCGCTCGCAACCTTTTTCAGGCTTCGTACTGATGGGCTAACTTCGTTCCATTTACACACACTTCCTGCCGACACACCTGCTTTTTTCTCCAATGTGTTAATGGAAATTTTTTTTTGCTTTGCCGCTTTTACGATTTCGTCATATATCTTCATTCGATTAATACCATCACCTCCTCTCGACATGGTTCTGAAAATATCGCCAAAATAGGTTGACTTAGCTCTGAAAATATTCTATAATTGTGTTGTCAAGCAAAATTACAAAAAATCTTCATGGCATTTTTAATTGCTTTAGATTTTGCGATTTTTTCAGAATCCTTAATCTTATTATAAGCGACTTTTTCAGAATGTCAAGAACTTTTTTGCGATTTTTTCAGAATTGATATGGAGGGCGAAATGGATCTGAAGGAACGCATACAGGTGTTATGTAAGAAAAAAAACATCTCCTTAAATCAATTGGAGCATGAATTGGGATTCGGCAAAGGGTATATTAGTAAATTAGGGAAAAGTACACCAAATACAACTAAGATAAAGAAGATCGCCGATAGATTATCCGTGACCGTAGACTATCTAATGACTGGCGAAGAAAGCCCACAAGGCATTACCATGCACCTGAGTGATGAAGATCAGATGTATGTTGAGGTACTAAAGAAATTGAAGGAAAAAGGGATCAGCTTTGAAAAACTAGAGGCGTATATTGAAGCCGCAGAAAATTTAATTAAAGATAAGAAATGATGATTAAGATGCCACTGGGGGATGGCTTTTAATAAATACACCATGAGAAAAGAGGAAATGATATGGTATGTCCAAAATGCGGAAGTAACAGCGTAACTACGCAGGCAGTAACAGAAACGAGTTCCAGTGGGAAAACAAAAGGTTTTGGGTGGATTAAGGCTTGTTTGGGATTTCTTTTGACTGGTCCCTTCGGACTCTTCTGTGGATTTTGCGGGATGGGAAAAGGAAAGACTTCAACGTCTACAAAGACCAAGGTGATACATCTATGTCAAGACTGCGGCAAACAGTTTTAGAGGCAATTCGAACATTCGGAAACAAGTCAGGATGTCATCAGCTGCCAGATAGGAGCTTCTTTTATAAAGGCAAACAGTTTCCTGTCTGCGCACGTTGCACGGGCGTGTTTATCGGACAGGTCGCTGCCATATCGGTCTCGTTCTTCCATGCAGTGAGCGCAGCCTTAAGCGGTGTGCTGATCGCAATAATGGGGATTGACTGGACTGTCCAATACTTAAGTATTAAGACATCGAATAACTGGCGTAGACTCCTGACAGGATTCTGTGGAGGATTTGGATTGTTTACCTTATATACGACTGCGGTCAAATACCTCTTCCGATATGTTAAGAATAAATTGTAAATCAAATAAAAACAGCCGCTCCCAGCTACCAACCGGGAACGGCTCAATCATACCGGACATACGCCGATACACTACAACTTAGACACTTGCATTGTATCAAAAAAGGCGTCGCCTGTCAAATCCTGGTATGGCGCTATTTTTGTACCCCAAATCAAGGAGGAAAGAAACAATGGCAAGGAAGAAAAAAGAAAAGCATGAAAAACTACCAAACGGATTTGGCAGCATAAAAAAACTATCCGGCAACAGAAGAAACCCCTATGCTGTCTATCCCCCGGTGACTGAATACATAGACAACGGCGACAAGGTAGTACCTGTTATTCCCAAGGCACTCACTTATGTTGATTCGTGGCTAAAGGGTGTTGGTGTGTTAAGTGCATTTCACAGTGGAACCTATGTTCCAGGTCAGGAGTTGCCCGATTATCTAGATAGTGCTAACTCCCAGGATGTCGTACAAGGCATTTTAAGGCACTTTAACGCCTCTCAGCGCACAAAGGCAAACGAACCCCCACAGGACACCTTCGAAACGGTCTACAAGGCTTATTACAAGTGGAAATATGAAGCTGACAAGTCAAAAGAGTATTCCGACCAGTCAAAGGCTTCTACAAGAGCAGCATTCAAAAAATTTAAGACTTTACACAATAAGGCCTTTTGTGGTCTGACACATGCTGATTTCCAATCTGTCATTGATGAATGTAATCTTGGCTTTTCCAGCAAAACAAATCTAATCATACTTGTCCGTGGAATGAGTGAGTATGCTTATATATACAAAATTATCACTGCCGATGAAAGCAAGTATTTGAAAGCAAAAATCCAGAATGATGCGGAGGAAGGTTCTCCATTTTCTGATGAAGAACTCAAATTGCTATGGGATAACCAAAATAATGAAACCGTTGAAATGCTTCTTATCATGTGTTATTCGGGGTATCGGGTAGCAGCCTACCAGAATATACATATTGATCTGGAGGGAAAATACTTTCGGGGAGGTGTAAAAAACAAATATAGCAAAAATCGCATTGTTCCTATACATTCAGGAATCCTCCCGCTTGTCGAAAAACGCTTACATAGAGATGGAACGTTACTTAATATGCCATATCAGACCTTTAACGCTAGTATAACCCGCGCCCTACATGATCTTGGTATAAATCGAAGAACCCCTCACGATTGCCGACATACATTCTCGAGGTTGTGCGAAAGGGATAAGGTAAATGAAAATGACAGGAAACGAATGCTAGGACACAGTTTTGGATCGGATATTACTAACAAGGTCTATGGTCACCGATCTGTAGAAGAATTGAGGGTAGAGATAGAGAAGATACAGATTTGTTACTAACGTGTTACTAACGGGCTGCATTCGGCGACAATGTTGAACCAGTCTTGACAATACAAAAAATACGATTTTAAAGGCATTCTGCGTTTTTTCTTGTAAAACAAGTACCACCAATTATTAAGTAATCCTTAATATTATCCTGATCGATGGTAAATGCCGGAACATCAATCTGGAAGGTATCCGGTTTGCCATTCGTTTCGATTGATTTAACTGCTGTATAGCACTCTACACCAATCTTAATCGGAGACTGCGCTGCCGTCATCTTATAGATTCCCATTTTGTCAATGACCTTCTTCGCTTCCGGTGCACCATCAACACCATAGATTGCGGTCTCTCCGCCGGATGTTGTTACTGCTGCATAAGCTCCCATTCCGCACTGATCGTTGATACCGAAAATCGCTACCAGATCAGGGTGAGCCTGCAGAATATCACTGGTGATACTCTGGCCTTTTTCTACGGTACCTTCCGCGTCAAAGGTCGCTACGATATTAAAGCCTTTCCCTTCGATTGCTTCCAGAAAGCCCTGTTCACGGTCTACACAGGCACTGTTGGCCGGGTAGTTAAGCACGGCGATATCTCCGCCTTCCGGAAAATCTTTTATCATCGCTTCGCCACAGAGAACGCCTGCCTGTTTGTTGTTAGTTGCCACATAAGCATCTACCATATCCAGGTTTGCTACTGCCGAGTCAAAATTGACAACCGGAATTCCGGCATTTTTCAGCTGCTGAAGAGCCGGTTCAATCGCATCACGGTCTACCGGATTAATAAATACGGCATCAACACCCTGCGCAATAAAATCTTCAATAATCTGGATCTGTTTTGCACTGTCCTGTCCAGCATCTACAACAACCGTCTTATTGCCATCTGCCTCTGCCTGCTCAGTAATCGACTGGGCAACTGGTTTGAAAAACTCAGATTCGATCCAATATGTAACACCATAGAGCTTGCCGCGATCTGCAGAAGCCTCTCCCGGTTCTGCTGCTTCTGTAGTTGTGCCTGTCGTCGACTCAGATTTGTCTGCTTCCTGTGAACTTTGCTGAGCTCCATTTGAGCAGCCACTAATCAATGATGCTGCTAATAAAAATACTGCTAATACCCTCATCCATTTTTTCATTTTCTTTGAATCCTCCTTGTTATAAATGTTTGGTTGATTATAATTTATTGATTCGGAGCGGCAAATGCCGCTCTAAAATCCCTTTTGGCTAAATCGAAGCCAGTAACTTAAAATTATGCCGCAGATCCGTATAGATCTGATCGTACAGCTGATGATATTTTTTATAATCCACGGCAAACTCCGGACGAAGCGTGGTGATCTTATCTTCCTGAATCAGCTTGTGACATGCACTCTGAACAGAATCAAAGCATCCGGCCGCCACCCCGGCCAGAATCGCTGCACCAAATGCAGGTCCTTCTTCCTGCCTGAGCGTTCTGATATCACATTCATACAAATCAGCCATAATCTGACGCCACACCGGACTTTTGCTTCCGCCGCCGCATACCCGCATCGATTCGATGGATACCCCCAGCTCCTTTAAGATGTTATTACAGTCCGCGAGTGAATACACAACCCCCTCCATCACCGCTCTGATACAATCCATTTTTGTATGGATCGCACTGAGTCCGATAAAAGCACCGCGGCAGTCAGGATCCATATGCGGAGTCCGCTCACCCATCAAAAACGGCAGATAAATCAGTTTATTGCTGCCCGCCGGTATGTCTTTAATCCCTTCATTAATAAGGTTATAAACACTTTTCCCCTGTTCCGCTGCCGCCCCGGTCAAATCCTGGCAGAACTGCCGAATAAACCACTCCAGCGACAATCCGGCCGCCTGCGGTCCGCCCATCGTATGCCAGCCGCCGGGAACAGCACTGCAGCAAATATGCAGGCTTCCATCAGGGATCTCTTTGTAACTGTCCAAATGCGAATATACTACGGATGAAGTCCCGATTGTTGTAAAGGCCTCTCCCTCCTGCACCACTCCGGTTCCTACACCTGCACAGGCATTGTCACTGCCTCCTGCCGCTACTGCCGTATCTTCAGATAAACCGCACTGCTTCGCTACTTCCGGCAGCAGATACCCGGTTACCTCGGCAGATTCATATACCCTGGGCAGCAGTTCTTTGTCTATATGTAAAACATTCAGTACCTCATCCGACCAGCAGCGATTCTTCACATCCAGCAGCTGAAGGCCGGAAGCGTCGGATACATCGGTAGCAAATACACCGGTCAGGCAATACCTGACATAATCTTTCGGCAGCAAAATCTTGCAGCACTGTCCCAACAGTTTTGGCTGATGCTCCCTGACCCACAGGATCTTTGCGGCCGTCCAGGCTGCAATCGGCGGATTCGCCGTGATCCGCATCCATTCGGACAGCGGCATCAGAGACTTCATCTCCTCTACCTGTCTGCCGCTTCTCTGGTCACACCAGATAATCGACCTTCCGAGCGGTTTTCCGTGTTCATCCAACATCACCAGTCCATGCATCTGCCCCGACAGGCCAATCCCTTTGACCGCGTCTGCATTTACTCCTGATTTCTTCACAACATTGGTCAGCGTCGTAAACACTGCCTTTCGCCAATCCTCCGGATCCTGTTCCGCCCACCCGTTCTGCGGCTGATAAAGTGGATATTCACAGGTATCTGAAGCTGCTATATTACCATTTTGATCAATTATTATTGTTTTGGTAGCACTCGTTCCAATATCAATTCCAATAAAATAATTCATCCTCTTCACCTTCCCACTTTTGCAAATGTATCATAAACAGCCCGGATGTTTTCCCGGATATTACTGCCAAATAAGGATGTTCCAATTACAATCACTTCCGCTCCGGCCAGCAGCACCTGTTCCAGATTGTGCCGGTTAATATCACCATCCACTTCGATTCTGGCGGTACTGCCAAGACAATTCAACCGACTTTTCAGGAGACTGATCCGGTCAATCGATGTCTCGATAAAGGTCTGTCCCGGTATCCCCGGCGCAACCGTCATCAAATGTACTACACTGACCTTTTTCAGCAGCTTATCATCAAAGATATCAACCGGCGTCTCCGGCTTTATCGCAACGCCTGCTTCAAGCCCCAGTATCCTGATCTGATCAACCGTTGAATCGATATCCCTGCATGCCTCATAATGAACGGTAATCCGGTCTGCCCCTGCGGCCTTCACCGCCTCCAGCAAGTGCCCGGGTTCCTCTACCATCATGTGGACATCGAAAAATGCGTTTGATGATTGACGAATTCCCCTGATCAGCGCCATTCCAAAAGAAAGATTCGGTACAAACCTACCATCCATCATATCGAGATGCACCACCGAGACTCCTTCCTCCTCCAGAATATTCAGTTCCCTTTTTAAATGGTTAAAATCTGCGGCCAGCAATGACGGCGCCAGTACAAACATTTCGTTGATTTCCTTCCTTCTATAATTTATTACAGTCAATCGCAGTCTGAATCCTCTTCAGATGAGCACCAAAGTTCTTTCCTATCTTCGTTGTATATCCCAGATACAGTGCGTCCAGGATAAACTGATCAGCCACTCGCCGTGTTACCTTGTCACGTCCTACCGTCAGGTCATTGACCGCAATAAACAGGCTGATATCGATATACTTCATCAGCGGTGACTTATTCATCTTCGTGATACAGATTGTGGTTGCTCCAGCTTCTTTGGCAATCTTCATAGCCTGGACGACATTCTTAGAACGCCCCTCATAGGATATGGCAATCGCAACATCTTCCGATCCCAGATTCCCGGCTGTCACCAGCTGCAGCATCACATCGCTGTGCGCGGAGCACGTCAGACCAAGACGGCTGAATTTCATAAAAGCCAGCTGGCATACTGCAAACGCATCGCCGGTTCCAAAAAAATGAATCGATCTGGCTTTCAGCAGAGCACACAAGGCCTTTTCATAACCCTCATCCGCCAGCACCAACGTATCACTTAAGGTCTGAACATTACTTTGGTATACCTTTTTCAAGATCGTTTCCATATCATCTGAAACATCGATCCCTTCAGACTGCAGTTCCGTTCCTTCCGCAATCGAACGAATAAAGGCTTCTTTCAGTGAAGAGTATCCATCATGTCCCATTCGCTTACAGAAGCGAATGATGGAAGCTTCGCTGCTGCCCGATTCCCTTGATATTTCTGCCAGGGTCATATGGGTAATCGCCTCCGGGTTCTCAAGGAGCTCCTGTGCAATTGCTTTTTCTGCCCGGGGCAGCGATGGAAGTAAAAATCGGATTCTAACCAGCAGGTCATTCATGAATTTCCTCCATTTCTTGATATCGATTTTAAAGTATTTATCTTAAATCCAATATAACATCTGTAGTTGTTGAAGTAAAGATATTGGTTATTTTTTGTATATTTTACTGATATTTCAGCTGTTTTTATGTATATATCCTCTTCACTTTCGTCTTTTTATCTAAACATCCATCTTGAGTCACTTCATTTTGAAACTTTTTATTGTCAATTTACTTCATTTTATTTTATTTTTTCGAAGTGTCCAACCTTTATCTGCCAATCATTATATGGTACTGCAAAAGCAAATACCAACGCTTCGGAATCCTTTCATATTGGAGATCGGTCATAACTAACATATTTAGAGCAGTATAACTCGCGAGTTATACTGCTCCTGTTCTTAGATTATCTTATTTTCCGACAACAATTGTATTTTTTCGTTTTTTAGTCATGACGCTGATCGGCACGGTCATAAATTTCACAAAACCTTGCAGCAAATGATGGTTCCTGTCCTCCTGCATACAAATGTGAGGTATCGCCAAAAGCAGTCATCCGGAAGCTAGCTGTCCCATTGCGGCGTTCCTCTGTTACTACCGTTGTCACAGAAGAGGGTACTGCACACAAACCATGCCACAACAACATCGGCGATATATTCAGCAGATGTCCAAGCATCAGGCATTCCACCCCGAAATGGCAGAATAATACCAGCGTATCTTCGTTTGCCTCTTCTACGTGATAATTGAATCCCTCACGCCAATACCCGTGTTCCTTCAGCAGCTGATCCAAACCCTGTATCACCCAGTCCGCCTCTTCCCTGACATGGCCGTTCTTCATGATCTCGGTTTCACACCATTCCTCGCGGTCAAAATGCCGGGGCTCTTTGACCCATTCATCCGGCAGCCAGTCCCAGATACAGTTAGCTTCCTGCAGTGAAGGTCTTTGAATACGGACAGAAAACTCCCGCAGCCACTCGTATTCGGTCGCTGTCCGGTTCATCTTTTTCAAGGTCAGTGAGGCGGTGTCCTTTGCACGTCCCAGCGGTGATACATAAAAGTCTTTTATATTCATATTGCTCAGGCGCTCTGCCAGCAGTTTTGCCTCAATCCATCCTGTTTCCGTCAGCGAATCAATGGCGTAATCAGGATCGCCGTGACGTATGATTAATAATTTCATATGATATTCCTTTCTTCATCTGTTCCTCCGTAATACTAAATCAACTCACCAATCTATTTCCGATGTGCGAGCCGTATACAAGTATAGCAGTATCTAAAAACAAATACAACCAGACTTCGATTTGCAACCAAAAATCCATGAAATCTGCAAAGTTGCATCATTTCATGGATTATGATTAAAATTTATTATTCTGTTACAACCGGATAACCGCCTCCGAGCCAGCCGGAACCGCCTTCTGTGCCCATGCCGCCGCTCAGTGAATATGCCTCATATCCAAGCATGCGCAGAATTGCCATTGTCTGTGAAGAAGTCTGACCTGAATAGCAGTAAACCAATACCGGCTTGTCTGTCGGGATCTCAGTGAACTGTTCCTGCATTCCCTTGGCAAAAGGAATATTGATTGCGCCGGCAATATGGCCCTTTTCATAATCCTCAGCCTGACGTACGGATAAAATGGTGTAGTCTTCACTCTCCACATCTACTAATTCCATCAGATCTTCTGGTTTGAAGTTAAAAGAGGCAATGGCATTGCCGGTAGCTTCTTTGTAATATGCGGTGATTGCTTCAACAATCTCAGAATCAACCTCAAATATATCTCCCGGAAGTGCAGCTTCCTCTGTATCTATATAAGCCTCATACCCCTCTGTCTGACTGATTCCGTTATTCCATCCGCTCTGGATATTGGTAGCATACTTGCCTGCCACATTCAGCAGGGCTATGGTCTGTGAGGAAGTCTGACCGGAATAGCAGTTCACATAGACAGGAACATCGTCCGGAATCTTATTGAGATTCTCAGCTATATCCAGTCCGTAAGGAATATTTACAGCACCTTTTAAGTGGTTCTGAGCATAATCATCGGCTCTTCTGATATCTATAATGAACATCTCCTCGCCGTCATCGATCCGGCTAAACAGATCCGCTACAACGATCATATGCTTGTCATCAGGAAAATCAGCAAAATATGTCATGGCAGCTGTCGTAACGACATCGTTCTCAGCACTGCTCTCGACTTCTTTGGTCGTTTCTGCGGGAGCTTCAGTTGCTGCTTCAGTAGCAGGAGCTGCCGTAGTTGTCTCTGTTACCGTCTTTGTTGCACATGCGCTTAGGCTGACAGCCATTGCTGCGCCTAATAAAACTAATAAATATTTTTTCATAATTTCATACCTTTCTTAGATTTCCTCAAAGCACACCTGGAAAACGAGCACGTCTATTGTGTGACATTGAGCATGGTGTTTCCGTTTATTATGATGCATTTTTCTTAACCGGTGCAGCGCCTCCCGCCGGCATCTCCACAGGATTATCACTGTGGGACGACCACTCCAGAAAAGCTCCGTCATAAATACGGATATTTCGGTAACCAGCCTCATACAGCTGAACGAATACCGGTGCTGCCCGCATGGAAGTCTGACAGAATATAATAATCTCGTCTTCCGGGTTAATCTTCTCTTCCAGATAATTGATTCTGGTAATCTGGGTTGTCATAAATGTTCCGTCTGTGAAGAAATTGGTTTCGTAGGGAATCATGACTGACCCCGGAATTCTTCCTGACTCGGCAAACTCTTCCGGCCTGCGTACATCCAGCAAAATCACTTGAGAATCTGGCTGCTCCACCTGACTTCTGACTTCATCCATCGAAGCCAGCCAATTGCGTGTTGGTTCCTGAGCCGTAAATACGGCCGCTTCTGGTGTTGGCACCGTAGTGGTAAGCGAAATTCCGGAATTCTGAATGGAATCGTACCCTCCATCGATCACTTTTGCATTCTGATGTCCATACATGCATAAAGACCACAACAGCCGGGACGCGCCCATCTTGTTGGAATCATAAGCAAGTACGAGCGTGTCATTGGAAATGCCGCTGCCGCCCATCACCTTTTCAATCTTCTTTTTGCTGGTAAGCATATTCTTGACCGGGACACTGATAACAATCTCTTCGGTCGGAATATTCACTGCGCCATCCACATGTCCGGCCGCATACTCTTCGGCAGAACGGGTATCCACAATTACCACCTTCTCCTGCCCGATATAAGCGGATAGTTCATCAGCAGGCAGAATCAGGGATTCACCCTGGACAAATGTGTGGGAGCTGCAGCCTGTAATAGCAGCTGTCAGCATTGCCAAGAAGGAAAAGATTGTTAATTTTTTAGCAATCGAACCCATAAAATCCTCCCTCTATAAGCGGTTAGTTATAAGTAATAGTTGTAGTAAGCATCCTATCATTAGCACAAAATGAGAGCCTCAATCTCATTTCGCACAGATTTCACCTATTATTATACTTTATTTTCGTGATAATTTGGCATAAGACTTCTTTATATTGTATTATTTAATTGGATAGTGGCTTTTTTCCACTGCTTTGCTATGGTAAAATAATAACAATCATATGAGGAGGAACGATCATGAAACAAAAATATAAACGACAACATCTGATTATTATTCCGGTATTACTATATATCTTTTTTTATGCCCTTATTTCAGGCTCATTCCTAACTCAGTTTCCCTTTGTCCACTCCGATGAGGTTTGGCTGGCCAGCCTGACCCGGGACATGCAGGCAAGCCAAAGCTTGGGGGTGACCGAAAGCTTTTTTGACCTGAAACCGCGTGTTCCTCATGCCATCAAACTACTGTTCCATGCCCTTCAAATGGGTTATCTTGATCTGTTTGGCTTCCATATTCAATCGGTCCGGCTGCTATCCCTCACGGCCGGGCTCATCTGCCTGGTTCTTCTCTACCGGATCGGCAAAGAAATGGGGGGTGTTTATATCGGTGCCGGCCTGATGGTTCTGGTCAGCCTGAATGTGCCTTTTATCTATGCTTCACACTTTGCCCGCCAGGAAATCATCCTGTGCGTTTCTTTACTTGCATGTATGCTCCTGCTGATGAAAAGCCGGGGCTGTCCGGATACCAGACAGGTCTTATTGCTGGCTGTCATGACCGGGCTTTCTGTGGGGATCCATCCCAACAGCTTCCTTTGTGCGGCTGTCTGCGGCTGTGTGATACTTGCCGGCAGCGGCCCGAATCTTCGTAAAGCCGGCCGCCCGCTCCTGCTATATACCATTGTCACTGGCGGGGTTGCGGCTGTTTTTATCGGTATCAGCTTTTTATTTAGTCCCAGCTTTATCCCTGATTACTTTCGCTACGGCGAGCAGGAATTCGAACTGAGCCGCACGGCTTCAGGCCGTCTCTCACAGTTTTTGTATTATTTCAAAAGTATCTATGCCCGGGAAAGCGGCACTTATTATGTCCCCGACCAGCGCCTGGAGCTGATTCTTATCGCCGTTATACTTGTCCTGCTGCTCCTTATTTTTCTCTTTTTAATGAACAGCCGGGATGAAGAAATCCGCTGCTGGTGCCATCATACCAGGGTAATCCTGGCTGCGGTAACCGGCCTGCTCCTGGGTATGGCCGTGATCGGCCGTTACAATCAGACTTCGATTGTCTTTCTCCTGCTGCCCGGATGGATCGCCATATTACAGCTGATTATACTTTTCGAACGGAGCGGCCGCATGGCAGCCATCGGCCTGACCATCATTCTGCTGGCCTGGAGCAGCTATATCCAGATCACGCCATTCCTGAATGATTCTTCGTACGATCATTATCTGGAACAACTAGGGGAACTGGTACCGGCAGATGCAACCGCCATCGCCAACTTAAATACTGGTTTTTACTTTGAACAGGGCAAGCTGCGCGATTATCGGAACCTTCCCTACCTGAAAGATCTGAATGAGTTGGAACATTATATAAACGAAAATAATGTGCAGTACATCTGTCTTACCGATGAACTAGACTATATCTACGAAAACCGCCCCTATTATAATGTAATTTACGGCAATGCAGCCTTTATCAAGGATCTGAAAACCTACTGCGAGTCCAGCTGTATCCTGGTTGGAAGCTTACAATCGCCCTTATACGGCCCCCGAATTATCCATTTAACCGGTCAGGCGGAATATGCAACGGTCACCGTATACAGGGTTGTCCAAGAGATGCCTCCAGCTGTTCCCTGAGTCCCGCATCAAATCCGTCTCCCCTTTGATACACAGCCGTAAACTGGCCAGTCTCTTTTGATAATACGCCAATGGAGGTGCCCAAAAGAAGCGCCTCGCCGATATCGTGGGTCACCATCACTACGGTGGCCCCTGTCCTCTGTGTCATGTCCCTGACACTTTGATACAAGCCCTGCTTTGTGATATAGTCAAGACTGGAAAACGGCTCATCCATAAGAAGTATGCCCGGCTTTAGGCACAGAGCCCGAGCCAGCGCTCCTCTTTGCTTCATTCCACCGGAGAGCTGGTGGGGATAACTGTTCTTAAACTCCTCCAGGCCGGCCAGCCGGAGATATTCCATGACATAGCCGTCATAATCATGCCCCGGAACCTCCAATCTGGCCTTTTTGACGGCATAGGTCAGATTCCGTTTCAGCGTAAACCAGGGAAACAGCTGGTCAAAATTCTGAAAGACCATCATCATATCCCGGGAAGGACTTTCCACCCGTTTCTCGTTCAGGAGAATTATTCCTCCGTCCGGCTGTTCAAAACCGCCCATCATCCTGAGCAGGGTACTCTTGCCGCAGCCGCTCTGTCCGACAATCATGTAGAATTCCCCATCGTGTACCGAAAAACTTAAATCCACGATGACCTTATGTTCTGCCCCGGATACGGCAAACGATTTATTCAGCTTCCTGACCTCCAGCATATTCCTGCCACTCCTTCTAAACTGTCTTCATCCCCCATTTTTCCAGGGTATGTTTTTCGATCGATGCAAACAGCACATCCTCCACCAGCATTCCGATGATGATAACCAGAATAATACCGGCAAACAGTCCCGCTGTATTCATAAAGGTACGCTGGGTCAGAATATACCATCCGATTCCGCCCCTGGATCCCGCCGCGCCAAACACCATTTCCGCACTGATGAATGCCCGCCAGCCTCTCGCCCAGCCAATCTTCATGCCAGATATGAGATAAGCCAGAGATGCCCTGAGGCGGATTTCCAGAGTAATGGCTGCGGGCGTCATCGCCAGGCTTCTGCCGATATCTTCATATACCGGAGGCATTGATTTAAATCCACTGAGAAGATTGACCAGCACCGGCCAGAGCGCTGAATGAACCACGATTGCCGTCACTGCCCCGCTGCCAGTCCCAAACCACATAATAATCAGCGGTAGCAGTGCCAGACCAGGCAGCGGATGGGCAAGCGCGGTCAGGGTATCGACCAGACTGGCCAGGCCTCTGGAATGAGTTGCCAGAAGTGCCAGCATTACCGCCAGCACGACGCTGATCACCAGTGCCATACCGATCATCCCCACGGAATAAAGACTCTGCCCTATTAAATCGCCATGAACCACCCCTTCATAAAAGGTGCGG
The DNA here is from genome assembly GCA_051654925.1 of Lachnospiraceae bacterium. GTDB lineage: Bacteria > Bacillota > Clostridia > Lachnospirales > Lachnospiraceae > Brotaphodocola. Next base: position 25,993 of record JBOFYZ010000158.1, on the reverse strand, counting down.
ACGACCTCCTCGACCGGCGGAAATAACAGCGGGGATACGTGAAATAGTTTCACGCTCCCCTCCCACAGAAGCAGGAACAGGATAATCCAGCCCAGACGTTCCTTCCATATCTTTTTCATACCATCAGACTCCTTCTCACCGGTATACCACATTATCAAAAACCAGTTCATCCATTGGCCTGTCCTTTTTGATAAATCCCATTTCATACATCCGCCTGCTGAATATTTCAATTCCGTTAAGCTCCATGCTGTAAATGGTCCCGTTATATCCCATCTGCGCGTCCAGCTCCTCTTCCGATATTCCATACACCGGAGCCAGCAGCCGGACGGCCTCGCCTCGATTCTCATTGATATAATTCACTGATTCTTCCAGCGCTTCCAGAAACACGTCATAATAGTCGTTGTTCTGTTCATAAAATTCCTCCATGGCTACACAGGTAATAAAGGTAAAAGGCTCACCCATGATCTCCTCACCGGTAGCCATAATCGTACCACCGCCTGCTACTTCCTGCGAAATATAAGGCGGGGTGGAGACATGTGCCGTAATCTCTGTTCCAGAAAGCAGGGCATTCACAGAATCCGGGTGACTCATCGATACCAGCCGATTATCCAGGACCCGGGCATCGCCCAGCTGCTCCTCGGCCAGCATACACAGCAGCACATGCTGGGTGCAGGCCGGTGAAAGAATGGCAATACGGTCCTGATCGGTCACATCTTTTAGCGATTTCATATCTTCCCGGGAAGTAACAATCGCTACTTCATTGGAACTGAGTCCTGCTGCATAACGCCATTCCATACCATTGTCAATCCCTACCAGTACCGGTGCAACACCCATAAATCCAAAATCAATCTCACCGTTTAACATCCCTTCGCGGATCGCGGTGGGCCCGCCAAACTGCTTCCAGTCAATCTGAACTCCTGGCAGCTTTTCCTCCAGGAACCGTTTTTCCTTCATGATCTGAAGCGGAGCATAAGCCACTCCAAACTGCTGCGCAATTGAGATTGAATCCTGCTGCTTCTTCCCACATCCAGCCGGCGTCAGCAACACACCGGCCAGACAGGCGGCTAATAATAATTTTCTGCTGTATGTTCCCAATGATGTCCTTCCTTTCTAGAACCGTTGGATTAGTTCCTCCCCGGTATCCGACCTAACCGATAAATGACGATAAAAATCATCTACCCGGGCCCCAATATTGTCTTTTGTCCCACAGATAACTGCATGTCCAAACCTGGCGGTGGCATTTTCCATCACGGGAATATCCTGGCCTGGCTGATAATTATAGCCGGCATCCAGTACGTAAGGCAGCCCCAGCAGCTCATCCAGCCCAGTGATCTGCCCGATCCGTCCGGGACTGCAAAACAACAGCTGCACCGCCACACAACGCCGGGAATGATCCGGCCGGTAGCTTTGAGAAATATCAGTATCCGCCGGCCGCCCCAGCGCACTGACCAATACTGCACCAAGAATATCAAAACCGCTGATCCAGGGAATAAATACATCCTCGAACGCCCCTCCGATTCTGGCCGCCAGCTCATTCACCCGAATCCCGTCCCGGCCGATCAGCAGCTGGAGATAAAAGGGACCGGCGGCAAGGCCAAAGGCTTTTGTCACATCCCGGCTGATATCCAGAATTTCCTGATACTGATCCATATAAACAGAAGGAAAGCGATGCCCGATACAGACGCCAATGTGAGTCTGGTCGGGATACAGAAGACGGTCGGTCACTGTCAGCACCGTAAGAATCCCATCCTTAATCCATCCGCTGACCGTCACCTCATCGCTGTCATAATACTCCTCCACCAGGGCTTCCCGGCATCTGGAAAAGGACAGCGTATCTTCCAGATGTTCCAGAATTTCTGCCGCAGTCCGCAGCTTATAGATGCCTCTCTGGCCCTGGGAATCCAGCGGCTTGATGACCAGCGGTGCCTTCAGATCACTCAATTCACCGGCCTTAGTCCGGCTGTCCACAATCCGGTAATTTACCGTGGGTATACCTGCTGCTGTCAGAATCTGCTTCATTCGTTTTTTATTGGTTACGGAAAATGCCTGATCCACGGTCAGCAGTGCCGGCAGTCCCAGCTCCTGACATACACACGCCGCGGTATACACTGGCTGGTCCGTCCCCATCGTCATAATGCCTGTTACCTGATGCCGTCTGGCCGCTTCTACACAGGCCTCTATGTCAAATGTACTGATTCGCTCATGCTTCCCGCAGACGGCTGCCGCCGGCGGTTTTTTCGTGTAATCAGCCAGGATCGTCTTAATCCCCAGGGCGCTGGCCCGCTCTGCCCCGTGAAGCTGACAGTTGGAGCCGCCCAGGATCATCAGTGTTTCTCCGTGTACCATATCCTTTATCCTGCTTCCCTTCTTTTGATGTCCCGGTACCGGCAATCCCAGTCCGTAATGCCATAAGATATTGCCATACAGCCTGAACAGACGACCCGGACTATATCCGCTTTTACCGTCATATCGTGCTCCCGGCCGGTAATAAAGATTCTCCAGCCTTAGCTTTTTGTTACTTTTTTTTGCACCTTTTATAGCCGCTGCTGACAGATAGAAGAAACCACCGTTCTGATCATCAGCCTCATAGCATATAGCCTTCTTCACTACATGCGCCCGCATCACCCTAAGACTGCTGACCCTGGTACCGGCAGGAACGCCAAGCAGACATGAGAACAGCACATCACGCAGCCAGCTTCCCAGACGTCGGTATACCGGGCGTCTGCTGCTGTCATATACAGGAATCCCATAGGCCAGGTCACACCCGTTTTGCACACGCTGATACAGCTTAAGCAGCATCTGCGGCGGCTGTTCTAAATCATCGTCAATGGTACCGTACATCCGGCAGCGGGGCATCCGGCTGAGACCGCACAACAAAGCAGCCTGCTGACCATAATTTCCATCCAGCACGATCAGAGTCACCTCAGTGCTTAAACAATGCGTTTTTAAATATCCGGTAATTTCCTCATCATTGCTGTCATCGACCAGACAGATCCTGATCCTGATATCGGGCAGGAATATCCGTTCCAGCTTACCAATCAGCCGTTTTACCGATTCCTTCGAGCGGTAAACGGGGATCACAATTCCCAAATCATATATCATATTAAATGCCTCATTTCCGTCCGCAGATTTTATCCCCTCACTCCACATGCCTTCAGCACTCTGTCTGATACAAACGCGACCTGCTCACCGGTCATCTGTCCGTGCAGCGGCAGCCGCAAAAGTGTTCTGTAACACCGTAGCGATTCTGGCAAATCATCGTCCTGACACCCCATCTTCTGTCCCTGCGGTGACATATGAAGGGGCACATAATGAGTCTTGCTGTCAATTCCTTCGCGCTGCAGAAACGCTCTCACACCGTCTCGCTGCTGCTCATTCTCAAATCTCAGATAAAAAATATGGCCGTTCGGTTCGGCATAGACGGGAACCTTCATCAGCCGGGCTATTCCCTGATCTTCCAGGATCTGAAGCCGTTCCCGGTATCGATCTGCCCCTGCCCGCCGGGTCGATGTCACCGTCCCGATCATCTCGGTCTGGGATGCTAAAACAGCGGCCTGCAATTCTCCCATGGCACTGCAGGACCCCGGCATATTCCAGGTATAACGGTCAGTCTCACCAGATAAATACATGGAACGGTTGGTTCCGTGCAGCCGATACTGGGCAGCCCGGCTGTAATCCTCCACGCCGGACGCAAACATAACACCGCCTTCCCCACAGGTAATATTCTTCGTATGATGAAAACTCACCGCACCGAATCGCCCTATGGTTCCCAGACTGGATCTGCGCTGCTGCCTGTCGATATATCCGGCACCGATTGCCTGCGCCGCATCTTCAATCAGTTCAATCCCGGCTTCCCGTGCCACGGTCAGAAGTTCTTCCATCGGGCACGATACACCGGCATAATGAACGGCTATCACCGCCCTTGTCTTTGTACTTATTTTGCGCATCATATCCGGCACCGAAATATTCTGTGTATCACTGTCAATATCACACAGAACCGGAATCCCGCCATGCAGCAGAACCGCATTGGCTGCCGAAGGGAAATTAAAAGACGGAAGTATCACTTCATCCCCCTGGTCAAGTTGCAGGCATGCGACCGCCATCTCCAGTGCCGTCGTACAGCTGGTCGTAAAAAGGGAATAGGTTCCGGGATAAAGAAGCTCCCATTTGCGAACCAGCATCTTCATAAAAAAACCATCCGTCTCCAGACCAGAGGTCAGACAGTCTTGTACATATCTGCTTTCTGATTCTCCATAACACCGTCCGTAGAATGCAACCTTCATGGCAATCCCCCTTTCCCCCTTCATTAAATTGTGTTAAACTGTCACTAACAGCCATCTTATTGACCTGTCATACACGAAGGAGGTACCTTATATGTACGAACTGGACTGCCTGGGTGATATGTGTCCCATACCGATCATGAAATTAATGCAGTGCCGGCAAATCAAAGAAAAGGGCGGTCAACTGATACTGATCACCGACCACAGCTGTGTGGTTGAATCCATTACCGGCTACTGCACAAAGATGAAACTTGATATTCATATTAAAGAGCCCATAAATGGTATCTGGGAGCTGTATATTGAGCATCAGTAGTCAGATCAGCAAATACTCTTGCTGACAATCGAAATAAAATATTTTACTATCGCTTCCAGTTCCTTGTTTTCTTTGACATCATGGGTACGATAGATTGAATACACATCATAGGTCAGATCAAAATCCGTCACCGGAATGATTTTTATCTGCTTCTGATATACTTCTTTTTTGATCGTGATATATGGCAGAAAGGCAACTCCATGCCCTGCCATCACGGTACTTTTCACCGACTCCGTCGAATCCAGCTGAAACATAATTGGAAACTGCTCTACGGGATAGCCCTGCCGGTCCAGATACCGGCGCAGCAGACGATGGGTACTGAACTGTTCATTTAACATCACCATCGGAATCCGCTTCAGCTCCTCCAGGGTGATCCGGTCCGGAAGATGAAATCCACTACTGGCCGCCAGGCAGATCTTGTCACAGAAAGCATTCGTACACACAAGCTTCTCTGCCTCGGTCTTCCCCACAATAAATCCCAGATCAGCCTGGCCACGTTCAATCCGGTGAATCACTTCATTGGATGGGATGGAATTCAGGCTAAAACTATAATTAGGATACTTATGGTTTACCTTATACAGGCAGCAAGGCAAAGCATAATTACATGCCACAGGCGTTGCTGCGATCCGGAAGGTGCCACTGTGGGTCTGGAGATTATCCAGCTCCTCCTTCAGGTTAGCATACGTTTCCAGAAACTGTTCCGAATACTTTTGCATTACTTCACCAGCCCTGGTCAGGACAATCCCCCGGTTGGAACGCTCCAGCAGTTTAACTCCCAGTTCTTCCTCGAGCCGCTGCATCTGCTGGCTTACTGCCGGTTGTGATATATGGCTGGCTAAAGCTGCCTTTGAGATACTTTTTTCTTTGGCAATCCTGTCAAACATAGCTATCTGTTCTATTAACATTATTTTTCCCCCAATAAACACTCTGTTAGTATTGCCAGTCACTTACCATTATATATAAATGTTAAAAAAAACACAATATTTGCCATTGCGTCTGCTTATAGCAAAATGTTATACTGCATAAGTATTTAAAATAGTGAAAATTTTATCAATGTGTTATAATCATACTGTAGTAAAGCGTTCTTATCCTCAATTCAGTACACAAAGGAGGTGCATTGAATGCAGAATAATGCAACTGAGACTTCCGGCAGCAGTATCCGGCGCAGTTCCGGCTCCAGGCCAAGAAAGAAGAAGAAAAATCAGCTTCCCGTTGGTTTTGGCGTATTGCTGGTCATGATGATCATCTGCGTCCTTCTCGGTCTCAAAAATAGCACACTTGCACTATACTGGGCATTTGGCTGTTGTTTCGGTTTTATCCTGCAGAAGTCCCGTTTTTGTTTTACCGCCTCGCTCCGGGACCCCTGTATAACCGGCTCCACTTCCGTCACCCGGGCAGTGCTGATAGCCTTTGCTATCACCACAATCGGCTTTACAGCAATTAAATACGGCGCATTCGTCAACGGGCAGGAAATCCCGGGACAAAGCTATATTATGCCGATCAGTCTTGCCACTGCTGTGGGAGGTATTCTGTTTGGTATCGGTATGGTTATCGCCGGCGGCTGCGCATCCGGAACGCTTATGCGTGTCGGTGAAGGATTCGCCATGCAGATGTTAAGCCTTTTCTTCTTTGTTATCGGTTCCCTGATCGGCGCAGGCCATATGGGATGGTGGACAGAGAACTTTAATGTTACTGCTCCTAGGATTTTCCTCCCCGATATTTTCGGATGGGCAGGGGCACTGGTATTACAGCTTTTGATTATCGGCCTGCTTTATATTGCGGCTGATTTATTTGAAAAAAAACGTATGGGAAATAATGAGAACTGATCCCTCTATTATGAAAGGAGATTATTATTATGGCAGAATTTACTCTTGATTGTTTAGGCGAGGCTTGTCCGGTACCGCTTATGAAGGTTCAGAAACAGATGGAAAAAATGGCAGTAAGTGATGTGCTGATTGTTCAGATCGATCACAGCTGTGCAATGAAAAATGTTCCCGAGTGGGCAAGAAACCAGGGACATAACGTAGAGATCGAAGAAGTCGACGACGGCGAATGGGAGATCGTTATCGAAAAGACAAAATAGAAAGGTACAGGTGGTATTTTGAAAGCTTTTTGGGATAAATTAAGTGCTAACCCATATTACAAACAAATTTTCAAAAATCCATTTACTTATGTGACCGGTGCTGTTCTGTTATCCATTTTCCAGATCGCCATGTTCGCATCTACCGGGTCCCCCTGGGGCGTGTCCGGAACCTTTGCCAACTGGGGCGCATGGCTCTATCGCCTGGTCGGCGGCAATGTGGACAAATGGTACTACTTCTCTTCTGAGGGTGCTCAGAACACCTTGAATGCCGGAATCCTGAATCATCCCGGCTCCTGGCAGAACTTCGGAATCATCGCAGGCGCCCTGGTGGCTGCCCTGCTTGCTTCTCAGTTCAAATTCAAGAAGATCAAGTCCTTAAAACAGGTAGTTGCTGCGACCCTGGGCGGCCTGCTGATGGGTTATGGTGCCAGACTTTCAGGCGGGTGTAATATCGGTGCGCTGTTCTCTTCGATTGCATCGATGTCCGTATCCGGCTGGGTATTTGCCATCTTCCTTTTCGTAGGAGCCTTTATCGGCAGCAAATTATTGGCAAAATTTTTCATGTAATTGTTCGGGTCGAAACACACCGGTACTTTGTAATATCAGAATCATCATGCAGACACAAAATATAGAACATATTGGCTATATTTTGTGTCTGTATTTCATTACCAATTGAAAGGCAGGTTTTAACATTGGAAAAAAAAGTAGAACAATATGATGTTGTTATTATTGGCGGAGGCGCAGCTGGTCTGACTGCTGCCATCTACTGCGGACGGGCCCGCTTAAAGACCCTGGTAATTGAAAAAGCCCTGGTCGGAGGTCTTGCTACCTATACAAACGAAATCGAAAACTATCCGGGCTTTTCTGACGGAAGCACCGGCCTGGGACTGATGGACCTGTTCCACAAACAGGCCAAGAAATTTGGTGTCAAATTCAAACTGACTGATGTGCGTGCCGTACAGCTTGAAGGAGACACCAAGGTAGTCGAAACCTTCCGCACCAACTACGAGTGCCAAAGCGTTATCATTGCCAGCGGCGGCAAACCACGCCTCACCGGTGCTCCTGGTGAAGACAAATTCCTCTACGACAAAGGAATCTCCTTCTGCGCCACCTGCGACGCCGCTGCCAATACCGACAAAACGGTCATGGTTATCGGCTCCGGAGATGCTGCGATCGAAGAAGGAATGTTCCTGACCAAGTTTGCCAGCAAAGTAATCGTCAGTGTTATGCACGAAGAAGGAAAGATGGACTGCAACGAGATCGCCAAAGAAGAAGCACTGGCCAATCCCAAGATGGAATTCATCTGGAATACCGTAGTTGCAGAGTTCAGAGGAGATGAAGAACATCTGCGCAGTGTGGCACTGAAAGATTTAAAAAACAACGAGATTATCGATGTGCCGGTCGATACCTGCTTCCTGTTCATCGGTTATGTACCTAACACCGAAATTTTCAAGGATATCGTTGATATGAGCAGCGCCGGCTATGTTTACACAAACGAAAAAATGGAAACAAACATGCCTGGAGTATTTGCCGCCGGCGATGTTCGTGACAAATGGCTCAAACAGGTAGCCACTGCTGTTGGTGACGGCGCTATCGCTGGATATGCCGCTGAAAAATATCTCGCTGAAAGCGAAGTGTTTGAAAATCAGATCATGGATGAATCGATTCCCGGTATCGTCTATATCTGGAATGCGGTTGAAACGGCCAGTCGTGAACTTCTGCCTGTCATCGAGCAGTTTGAACATGATCACAACGGCAACGTAAAAGTGACCAAGGTGGATATTTATAAGTCCGCTGGAATCGCTAACCGTCTGGGTATTACTACCGTTCCCAGTGTGGCATTTATAAAAAATGGTAGAATAACCGGTATTCTGACAGAGAATATTACCAAAGAAGCATTGGCTGCAGGACTACAATAACTAAATCAACGCACCAGAGACATAACCAATCTCCGGTGCGTTTCCTTATTTCTATTCAATTCTGCTCTATCGAAATCGCTGCAGAAACTGCCTGATAATTCCCTGTGTGAAAAAATCCGCCATCGCCAGTGCTTGGGCTTCGACCTTGTCAAATGCCTCAATATCTTCCGGATATTTGGAGGCAAGCCGCATGGATACCTCCTGGGTTGTCAGATCCAGATGCTCATAAAGCATGTTTCTGACTTCATCCAGGCTGTAGTATGGATTAATACTGCTAAAGGCCCTTGCCATTTGATCTGCATTGGCATACCACTGACGTTCCAGCCGCTCGGCCTCCGATGAATTTCCATCCCGTAAGGCAGTGATCAGAGCGGCACCGATTTCCAGATGTTCGGTTAACAGCTGGGCAATTTCATTGGCCACGTCAGTCGAATAATACGTAGAAAAAACCCTGGCAATATCATTGGGATTTTCCAACAGGCGGGTGGCTACTGCCTGCTGGTCGGCCAGCCGCTCGGCGATGCTGATCAGCAGCATCCGGGTCCAGTAAACATGCTGCACCCATACCTCACGCATATCACTCATCAATGCAACCTGCCCGAACTGATCAGAGGGATACGAAGGCATCTGCATATTTCCGCCGGGACATATAACAAGGGTACTGCCAATCTGCAGGTTATATGGATTAACCTGTGGATTTAATGCCAGAATAGACTCAACATTGGTTTGGTAATGCATGGCGAGCTGATACAGGCTGTCACCCGGCATGACAGTATGTAGTAATTGACTATAACATCTCATAAACTATACTCTGCTTGACTTTTTATCATTATATGCTTAACAGGAGCTAATATGCTCAATGCTCAACCATTTTACTACCGCATCATACATCATCACAAGCGCCATACCCAACGGCAGGCCTCTTGCTATATCGGTAAACCAATGGACACGCAGAGAAACCTGCCAACAACCGTCACCAGAGCAATCAGGACGGAACAGTTCTTGGCTCTGCTGACTGATCAATGCAGTTTCCCGGCCGCCCATTCCTGCGCTTTATATTGTTCTCTTACCGCATGAGCATACCATCCGTTTTGCTCCATTAACTGCTGATGCGATCCGGCCTCCCGGATTGTCCCCCCATCCATAACTAAAATCTGATCCGCCTTTTCAATAGTATTCAACCGATGGGCAATCACCAGAACTGTTTTATCCTCCATCAACCGATTGAAAGCCTTTTGAATCTCACGTTCATTATCAGCATCAAGACTGGAAGTTGTTTCATCGAGCAGGATAATCGGCGCATCCTTTAACAAAGCGCGGGCGATTGAAATGCGCTGGCGTTCTCCTCCCGAAAGTGTAGAACCGCCTTCGCCAATAACCGTTTGATACCCCTGCTCCATCTCCATAATAAAGTCATGGCAATGAGCAGCTATTGCGGCGGAAACCACCTCCTCCATCGCCGCATCAGGCCTTCCGATCCGAATATTGTTAATTACAGTATCATTTAAGAGATAGACATCCTGGAGTACTACAGCCATTTGTGAAGTAAGGGCGTCAGGAGACCATTCACGAATATCCAGTCCGCCAATCGTTATTTTTCCGCCGGTTACATCCCAAAACCGGGAAAGCAGGCTGACTACTGTCGTCTTCCCAGAACCGGACGGCCCGATAAGGGCAGTCGTCGTACCATATTTAACACAGAAGGAGACCTGGTTCAACACCTGCTGTTTCCCGGTATAGGAAAAGTCCACATTATTAAAGGCAATATCCCTTCCTGACAGGTCGGCATGCTCACGTTTGTATGGGAGCGGTTTTTCCTCCAACACCTTCCGTATATGAGCCGCAGCGGCATTAAGAGAACGTACCTGCGGATAGAGGGAACTTAGCGTAGCGAGCATACCAGACAGTGAAACTGAAAGCAGCAGTACACACAAAAATGTCATCGGCTCCCCTCCCTGAGTTGTTAGCAGCCAGCTGCCAAACAACAGCGCTATGGGGATAATCATTGATGTAACTGCTGAAAAGCTAAGCGTCAAAGGCAGCAAAGACAGTTCTGATTTGATAGAATTCTGCCTTACCTGTTTTAAAGCATAATCCAATCGCTGAAAGCGACTGCCGGCCAGGCGATACAGCCGGAATGTGCGCATCCCGCTAATGTACTCTACCAGCCGGGAAACCAGCTCCTGACTCGCAGTCCTGCTCTCCTTTGAATGCCCGGTCGCGCGGTTCCCGGAGATTCCCAGCAAAGGCAGGGCAACCAATACTACAATCGTTAAAACCAGTCCATAACGCCAATCAAGAATAAATGCCATCGCCAGGCCATAGAACGTAAAGGCTGTGATTTTAGATAAATCACAGACACAATGCGTCAGGATCGTCTCCACGTCATTAATATCCGTTGTAAGAATGGCATTAAGCTGTCCCTGACTCGTCTTATTAAAAAATCCCAGGTTGAGGCTTCTGATATGATTACCTAATCGTAAGCGCAGCTTTTTGGAAACAACAGGCCCATCATATTGTACCTTGGTCAATGCAATCCCTTGTACAACACAGCGAAGCACAAATAGTCCCGCCAGCAGCAAAATATAATGCCTTAATAAAGCCGCCGAAAATACTCCGCCGCTCAGATCCAGCAACAAAAACAGCATAACTACGTACATTCCTGCATTAAAGAAGGAGTCTGCTATCGCAAGAAGCACCGTCCAGATCATTTTCTTAAAATCTTTGCCAGCTAAATACCGGATGTTGCATAACATTTCAAGCATGATTACCCACCTCATTTTCGTCGTTGTACGTCTGCCACATCGCAGCATAGCGTCCATTCTGAGCTATCAATCCCTCATGTGTCCCCTGCTCCGCTACTCTTCCCTTGTCAAATACACAGATCTGGTCAGCATGGATGATTGTGTGAAGACGATGGGCAATCATGATCGTCGTCTTGCCTTTCAGCAGCTTGTCTAAGGCCAGTTGAATTTTATGCTCGTTTTCTAAATCAGTAAAGCTGGTCGCTTCATCAAAAACTACGACCGGAGCATTTTTCAGAATGGCACGGGCAATGCACACGCGCTGACGCTCACCGCCAGATAGCTTAATACCTTCGCTGCCCAGATGGGTATCATAACCCTGAGGCAGGGAACAAATGAAATCATGAATCTGGGCTGCTTTCGCTGCCTCCTCTACTTCTTGTCGCAAGCAACCAGGCCGTCCTGCAGCGATATTAGTATAAATAGTATCATCTAACAGAAAGGAATCCTGAAATACAAACGAGACGGTATCCATTAGGCTATCCGAATCATATTCCCGCAAATCATAACCATCGATACGGATTGCCCCTGACATCACATCCCAAAATCGTGGAATAAGCTGGGCGGCAGTAGACTTTCCCGCTCCTGACGTTCCGACAAAAGCAGTTAGACTGCCTGCCGGTATATCAATACAGACATCTTCGAGTACCATCTTCGTTTTATAACCAAAAGAGACATGGTCAAAAGCGAGACAATGCGGCTCATCTGCCGTTAATATTCTGACTCCGGCGTGAGCCTCCGGGATCTCCATAATCTGCCCAATGCGTCCAATACCCGCAGAAATCTGTGAAAATATCTGGACAAAGTTCATCATGCTTATGTAAGAAGTAAGGAATACCATACCCATAATAAGAAAAAACACATACGAAGACAATTCAAGCTTCCCCTGTAAGTACAGCCAGCCGCCCAGAGGCAGCGTAAAAATCAGACCAGACTCAACAAGTACCGTAATGAAAGCTGCAATCGGCATGATTTGTTTTGCTGCATTCCACCAGGATCGTTGATACTCATTCACGGTATCAGAATAAGTCTGGTAGGAATCTGCTGTCAGATTATAAGTTTTCATGACCGGCATTCCGGTGATAAACTGCATAATCACTGCACTCTGATGTCCTGCTATCTGATAAAAATAATCCATCCGCTTTTTACTGACTGACAATTCAACAACTAACAGCATTATTAACAGCATCACAGCCCCCAACAGAGCCAGTGCCATCCAGACATTCACCATAAACAGATACCCCAGCACTATCACAGGTACTACTACCGCCACCACAATGTCAGGCAATTGATGCGCCAAAAACTGCTCCAGCCGGTCAACATCCTCCATAAGAACTTTTTTCACTTCGCCAACACTATTGTCAGAGAAAAAACCAAGATGTATGTTTCCTAAATGATCACAGAGCTGACGCCTTACCTCATACAGCGTATGATACGCACCAATATGGGTCAATGCTGCCGAAGCCGCGTGACTGGCATAACGAAGTACAATTGCACCGGCGGCAACCAGTCCATAATAAAACACTTTACCAGTATCTGGTGCGGCGCTAAACAACAGCAGAATCGTCTGATATATCATTAAATAAGGTACAAAGGTGAATAACCCGGATAAAATGCTGCACCCAATCGCTGCAAGCAAGACAGGTTTACGCCGCCCTGCCAGCGCGAGCAGGTAACCTGGTCCTGTCGATTTCTTTTGATTTGTCTGCATATCAATCTCCTCCCTGCCTGATTCGGCTGAAACCCAAAGAGACACTTGTCTCACATTGCTTTTAATGGTATTATAATAGCAAGGAAGTCCTGTTTTTTCAAGGGATTCAGTGAAAATGAGACACAAGCAAAAAAGTGTCTCCCAGAAGGAGATTCGTTATGAAACAGCAATTAGAAATTGAAAAAAATGCCGGTCATATTGAAGAATGGATGATGGATGCACTGTTAGTTCTGATGTCAGAAAAAGCTTACGAAGAAATTCGGGTAAAAGAAATCTCTGACCAGGCAAAGCTGGCACGCTGCACGTTTTATCGTTATTACGCTTCCAAGGATGAATTGCTGCTCCGCTGCTGCAGAGTACGTGCCAGCCGATTAGCAGAGTTAATGCGTCATGAAAATTATTATACCTTCTATGGTGTATCAGTCGCTTATTTCTCTTTTTTCCTAAAGGAACGATTATTCTTTGACCTGCTGCGTCATAATGATTTACTTTATTTTTTCATCCAAAGCTACGATGATCTAATGTTTGATGTTGCACGCTCAGTCAAAAGCGAAAACCACGAAAAAAGCATGGCCGATTTCTCTCAAAAGATCCGGTTTCACTTTCTCTATGGTCTTCACGGCTTATGGGGTATGGCCAATAACTGGCTGCAAAACGGCTGCCAGGAGTCCCCGGAAGAACTGGCCCAGTATATCACAGCATTTCTGGTGGAGTCATATGAAGCAGAACCGGACTGCCAGTATTATGCCAGACATGGGCAGTATCCCTATGATCCCTGTTACATCAAGTCCGGGGATGGCTTTTAACACCTGACACAGCTTTATTAATCGTTCTTAAGGCTTTTTTTATGATATACTTTGTTTCGCTGGTATCACTTTCTATTTCCCAACGCTTACAAAGCGCTTCTACAAATTCAGGCTGTGTTTTACTTGCATCATTCAACCAGTTTCCCACACTATCCCGGACATACCTGGCTTTGTCTGATTTTAGCGGCTCTAAAATTGACAAAGCCAATTCCGGATTTCGCTTTAGAGCTTCGATATGTTCACACCAGACACCTCGTGGCCTTGTCGATTCACTGGCAAAACGCCTGATGTTTTCATCTTCATCTACCGTCCACGCTGATAAAATTGCAATACTTTCATCCAGATTTTGTGCGATACAGGGCCTGACTGCAACCCACGCTTCTTCCCTGACATTAAAATGACGATCCGCAGCAAGTGTTCTTATTCTGAGAAGCATCTGCCCAATATTCAAATCATCATCTTTCCCAATTGTAAAAGTCAGCCAACTGCGGACTATATCAGATTGATGTGTCGAAATTTCCGATAAGAAATCGTTGTCTTTATAAATAATTGTCTGCTCAAGAAGCCCCGTACCAATCGCTTCGTTTACGGTGTTAACTGTTTGCTTTTTCAAGCCGTCAATACGTGCCAAAATTGGTTTCAGATATTTTTGTCTGTTATGCTGCAGCAATACATGTTCAAGTAATATCCTCCGGTCAATCGCAAGCCATTCCACCAAATTGGCACTCTCGAGCTCACCATGGTTTAATTGTTCTAAAATATTATCAGGGATATCCTTTTTTGACCTGGCGCCTTTTCTCTTAATATCTGCCATTTTTCCTCCTCAACTCAAAGAGCGTATTTGGGAATCAAGTCAAGGCCGCTGTATTTAACCAACGGCCTTGACTTTAATTCTTTTCTAATAAATTGCTATCGGCCCATGCGGCCCATCAATAATTTCTATTTTCGTTTCAAAAATATCTGTCAGCACTTCTGCATTCATAATTTTTTCCACTGCACCAAATGCGGCAATCTGCCCATCTTTCATTGCACATATCCGATCCGAATATTTGGCGGCAAAATTGATATCATGCATAACAACCAAAATGGTTCTGCCAAATTCCTCCGCGGCTTGCTTCAAATGCTCCATCATCTGAACCGAACGGGCAACATCGAGATTATTCAGTGGCTCGTCCAGCAGGACATATTCGGTTTCCTGGCACAAAACCATTGCGACATACGCCCTTTGCCGCTGGCCGCCGGAAAGCTCATCCAGATACCGGTTCTCCAGACTCTTCAGATCCAGAAAATCGATATATTTTGATATAATAGCCTCATCCTCTTTCGTTAATCGTCCCTTTGAATAAGGAAAACGACCAAAACCGGCCAGCTGCCTGACGGTGAGCTTCGTAACAAAATGATTTTCCTGGCGCAGAATCGTCAGGATTTTTGCCAGATCTTCTGATTTCGAATCAGATACATCCATATCAGCTACCATAATATGGCCTTCATCCATATTGAGAAGTCTTCCAATCATCAAAAGCGTAGTGGATTTTCCGGCACCATTTGGTCCAATCAGGGAGGTGAGACCCGATTTTGGTATTTCAAGATTCAAAGGTCCTATTTCCACCTCATCATATAACTTTCTGGCATTATTAATCGTTATCATAAAGTCCCCTTCCTTAGAATTACAATTAAAAATGTGATTCCGCCAAACATTTCGATAATAACGGAAACAACTCCCTGTGCATTGAAGATGTGATACATAAAAAAGTAAGCTCCGGTTATTACCAAAAATCCGATCGCCAGAGACATTGGAAATATATATCTATGATCATACGTTGGCGCGGCCTGGTAACTCAGTGTTGCAACTAAGAATCCATAGAACGTCAGCGGCCCGACCAAAGCCGTTGAAATTGACATTAATACAGATACCATTACCAGCGCATAGATGACACTAAAGCGATGATTAATACCTAAAGAAGTTGCACAGCCCTTTCCCAGCGAGACTACATTTAACCTCCTGGAATAAGCAAGCAGCAGCAAAGCTGCAATGATAACAATCGGAATTGCAATCGGAAAATATTCAGAATCCGCATTATTGACAGAACCAAACAATCTTGCCTGCAAAATATCAAACTCAGATGGTGCAAGGAGTCTTCTCATAAAAGAAGATAAAGACTTAAGTCCTGTTCCCATAATCACACCAACCAAAAGCATCAGCTGCAGATTTCCATACTTTCCGGAAAGCAGCCATCCATATAGGATCAGGCACATCACAACCATAACAACCACTTGAAATACAAAGGATTGAATCCCGCTGAAATTGATAAAGGCTCTGGCACCAAAGAAAAAGATTGTACCCGTATGTATCGTTGAGTAAAGTGCTTCAAAACCCAGAAGCGAAGGAGTTATAATCCGGTTATTCGTAATCGACTGGAACGTGACGGTCGACAAGCTTTGGCAAACCGCCGCAATGATCATTGCCGTTAGAGCAAACATCCTTCTTCTGACAACCGGGATAAAAGAAGGAGAATCCATTGGCACCGGATTCTTATAAACCAACAGCCCATACGAGGCAAGAATGCCCAATGTAATCAATATTATCAACAAAATCCAATAATGTTTTTCTTCTTTCTTAGAACGAAAAGCTCTTGCTGACCGATTTTCTAATCCACTCATCCCTGCCTCCTTTGCCGCAATAAAATCATAATAAACACAACGGATCCCAATGTTCCAAGGATCAAAGAGACAGGTACTTCAAACGGCATAATGATGGTCCGGGAAACAATATCACAGAGCGTTATGGTTCCCATCCCCAGCACACATACCCAGGGCAGATTGCTCCTGAGATCGTCACCTCTGTACATAGAGACTATATTGGGGACAATTAAACCTAAAAAAGGCAGGTTTCCAATGACCGCCGTAACAATTCCAACTGTAAAAGAAATCAGCGCTGTTCCCAACAGCACGATCCGGTTATAATTCACCCCAAGACTTGTTGCCACATCTTCTCCCAGCCCAGCTAACGTCAATCGATCCGCATACATAAAAATAAGACCAGTAATGATAATAACCAGCCATAGATATTCGTATCTTCCTATTTGAACTGATGCAAAAGAGCCGACAAACCAGCTTTCAATATTTTGCGTCATCTGAAAGGTAAGGCCCACAAACGTGGACACAGCAGAAACGACTGCCCCAAGCATCATCCCGATAATCGGAACAATTAAAGAAGAACGAAGTTTCACTCGTTTCAAAAACAAAAAGAAAATCATCGTTCCAACAAAGGAAAACAGGATCGCTCCAGTCATTCTTAATAATAACGTTGGCGCCGGAACCAGCAGATAGACAAACAGAAGTCCCAGCCCCGACCATTCAATCGTCCCCGTTGTGGTTGGTTCCACCATACGGTTTTGTGTAATCAGCTGCATGACCAGTCCTGCCATTGACATGGCCGCGCCGGTAAGCATGAGTGCGGCGGTTCTCGGAACCCGGGTTATGAAAAACATATTCATTCCGTCCGCCTGTCCCCGGATATCATAAACTCCGGTACACAGTGATATAATCGCTAAAATAATAACAACGATAATCGCTAAGATAAAAGGTTTTGTCCATATTTTATTATGATTATAATGTTGGGACTGAGATATCTCAGCCCCGAACATTTTTTTAGTTATATTTTTTGACACTATGTTTACTCCTATGTACTTATTCAGCTATAGCCTCTGCCAGATCTCCAAATAACTCCAGGTACGTCTGTATGGATTCATTTGTATAGGTATCAGCCGGTGCATAAACGATATGTCCTTCAGTAAGTGCAGTCACGTTTTGAAGTGCCGGTGAATTGTCGATAACATCCTGTGCCGGTACCGAACCATCTGCAGAAGATGTGCCAGCATCACGATCTAACACAAAAATCCAGTCAGGATTACTTTGTGCAATCGCTTCAACAGAAACATCATCACCTTGATGATCAGAAGTACTATTATCAATGTCTAATGCCGGAACCCATCCGAACACTTCATACATTGGCCCCCATACACGACCTGACCCAGGAGCTGAAAAGCCAATATTTCCGCCGGAAACCACAACACTCATAACGGTATCCGTTCCATTATATGCAGACTTGACAGCTTCAATCGCCTGATCAAATTCATCTGTCAGCTGCTTCGCTTCTTCATTTTTATCAAAAATCTGTCCCAAAGCGGTGGTGGTATCCTTAAGCCCGTTTACCAGATTTTCCCCTGGTGCATCTGCTTCCTCAGAAACATCAAAATTGAAATCAATAACTACTGCATTTGGCACTAATTCCTTGATCTCATCATAATAGGATGCAAATCTCTGACCGATAATTACCAGTTCAGGATCCGCAGCTGCAATAATTTCAAGATTCGGTTCACGATGATTTCCAATATCCTGAACTGATTCATCAGCTACATATGGTGAATCCGCCGGCATTACACCCTTCGGAACAGCCACTAATTTAATACCCCAGTCAGCCAGTGTTTCAAATGTTCTGTTATCCAGAGAAACGACTCTCTGAGGATTCACGGGAACCGTGACAGTTCCATGTATATCAGTGATTTCAACAGTTGAAGCTGATTCTGGTTCAGCAGCTTCAGTGGTTT
Organism: Lachnospiraceae bacterium; assembly: GCA_051654925.1. Lineage (GTDB taxonomy): Bacteria > Bacillota > Clostridia > Lachnospirales > Lachnospiraceae > Brotaphodocola. Next base: position 7,467 of record JBOFYZ010000158.1, on the reverse strand, counting down.
CATCTGTTGTATCAGTTTCATCTGTTGCAGCATTTTCCACGGTTGAAGCAGCTGGTGTAGTATCAGTAGTTGTACTGCTTGTTGACCCACAAGCTGTCAACATCATCGCCAATGTTGCGATTATAGCGGTTGATTTAAAAAGTCCAGATTTTTTCATAATTTCTCCCTTGTTGATATGTATTTAGTTAGCAAAAGCTAACGTTTACCATTGTATTACTATTGTCGGTTAATGTCAACCACCTTTTTCATTTTTTTCTGTTGTAACTGTTGTATCTTTTTCATTTTTTTCTGTTGTATTTATGCCGATGGACTGATATGATTGACTGGAATTAAAAAGAAAAAGCCGGCTGTGAACGGCTCATGATGTAACAGGAGGATTTCTATGTGGATGATGTTTGCGCTGCTCTCCGCGCTGTTTGCCGGAATCATGTCCATTCTAGCCAAAATTGGTATAAAAAACATTGATTCTAATTTAGCCACAGCCTTGCGCACAATCGTGGTGACTGTTTTTGCCTGGCTGATGGTTCTTGTGGTCGATTCACAGGCCACCATTGCCAATATTGATACCAGGAGTTTTGTATTTCTCATCCTTTCCGGACTTGCCACCGGCGGTTCCTGGCTATGTTATTTCAGAGCTTTACAGATCGGTGATGTAAACAAGGTAGTTCCCGTCGATAAATCCAGCACGGTTTTAACCATACTGCTGTCTCTGGTTTTTCTCGGCGAAGGCATTACCTGGATTAAGGTACTGGCGATGGTATTAATCGGCTTCGGCACCTATCTCATGATCGAGCGAAAAGAAACCTCGTCACAGGAGACCAATAGCTGCCGGTGGCTGTTCTATGCCATCCTGTCGGCGGTATTTGCAAGTCTTACTGCCATCCTCGGCAAAGTCGGGATTGAGGGGGTAGAATCCAATCTCGGCACCGCCATACGTACGATTGTTGTGCTGATTATGGCATGGTTGATTGTATTCATACAGGGTAAACAACGGGAGATCAAGAACATTGACAAAGGCAATTGGCTTTTTATCGTTCTTTCCGGCCTGGCCACCGGACTCTCTTGGCTCTGTTACTATCGTGCCCTGCAGGAAGGCCCCGCCAGCGTGGTTGTACCCATCGATAAGCTGAGTATTCTGGTGACAGTGGCATTTGGATATTTCGTACTTCATGAGAAATTGAAAAAGCAATCCGTTACCGGACTGCTTTTAATTGTTGCTGGAACGTTGAGTATGCTGATTTAGACGGTAAGTCTTATGATCCCCTCAGCTCTCATAATAATGTCTCTACATATTTGTATAACTGTCGTTCACTTTATCCAATGCAAGAACATTACCTTTACCATCCATAATCATACACATATTCATAAAGCAAACCGGCTCTGACTGTTTACGTATGGCTTGCCCCATCTCTCGCTTAATTCTTTTAGTGATATCTGTCTTCTTTTTCATATAGTGGCGATATACCTGACCAAAGGAAATCCAGATTCCGGCCGCTTCAATCCGGCCATATACGCGTTCTGCGACTCCGCTGCAGGCTTCCGCCTCCGGCATCTTTTCATTCCGTTCGTAATATGCTTTTGTCTCTGCATACATCCAAGCTGCTATCTTTTCTTTTTGCTTCAATTTTAATTGTGAATATTTTTTATCCGTTTGTAGCAAACGTCCATCTATATGCTTATGGTTTTTATGAGACATTCTCATTCATCTCCCATTTCTTTTCCATACCTTCCCTGATAATTATAACCGCTCCAACTATTTGTAGTATCCCATAACCCTCGCTCTCAAGCGTCAAAATACACATTGTTATGTTTATCCGGTCAATCCTCGTACATATCGCTCCCCGTATAACCACATACGCCACAACGTGGCGAATTACACACTGGCATTAGCATATCAGTCCCACATTCATGACTTTCTTCACAATCCTCACACAGAAAACCTGTTCCCTCATAGATACATTCTGCGCAGATGGATATGGCTGTTTTCTTACCACACTCCGAGCAGATGTATTCAATTGGATTATTTCTGCTCAGGATCGTGAGCTTGTCCTTCTTCCATGCTCCTACTCTATAATCAGACACAGTGATTATCAGTTCTGTAGTTGAGCCAAAATCATATTCATAACCAATATTCATGCCCTTTTCAATCACACTTTTTAATTGGTATTTCATATTTTTCGCAGGTTCATCCCAAAATTCCATTGCATCCGGTGCACAGTCATATGACTCACCTTCTATCTCAAAAGCACTCAGATGTCCACAACACTCCAGCCATATATCACGCAAAAACTGATCGACATCCTGCAGAGTCGCATTCTCCCTACACTCGACAATCAGCCAGTAATCCCCATTGTATTTCCCGGTTATAGAAAGGGTAAAATAACCACACGTTTTTACGCTTGCCTTTTTCATCTCCTTTACACGCTCCTTACATGCTGCAACATGCTTGATCATACCTGATTTCGTATACTCCGCCTGACAATAATGGCAGCGTCCTTTACTTTGCTTTCCCATATCTAATCTCCTTTACAATATTTCTTTATGTAGATAAAATGCCTGCAATCAAGCAGCACCGGACAAATCCAAATATATGTTCTGTCCGACTCTAATTATACTATATTCAACCAATACACACAACGAAAAAATGCAAGCAGGCAGTTCAGAATGCTTAGAATAATCAAGATAAACACCCTCGGTTACGATTACAGCTCAATCTCGGTTTTAAAAGCAACAACAGCCTGTCCGACAATCTGTACAAGAACCGGTTTCTTATTATCGATCTTAACATGCACTTGCATACCGCCTTCACGTTTAATCGCTTCTCCTTGTACAATAGAAAATGAAAGTTCGTTCTCTGACCCCAGCGAGCTGCAAATACCATAGTTGACAAGGTAAATCCCCAACGGCCCATTTGCATTTCCGGTAACCGGATCTTCAGAAATTCCAATTGCAGGTGCAAACATACGTCCGTGAACCAATATATCATCATCCGGGTTCAATGTAAAAACATAATACCCATTGCATCCCACCACGGCACTTATTGCAGACAGTTCAGCCATGTTCGGTTTAAGACCATGTAATAGCTGATTGGACTTGATACCAACCATAATCTTGGAATGACCTGCACCAGCGATCGCAACTGGACAATCCTCTCGTATATCATGCAATTCTATCCCTAATGCAGCCGCAATTTTTTCCACGATCAATGATTCAAATGGCATACCTACTTCTGGAGTTCCCTGCGTCATAATAATTGAGTAATCGGACTCTTCCTTAACAATATCTACAGGCAGCAAACCGGCTTTTGTCTTTTGTATCACTCTGTCGGACACTGCCTCTCCTTCGACCGCTCTCACGTAATGTGCTGCGACTGTTGCATGACCACACAGCGGTACTTCCGTAGTGGGTGTAAAAAATCGCACTTCCACATCATATTCTGGCGAGGTCGATTGAAAAATAAATGCGGTTTCAGAATTATTTAGTTCCCTTGCAATTCGTTGCATCTGTTCTTCTGTAAGACCATCTGCGTTCGGCACCACCCCGGCTGGGTTTCCGTGAAATTTATTTTGTGTAAATGAATCCACTTGGTAAATCTTATATTTTTTCATCGTCCTCTCCCATCAGTCTATGATTCTGCTCTATGCTCAGCAAAATAAAGCCCTTGTTCCCTCAGTTCTTCAATCATTTCATAAATATCAATTCCATTTTTCTTTATAGAAATTTTCTCATATCCACTCTCTTTTAATATCAAAACCATCGCTTTCATCAAATCTGTTCTTACTTCTTCACCCAGCACTTCAATATTGTTTTGTTGTATACCTACTCTTTTCTATTCTCATTAAACTTTACATAGACCCTATTGTCCCGTATTTCAAGTGAATATGCAACCTTAATCTCGTCTGTTCGTTTGGTACGGAATTTCATATACTCTGCCCCTCTCCAATTGATCGTAATCTTGTTTCTGTACTTCTGTTCGTCTATCTGCCAACCAAAATATTTTAATAACCGTGCGAGAAACAGAATAAAAAGTAACTATAGACAAAATGTCGCTTATCCAACCAATTGCAGATATGCGACATTTTTTATCATTTTTACCGCTTATTTTTCATGGCCACTTTTATGAACCCCTGTTTTATGGCCATTTACAATCCCAGCATCGGCATTCCCTTTGGGATCCATCTTTCGCAGCTCAGGGTTGCTTTTAGGACGATCCTTCATCCGGTTTTTATTATTATCCATTGCATAATCCCTCCTTTTTTCTGATAGTATGCATATAAAGAACTAATTTTATACCTTTTTAAATATTACTGCTTCTGACTTTATCCTTAGAAGCAACCCTTACATTTAGTACGATATACTAATAGTTTACACAAAGCTAAGGAGAAAAACAATCGTGCCTCGACATCCCAAACTAATTCCCACAATCAAGGGGATTTTTATTCCTGTACTCACAGTGTGGCTGGTATTTGGCCTGTTCATTTATATAGCCCGACTCATTGCGTTCACCCCGCAAAAGAAATTGAATGGCAAAAATCATGATACAGGCGCTGCAATACCAAAAAATATTTTTTCTTATTTTTCATTCTTATTTGCATCCTCCGGTTTTCCGTCCTTTACTGTCCATTTATATGTATACTCAGAATCATCATCTTCCCTTTCGGTATACAATAAATATCTTGTATCCTCACTTTCAATAAGCTCCGGATTATGTTCAATAGTAACGATATCGTCTTTCACTAACATACAACTATTTTCATCCACATGCCACAAAGCTCCCATAAAACTGTCATCAGGATTAACCTCGTACCCACTTCCCACAAATATAAAAGCTGAATAATGATCGTCTTTATTAAAATCTATATAAAAAATATCATAAATATAGTCTTCTGTCTTTTCCTTGAGCCGATTGAAAATCTCCTCATAATTGTTATCCTTTATACTGGAATCAGAACAATATCGCCACTCATTTTCAGGAATCAGAAGTTCATCTATCATTAGTTCGACTTCAAGCCGCGCCTTGTCTGTCATGTTGACTTCAGGTCCCAAACCAGTTACATCGTTATACTCTCTGACAAAATAATACTCACCTTCTCCTGTAATCGCATCATAGTTCGATGAAAAACGATCATAATATGATTCTTCATATAAACTGTGATCAATTCGAATTGTAAGATAGTCTTTTTCTGTCGTAAAAGTAAAATCAGAATTTACAATTTCAATATACTCATTAGTTGTCACCGAATAATCATAAATATAGAGGATTCTCCCATCCTTGAATGGGACATAAAAGTCATGGTAATCGCTGGTATCGGAATATGCGCAGATCACTTTACCATCACTATAATAAAGCAGTGCAGAATCAGAACCAACAACTGAATCATCCTGAATAAATAAATCCTTTATACCATCCTGATTAAAATCCAACAAAATATACCGCCATGTACATTCACCATAATCCTTTACATTATTCCGATATCGGCGCTGAAACATTTGTCTGTCTTCTTTATCTTCAATCAACGTAAAATTGCCGGACAGAATGGTTTTAAATGCTTCCCATTCAGCACCTCTTTCCTGCTCTGGTGCCTGATGTGATACTCGCTTAATTTGCTCACTTTGATATTGCTCAAACTCATCCGGCAAAAATACTTCGATTATATTTTCCTCATAAAACAAATAATACTGCGGTTCTCCTGGGCTTTGAAAATCAAGGTTAGGGGTCAGTATCATTTCATATTCGCCATGAGAAAGATTGATTCTAGTCCATCCGCTTTCGGCTTCAGAACATCGGAACGAACCGTCAATTGATACATAAGACATTTCCCGACCACTGAATGGATAGCCATACATAATCCCATCTTCATAGTCAAATATCAGGCGTGACCCCAGACTTTCATATTCAAAAAAACTTCATCAATTCCATCACTGTCAATATCCAAAACAAAGAAACTGTATCGGCTATTCAGTAGCTTGCCGGAAAAAAACGCAGGAAAATAATCACTCAAACATTTGTATGCTTTCTCTTTTGTGTCAAAAAATTCAGCATTCTCAAGTAATACGGCTGCATATTCCTGATATCCGTCTTGGTATTCGGAATCTTGATAACCAGATTGCAGATATTCGGATTCCTGAGACATAAAAGACTCCTTGTTTATTGCTGCTTTCGGACTATCTTCTGACTCATCCTGTTGACTGCTCTCTTGCCTGTTAACTTCTATATTTGCCGAAGGCAAACGCTTACCGCAGGATGACAGCAATAACATTCCTATAAGTAAAAGTATTGTGATATGTTTTTTCATGTTTAATCTCCATAATTATAAAGTGTGTAATACACATAATGCCGTGGGTAACCTCGCAAAATATTATTTCAATTTAGAATTCCTATCACATTAACAGCAAATAAAAAGATACAAATAATATTACAGCATAAATGCATCAAATTTGTATCTTTTTAGACCATTATTAAATTAATTTAAATTTATTCTTAAGTCTTTCTACACCATTGTCCAACCTTATACAGTGTAAATGATCTGGTGTATATGCATACTGGATTTGCTATGAGTATGTCGGTTTTTATCTATCAAGGGTTCTAGCGATTTTAACCCAGTCCGTTGGCAGAACCATCCGAATGAATTATGCTCATCAGGCAACTCAACTATATTACAGTTTTGGTCTCCCATCGACCGCATCAAACAAGGTCCTCAAATTCGCCTTTAAAATCAGATTCTCCAGTTATTTTCTCAATTGCTGCCCGGATGTATTCTTCCGTTGACGCGTAGGCATTGATGAAAGTCTTGTAGTCTCGCATATCGATCAGATGGTTTGTATAGTTCAGGGATACACATACGGTTGGTACTTCGTGAACGTACCAGGGTATTTCAACAGAATGCTCAAGAGAATATCGGATGCGCACGGTGTTTACCTGTGCATAGGTGTCCATATTAACAACACCACATCGTAATTTGCCTTGAACTCGGCAACCGAGCCAGTCACCATACTATTACTGATATTGTCGGGACTTGAGTTCTCCAACTCCAGATCATAGAGATTTTTCCATAAATCCACTTCGAAGCCTGCTCGTTCCAGCTCCTGGACTACGATGGGCTTGGCCGAGTCAGTCCCTGCAGACAGGCGAATAGGAGTGCTTTCCAGGAAATATACCTTGGCGCGCTTTTTCTCTGTCGGGTCAATCGGCAAGATGCCCTAACTTTATCATAATATTGCAGTTTCCCAGCTTATTCTCAATTAACCGCAGCTCAAATTCATAATTATTGTTTGTATTGATTAGTTTTCGGTCTGATAAAGATTCAATCATATCCATTTTCATCCTTTTTTTCCAGGGCTTCTGCACCCACGCTTTATTCGATAATCTCCAAAACCCGTCCAACAATCCCACTCTCCAGCTTAACCTTAATACCTCTTGGGTGGTTGGGCGAATTTGTCAGAATGCGGGCCACTACTCCCTGTGTC
>JBOFYZ010000157.1:0-3474 GCA_051654925.1 Lachnospiraceae bacterium | reverse complement strand
GGAACTGAGTACCACGGAAACCGACTTCACCTTTGATGATCTGGATGATCTGGAAAGTTACGTGCTGCCGGAAAACATGAGATAAGGACTTGATGTATTCCGCCGTTATATGTATAATTATGTTAATTGTACGAAAGGTAGGAGGAAATATCATGAAGAAATTATTTATACTGATGTTATCCATTATTGCTATGACGCAGGTTGCTTGTGGCGGCAGCAAGAAAGATGAACGCACAATTAGTACGTTTGCGAATGCATTTGTCGAGCAGAGCGTAGATGTGAATTTGGAAGAAAAACCATTCTTTCAGATGGTTGGTGCAAAAGATGGTGTTATTTTTTACATGGATGACAAGAAGGTTGCTATCTATGAATATGAGGATGCAAAGGCACTGGGAGCGGCGCAGAAGGAATACAGCGGCACAGTCCAAGGATGGCCCGCAAATGGTAAGTTCTTGATGGAGAGCAGTAATGAAAAAGCAAAAGAGATTTTTGATGGCGTAAAACAGTAAATATTATAGTGAACAGGAGCGAGGATTATTCCCCGCTCTTTTATTATGTAAGAAGAAAGAGAGGAATATAACATGAGTAGTTTAAGTGCATTTCTGAGTCCTATTCAGGCAGAAGAAATTGAGGTTGTAATTTCAGAACGTTTTCAAGAGAAGGGAGTGCCAGTTCCGTGGAAAATCAGACCAGTCACCCAGGAAGAGAATGCAGCCATCGTAAAGAAATATACAAAAAGAAATAAAAAAGGCGATCAGGAGTTTGATCGACTCACTTACACGCAGGAACTCACCGCTACAGGCGTGGTATTCCCCGATCTGAACTCGGATGAGCTTCAAAAGGCGTACGGGGTAATGGGGACAATTAAGCTTATGGGCAAAATGTTATTAGTCGGGGAATATGGAAAGCTGGCTCAGGAAGTTCAGAGGATATCGGGGCTTGAAGACGATATAAATGACGAAATGGAAGAAGCAAAAAACTAATCAAGCAGGGCGATGAGGAACTGAACTATGCCCACTTCGCCCTGCAGCGATTACACATTCTTCCTTCGGTTCTAGATGCCATGAGTCGAAGAGAAAAGGCACTTGTGTATACCAGTATTGACTTAAGGGTGCAGGAAGAAAAGAAATTAGCCAAGAAGTAGGAGGTGACAAGAATGCCGACATTGAGTGCGATGTTTCGCCTGAATGATGGCTATAACTCGACTATCAATCGGGTGGTAACTGGTACAGATCGGGCGACACGAAGTATTGAACAGGCGAGCCGTGGAGTTGATACGCTAGATAATAGACTCTTGCAAGCCTCCGGTTCCAGCTCGGCGGCAGCAGCAGAAATAGCTGCTTTGAAACAAAAGGTATATGATCTGAATAAAAAAATCGAGCAAATGGGAGAGAGAGCAAGCGGCTCGGAGGGGAAAGTATTAAAGCTGTTAAAAACCCTTGGCGGTTTTGCTGCACTGAAAAAGCTTTTTGATTTTGGTAAGGATTCTTTCGGGGAATCGAATGCTACCAGAAACGCAGAAGCACAGTTAAAAGTCGTGCTTGCAAACGTGGGGGCAGCAGAGGACGCTTTTGACAGGCTATCTCAAAAGGCTGAGTCTGTTCAAGATGGTACTATATACGCCAGAACATCTATGTTGGCTGGAGCTGGCGAATTGGCTACCTATATCTCTGACACAGATGCAATTGAGCACATGATGGGAACACTGTCCAATTATGCTGCGGGTATGAGCGGTGGAGGCGAAGTTGATAATAAGGCCATGGTTGACTACGCCACACAGCTTGGTAAGGCTCTTGATGGTACTTTTGATGGACTGAAAAAGAAAGGCTTTGAACTTACAGAAGCGCAGAAAAAAATTATAGAAAACGGTTCAGATATGGAAAAAGCCCTTGTCATTGACGAAGTAATTAATCAGTCGTGGGCTGGATTGGCAGAAGCGATGGCGAACCTTCCTGAAAACAGAATAATCCGTTTGAAAAACGCCATAGGCGGAATCAAAGATGAGGTAGGCAACAAGCTTATGCCGGCACTTATGCGTCTTGTGCAGATGTTTGAGACGAACTTACCGACAATAGAGGGTATGATGCTGGGGCTGGGTACTGTTATGGGACTAGTTGTGGATGGTCTAAGCTTGGTCGCAGAAGGGGTCATGAATGTGGCGGGATTTTTTATTGACAACTGGAGTATTATAGCACCTATTATAATGGGGGTAGTTGCAGCACTGATTGTTTACAATGCTGTGATGGGAATCGGATGGTTAACAACGATGAAGGATATCGCAGCAAAGGCCGTGAAGATTGCAATGGACTGGGCGGAAACGGCGGCAATCTTAGCTATGATCGTAGCGCAGGATGGATTAAACGCGGCACTTGCGGCTTGCCCTATTACATGGATTGTAATTGCGGTAATCGCCCTGGTTGCAGTATTTTATGCAGCAGTGGCAGCAGTAAATAAATTTAAGGAATCCAGTATTTCTGCAACCGGTCTGATTGGAGCGGCGATTGGTGGATTTGTAGCTAATTTTATTAATTATTTTATTATGCTCTACAATGTTGTGGCTGAGTTTATTAATTTCTTTGCCAATGTATGGAGCAGTCCCGTTGAATCTGTTAAAATTCTTTTTTACGGATTAGCATCCACTGTCATTGGGTATGTGGTGGAGATGGCTAAAGCCATCGAGACTATCATAAACCGTATCCCGGGTGTGGAGGTCAGCATCACGGCAGGTCTTGAGAGTTTCAAGGGAAAAATTGAAGCTGCGGCAGCCGAGGCGAAAGACGCTACAGGATGGACTGAAGTTGTATCAAAAAAGGATTTTGTCAGCGGCGCTGATGCTGCTAACAAAGGCTATGATATAGGCAGTAATATTGAAAGTAAAATCGGAGCAGGAATTGATGGCTTATTTGACACATCCCCCTATGAGTTTGACTCCACTGGCTTGGGAGGTGACCTGGGCTCTGGTGGTAATCCTGCGACTGTAAAGGGAACCGGCGCAGGCGGTGCAGTGAAGGTCGAAAATGAAGAAGATATCGAATGGATGAGAAAACTGGCAGAAAGGGATTATGTGGCAAGAATCGCCCAGAATACTCTGGCACCTAATATTAAGGTTGAGTTTACCGGTCCCATTACGAAAGAAGCTGATGTGGACGGTGTGGCGGCTCGAATGGGAGAACTTCTTAAAGAGCAGATTGCTACGGCTCCGGAAGGGGTGTATGGATAATGTCTTATTCCGTATATTTTAAGTACAGCGGCAAGAAATACAAGCTCCCGGTTAATCCGGAGCAGATAAAAAGAAGCAGGAAGCTGCAAGTGGAAACCTACCAGGTAATTGAGGCGGGTCAGGTCTCCGTGCCGGCTTACTATGGATTAGAAGAGTTTAGCCTTGAAGCGGAGTTCCCCAGTCAGGAATACCATTACGTGGAAACGTCAGGCAGTTTTAAGGACGCGGATCACTACGAGAAAATGTTCCGTAAA
>JBOFYZ010000156.1:0-55703 GCA_051654925.1 Lachnospiraceae bacterium | reverse complement strand
CCTCTTTTGCTTTCATCGCATTATCCCCTGTGATTCCATTACATCCGCCTTGATTGCCGCGGCAATTCCGGCTGCCGTGTGTTCTGCTGCTGTGCGTGTTATTTCCAGACCGGCTATTTTTGCCTCTTCTGTAGTTGTTGGTCCGATCGATACAAATACTGTATTTGCCGATAGCTCCGGCTCCAGCAGCCGGGCGCATATTTTTGCCGCCGATCCGCTGGCCAGTACCACATAATCAGCATCCTGTGCCGCACGATTCAGTTCTGGCCCTCTCCGTTCGTCAGTCCAACTTTCATAAATTGCGCAATCCTCGAACCGGCTGCCGTTTCTCGACAACGCTTCTGCTATCGCCATATTCCCTTCCCTGGCACGAATCAGCAAAATCCGGTCATCCTGGCAAAGTGTCGGAATCCAGGTTCGGGCCAATTCCGCTCCGGTAAAGTTATCTGGTACAAAATCATACCGGAAACCGTGTTCGCGCAATGCCTCTCCGGTTTTTCTCCCGACCACGGCAAACCGCATATGCGATAAGCCTCGCAGGTCAATATCCTGTTGCTTTAAAACATCAAAAAATGTATGAATGCTGCAGGCACTGCTGAAGACCAGCCAGGTAAATGAATCCAACTGCTCCAACCATTGTTCCAGCTCGTTGTCTGATACCGGCCGGTTCTCAATCAGGCTGACAGCAACAACTTCCGCACCGAGCGGCAATAATTCCTTTTCAATCTCTTTTATTACCTGACGGCTTCCAGTCACAACCACCCGCTTATGGGACAATGGTTTTTCACTTATCCAGGCAAGTTCCTCACCAAGCCCTACAACATCACCAATCACCAGCAGAGCCGGGGTTTTGATCCCCTGAGTCTGCGCCGCCTGGTCTAATTCCGCTAATGGTGCCATAACCGACCGCTGCCGGGCGGTTGTCCCCTGCTCAATCACTGCTGCCGGTGTTTCTTTGGGCTTTCCATGTCTGATTAGCTGACTGGTTATTGTCTCCAGGTTCTTCAGACCCATCAGAAAGATCAGGGTACCTTCCATTTTCGCCAGTGTCTCATAATCCAATAAATCCTTTTTATCGGCACTGCCATGTCCGGTTATTACATGGAATGAAGATGCTGCTTCTCTGTGAGTAACAGGGATTCCGGCATAGGCAGGAACACTGTAACAGGAAGAAACTCCCGGAACAATTTCAAATGGAATGCCATGCTTTTTCAATTCCTGTGCTTCTTCACCTCCGCGGCCGAAAATATAAGGATCGCCGCCCTTTAGGCGGACCACATAACTCCCGGTCAGCGCTTTTTCAATAAGAATATCATTGATTTCACTCTGCTTCTTATAATGCCGGGTCGCCCGTTTGCCTGCATAAATAATTTCAGCATCCAGCCGCGCCTCATTCAGAAGCGACAGAGATACCAGATTGTCATATACAATCACGTCAGCCTGACGGATACATTCCAGTCCCCTGCGGGTCATCAGTCCGGTATCTCCCGGTCCGGCACCTACCAGTGACACCGGCCTGCACCGCAGGCAGCCGGCCAGCTCACGAGCCATAACTAGGGCATCATCCCCGACACCGCCGTCATCCTCCCGGACATCACCATCCCGGTGCTGATATAACGGATTTTTCCCATCACCGGCATACATCACATCCATCAGCAAACGCTCTGTTTCGATCCGGCAGTATGCACCACAGGGTGCATTACAGCCGCCTCCCATCACGGTCAGAAACAACCGTTCCGCCTGCAGCATCGCAGATGTCCGAACCGAATGAATCGCCGCCATCACATCCGAAAGTGCTCCATTTCTGCATTCTACCGCTAATATCCCCTGGCCCGGAGCCGGAATAAAGGTATTCAGATCAAGATACTCCAGGCAGAAATCTTCCGTATCTAATAACCCCAGCCGCGCAAGACCCGCTGCCGCCAGAATAATGGCATCATATTCTCCATGTTTCAGCTTATCAAGTCTGGTCTGGATATTGCCGCGCAGCATCCTGACCTGTACCTGGGGATTGATCTGTTTCATCTGCAGCTCCCGCCTCAGGCTGCTCGTTCCCACCACACTTCCGGGCGGCAGATCGCGGGCGGCCGTACCGTCAACGGTCACCAGCACATCTCTGACATCTGCACGCTCCAGCACCGCACCAATCCCCAGACCATCTGGAAATTCCATCGGCATATCCTTAGCACTGTGTACGGCCATATCAATCCGGCCATCCAGCAAGGCATCTTCCAGCTCTTTCGTAAATACTCCCTTTCCCCCAAATGAGGTAAGGGAGCGGTCTAAAAGCTGATCACCTCTGGTACTCATCGGCACCACTTCTATCTCCATCTCCGGAAATGTCCGAAGAATTGCTTCCTGTACTAATCCGGTCTGTACCATCGCAAGTTTGCTTTTCCTTGTCCCTATTCGTATCTTCATGATTGTCCTCTTTTATACGCATAAAGACTGCTGCCTAAACACCTGGCGGGTACCCACGAAGCAGGCGCTCCGGCCATGTGTTCTTGCAACAGCCCTTCTATTTCTTTTATTCTAATAATCCCAGACGATTCATTGCATAAGCAATTCCGTCTTTTTCAACAGTTTTCGTAACAAAGGAGGCGAACGGCTCCAGTTCCTTGTCATGCTTACCCATCAAAATCGCATTGGGTACATATTCAAACATCGGCAGATCATTCATGCTGTCACCAAATGCATAAGCATCAGCCAGATCCAGATGATAATGGCTCAGGATCATCTCAATAGCCGTAGCCTTGGAATGTCCGGCCGGAATACATTCGTAAAAACAGTTGCCCCGGTTGATTACATTGATTCCCAGACCAATACTCCGGAAAAAGGAAGCTTTATCGCTCTGCTCATCGGTCATGACACAAAATTTCTCAAATGGTGTGTCACCGCCGAAAGTGCCGGATCTAAGCGAAAAATTGATCATCTGAATCAACTCTTTTCCAATCGCGAATCTGGATGACTCGTGGCTGTAGGAACAGCCCTCTTTTCCCTCCAGAACACCCTCAAGGTTATATTCTATGATGGCTGCTTTAATTTTCTCTGCCTGAGCCGGAGGGATGACACGGTGATAAAGCACCTCGCCCTCAGCCTCAACATAAGTACCACAGCCGCACAGCCATCCGTCAGCCTCGACTACTGCCTGGATCGGCTCCAGCTGACTGTATGACCGACCTGTGTTGATAAATACCAGATGCCCCAAAGAACGTGCTTTAGCCAGGGCTTCACTGGTGCTTTCCGGAACTGCCCTTGTTACTTCACTCATCAGGGTTCCGTCAATATCGAAAAATAACGCTTTTTTACTCACGCTTCATCACCACGGAATACAATTGTACCCGTCTCCTCATCCATACTCTCCACAATCGCCAATGATTCAAGGCGGATTCCCTGGGAACGGATCACGTCACCGCCCACCTGGAACCCTTTCTCAATCACGACACCCGCTCCGGCAAGCGCAGCACCGGAATCGTTCACCAGTCTGGCCAGCCCTTCCAGGGCTTTGCCGTTGGCCAGGAAATCATCAATCAGCAGAACCTTGTCATCTTCCCCTAAAAATTCGCTGGCGACAATAATGTCGTAAACCCGGCCATGGGTAAAAGATTCGACTGTACTGGTATAGACATCTCCGGCAATGTTCTTAGTCTTTGTTTTCTTGGCAAAAACTACCGGCACACCAAAGCTTTGTGCTACCACACATGCAATTCCAATTCCGGAAGCTTCGATCGTCAGGATTTTATTAATTGGTACATCAGCAAAACGACGTTTAAATTCCTTTCCAATCTCCTGAAACAACTCAATGTCCATCTGGTGGTTCAAAAAGCTGTCTACTTTCAGGACATTCCCTGCTTTGATCTTTCCATCTTTCCGTATCCTGTCTTTTAAGAGCTGCATGTCTACTCCCCCTTGTTTATTTTACTACCGCATTATCTACAATCAGTAAATATACCTTATGCTTCTTGGCCGCCTCATTAACTGTATCTTCACCAATCTGGGTCTCCAGTTCATCGACAGTCATTTCGTACAGGGCTGCCAGAATTTCGATGTCTTCAGAACTGACAGCCAATCCTTCTTTTTCTATGATGGCTTCAACCAGCAGTTCCCATTCAAAGCTTTGTCTGATCGAGTCTTTCATACTCTCAACGAATTGTTCTTCCGTCTGTCCGGTCATTGCCAGATAGTCGGTAAACTCAATACCATAACTCTGCGGGTACATGATTTTGCTATATTCAAGCTCCTGCTGAGCTAACTGCTCGACACTTTCCTCATTGATGGCATACTGGGAATTGGCAATTGCGGTTATGATGGCATCATTCTCCACCTGCTGCTCGGCCTGAACCTCCTTATCGGCTTCCAGATCTGTCAAGGTGTCAGCTTTAAACTCGTCAACAGTATTGAATTCTGACATTCGCTGAACAAAATTGTTATCCAGGACAGCTTCCTGATCCTCTTTAATTGAATTCACTGTAACAGCAAATACTACTTCCTTACCAGCCAGATCAGCACTGGGGTATTCCTCCGGGAACGTAAGGTTAAGACTCAGTTCATCACCGACATTCGCACCGACAAGGCCATCCTCAAACCCATCAATAAATGAATTGGAACCCAGTACCAGATCATATCCGGCATCTGTGCCGCCTTGAAATGCCTCACCGTCCAGCATCCCGACATAATCAATATTGACAATATCACCCAGTTCTGCAGCACGATCCAAAACAGCGACCCGCTCCGGATTGGCTGTCAGAATACTCTGAATCTTCGCATCCAGCTCCTCATCAGAGACAGACGTTGACATTTTGGTCACCTCAACTCCCAGATAGGTGCCAAGCTCGGAGACCGTTCCCATATCCACTTCTTCCTGAGTCTGATCAGACTCAGTTGCCGTTGTGGTTTCCGGTTCTTCTTTTTTAGAGCAGCCTGTCATCAGCATCATTGCTGCAAGGCCGCATAACATCCAGCGTTTCAGATTTCTCATAATTTTTCCTCATTTTTACAGAAGTTACATCGACATATTTCTTGGCTCAATGTACTTCCTACAGTTATAACACATCTGAACTCTTTTAAAAAGTACTTCAGAGGAATTTTATAAAATCTTCACAAACAAGTTTATTTGTAAAACGCCAGAAATGCCTTGTATGTATTGTATACATCCAGCTTAGCTGCCAGTTCAAACGGCGCATGCATGGATAGTATCGGTACTCCCAGATCAATCACATCGATATTCATATGAGCAACGAATTTTGCAATGGTTCCGCCGCCGCCCTGATCTACCGCTCCCAGCTCACCGGTCTGCCAGTAAACACCATCTGCTTCCATAATTCCAATAATCTTAGCCATCGTTTCAGCACTGGCATCATTGGAACCCGACTTGCCGCGGGCACCGGTATACTTGGTCAGTACACATCCCCGGTTCATATAGCTGGAATTATTGGGTTCAAAAACATCATGGAAAGTCGGATCATATGCCGCATTGACATCAGAAGACAGGCACAGTGATCCGGCAAATACTTCTTTGGGATTTACCCCCTGCATTTCAGCCAGATATTCGATATAATGCTTGACATAATCTGAATTAAGGCCAGTGTTTCCTTCCGAGCCGATCTCTTCTTTATCCGTCAGGATCGTCACGGTTGTATAAGTAGGGCGTCTGGTCTCAATCTCCGCCATCAGTGCCGTATACGCGCACACACGGTCATCCTGGCCGTAGGCTCCGACCATACTTCTGTCCAGTCCTACATCCACCGCTTTCTGTGCCGGAACCATCTCGATCTCGGCGCGGTAAAAATCCGCTTCCGTAATGCCATATTTCTCATTCAGCAGCTTAAGTGCCAGCAATTTGACCGGATCTTTAATCTTATCATCAACAAACGGAACAGATCCAACAATAATATTCAGTTCCTCACCTTTCAATCCTTCTGCCAGTTTCCTTTCGTTCTGTCTGGCCGCCAGATGAGGCAGCAGATCGCTGACACAGAACACCGGATCGCCGGCTTCTTCGCCGATACAAACCGTTACTGTCTCACCGTTCTTTTTAATTACCACACCATGCATAGCCAGCGGAACCGTTCCCCACTGATACTTGCGGATGCCGCCATAGTAATGTGTCTTGAAGTAGGCAATATCATGCTTTTCATACAGCGGATTCGGCTTTAAATCCAGCCGCGGCGAGTCGATATGGGCACCGTTGATCCTGACCCCCGCGCTGACCGGCTTCTCACCGAAGGTGGTGATCGTAATGGCCTTACCACGGTTGATCTGATACACCTTATCGCCGGGCTGATACTGTCTGTTTACATCCAGCGGCTGATATCCCGCTGCATCCAGCATCCGCTGAGCCTCGGTCACACATTCCCGTTCCGTCTTGCCGCGGTCAAGAAATACTTTGTAGCCTTCACAGAATTCAGCCGCCAGAGCACACTGTTCAGGTGCTTTTTTGCCAATATGCGGAAAGTGAAAGCACAGTTCTTCCTGCAGTTTCCTACCTGCAGTCTTTTCCATATCATGATTTTGATTCATTGTTGTCTCCTTATCCCAGGATACCGTTTTCATTCCCTTCCAGCATAAGGGTAAACGGTCCGTCATTGTCTATCGTAATACCTGCCGCAGATAGCTCAGCAGCGTCTCGGCAGCCTCTTCCCGATACAGAATCTCCCTGGCCCGGACGGGATAATCAGTAATCACATTATCGACCTTCAGCATCTGCATCCGTTCCATTTCATTCTTGGAGTTCACTGTCCAGGCATGAACGGCTTTACCCTGTTCATGAATGCTCTCGACCAGACTCTCCGTCACAAAGTTGTAACGGAGACTGACAAAATCCACGGCATCAATGGTATAGAAATCACCATAAGCTGCCGATACAATATAGCCGGTATGCAGCTCCGGTGCCAGTTCTTTTACCCGTTTTAAATAAGAAAGACTGGTGGACGTAACGACACACTGTTGCTGCATACCATGATTTAGAATTAATTCTACTACTTTTTCAGGTAATACGCTATTTTTTCCGACATTTTTTATCTCTATATTAAGATTGAGCTTGCCCTTGCAAACTTCCATCACTTCTTCCAGCGAAGGAATCCGTTCATCTTTATAATCATCAGAAAACCAGCTTCCGACATCCACGTTTTGAAGTTCTTGCCAATCCATCGAGCCGATTGACTCGCTGATGCCGGCCACCCTCCTGAGACTGGAATCATGCCCCAGCACCACCACACCGTCAGCCGTCAGCTGCACATCAATCTCGGCGTAATCTGCCATCTCCTCGATCGCCGCCAGAAGCGCCGCCATCGTATTCTCGGGAGCCGTCCTGGAGCTGCCGCGATGGGCGGTAATCTGGATCTCGGACAGCGAAGTATTGGCCAGTGCGGAACCATTGTATACCAGATCAAAAATATAAAACAGGCTGAATGCTGTCACAACCCCCGCGAGTGCACAGATCTGCTTACGGCTCCTGGTTCCTTTCCCCAGATAGCTGAAGTCCCAGCGCTTGGTTTCTTCTTTATCACGCATACCATACTGATAATACATTACGGACAGTACCCCGAAATGCAAAATCATCAAAAAGATACCGCCCACGCCAAGCATCATCAATTCCAGCTGACCGGCAACAGAGAACAGAACCGCCAGTTCCAGCCGGGTATTGATCACCAGAACAACAAACACACCGGCAGCAATTACGGAAAAAAAGTATGCAAGCACTACCAGCAGGACAACCGCCGCATTGCAGCTAATCAGCATCGTGACGAAGCGGGCCGGATGACGTTTCAGAATCTGAAGACTGCGGACCCAGCTATCCGAAAATGATTTCTGTTCCACCATACAACCGTAAAAAACAAACATACTGGAGGCAGCAATCCATGCACATACCGCTACCAGTCCCAGCAGCAACAGCTGCATCCACGGTTCGCTTATTGTCTCCTGAATCACAAAATTGATCGGCTTGATCCGAACCAGAGCACGGGCAACCAGGCATAGATGAATCAACAGATAATGAACCAGAACGATTCCGCATAGCTTGATATTCTTCCGCTTCACTTCCACGACAACCTTCTGCAGGCCGCCCCAGAATATAGATAAAGGAGCCAGCCTCTGTGCATATGCCGCTCCTTCAAATGCCGTAATCAGTCCGGCTATCTCAAGCATCAGGAAGATGATCCCCAGAATGAGAAGACAGGTTATTACCGCCACAGTCCATGGCTGGATCAGGAACATACCGATATTGGCGGCAGTGAGATAACTGTATCCCGCCATTCGCAGTGCAAACCGGATTCCCCGGTTCAGCATCTGCAAATAGATAGGTAATGTCACCATCCGGTATAAAACTTCAAACAAAAGAATATATCTTCCGTTAAATCGCAAAACCTGCCATGTCTCTTTTGCTAAATTTTTCATTAAATGTCTACTTCTTTTCGTTGTAATTTTCCTGCTCCTCTCCCATCGCAAGAATCGAGCAGTTCAGAGAGAACATCTTTGCATCCAGCATATCGACCATGTCGGCACATGCTTTTAGTTCCTTTTGCAGGTAAGCAGGAGCATTCCCCTCAAATTTATAATAAATCTTATGTTCCAGACTCGCCCAGAAATCCATTGCAACGGTACGGATCTGAATCTCAACTTTTGTCTCAACCGATCCATTGGCCAGATAGATCGGAAGCGTGACCACCATATGATAGCTCTTGTACCCGTTCGGCTTGGGCTGTTTGATATAATCCTTTACAT
This sequence comes from Lachnospiraceae bacterium, assembly GCA_051654925.1. GTDB lineage: Bacteria > Bacillota > Clostridia > Lachnospirales > Lachnospiraceae > Brotaphodocola. Next base: position 46,982 of record JBOFYZ010000156.1, on the reverse strand, counting down.
AAAGAACCGTGATATCCTCCTGCTTCACTATCATATCCGCAATCTTATAAATATCCTGCATAAAAGAGCAGATAATCCGGATCCCGGCAATATCGCTCAGCTTATCTACCATATTATCTATGGTAACCTCCTGACCGTCGCGCTTCAGCTTCTTGACGATGCTTTCCGGAGTCTTAAGCCGGGACTTGATGTGTTCTATCGGAGTATGGTTCTGTAAATGAATAAATTCGTTATTCAGAATCTCTATCTTTGTATTGATCTCTTTTAATGCAGAATCATACAAAAACATAATGGAATTCCACTGATCCAACTGATTATGTGTCTCTGGGATATAGTTCATCTGCTATCCCTCCTTCTCCCTAAATCAGGCGCTGTAAATTACAGCTTAAAACCTTTCAGAAGGTCGCCCAGACCGGTCGTGGCTGCTGAAGTTTCCTTGTAATCAAAGACTTCTTCCTGCACCTCTTCATCGGACTCCAGCGCCCTCATGCTCAGACTGATCTTTCCGTCTTTCAGTCCGATAATTTTTACGGTCACGTTCTGGCCTTCTTTCAGCACTACCCCCGGGTGCTTGATACGCTGCTTGCTGATCTGAGATATATGCAGCAGACCAGACAATCCGCTCTCCAGATTCACAAATGCGCCATAATCTTTCAGGCTGTCAACTACGCCATCAACAACAGCGCCTACCTGTACGGAGGCCATCTTCTCAGCCTTCAGGGCCGCTTCTCTTTCTCTCATAACAGCTTTACCAGACAGTACCAGTTTCTTCTGCTCCGGCTCTACGGTAATCGGTACCACTTCAAGATATTCGCCAACCCAGTCTTCCAACTTCTCTACATAATTTGTAGAGATCTGAGATGCCGGGATAAATCCCTGAATATCACCGATATAGGTAACAACACCGCTTTTTACTGCTTCTTTTATCTTAACCTTGGTGATGGTATTATCCAGCTTCATCTGCACCAGTTCAGCCCATGCTTCGGCATTGGGTCCTTCCTGTTCTGCATATACATTGCGGCGTTCATCAAATTCCTTATAGGATGCCTCCAGCTCATTTGCGAAATCATCCATTGTCTCTTTTAATTCTTCACTCATCGGTTCAATCTCCTTTTCCATTCTATTCCTATCAATCTTCTATAACATATACGAAGACTTTACCACATTTTCCCCCTTTTTTCTATAGTTTTATACGCAAAAGTGTGATATACTGATCGCAAATATGTAGGAGTAAACAAAAGGCCTCTTATTTGGAAAGGATTAATCAAATCATCATGGATGACATTATGGACTTGCATACCCATACGATCGCCAGCGGGCATGCATACAATACTCTTTATGAAATGGTTCACACCGCCTCCCGCAAAGGACTGCATCTGCTGGGAGTAACCGAACACGCACCATTAATGCCCGGTTCCTGCCACCCGTTTTACTTCCTTAATTTAGGAGTCGTTCCCAGAGAAATTGACGGCGTCAAATTAGTGCTGGGCTGTGAACTGGACATTATTGATTATCAGGGTACGATTGACCTGGATACGCACTATCTGAAAAAGTTGGATTATGCCGTAGCCAGTATCCATGACCCCTGTTATAAATGCGGTAGTGTAACGCAGAATACCGAAGCTTACCTGGGGGCCATGAAGAATCCGGCAGTTCAGATTATCGGACACCCCGATGACGGGCGTTTTCCTGTTGATTATGATACGATAGCTGCCGCTGCAAGTGAGCACGGAGTTCTGCTGGAAGTCAACTCCAGTTCACTTCATCCGCGATCCCACCGGCAGAATGCATATAACAATTATCTTACCATGCTGGAGCGGTGCCGCCATTATCAGACCTCGGTGATCCTTGACAGTGATGCACACTGTGAAGTAGATGTGGGCAACCACAGCCGGGCCTGGGATCTGCTCCGGGAGATTGACTTCCCCGCAGAACTGGTGGTCAATTCCTCCATCGCCAGGGCTGCTGCCTTTATACCGGCACTCAGCCAGCCTATTTACCAGGAGGGTAATTCCCATGATTAATTTCTTAAATCTGGAATACTTTCTGGTTGCTGCAGAAGAGCTGAATTTTACCAAAGCAGCCCGCCGGCTGTATATATCACAGCAGTCATTAAGCAACCACATCTCCAATATGGAGAAGGAGTTTGATGTAATCCTCTTTAACCGCACCACTCCGCTGACCCTGACTTATGCAGGCCAGGCGCTGAAAACGCGGGCACGCCAGATGCTTGATCTGAAAGACGAGATGTATCAGGAACTGGCAGATATTAAAGATTTCACCGTCGGCCAACTGGCGATCGGTGTCTCACACACCCGCGGCCGGATGATATTACCCGAGATTCTTCCTTTATATAAAGAACAGTTTCCCAATATTGATCTGCACCTGGTCGAAGGCAACTCCTCTGAGCTGGATAAAGGACTTCTGCACGGCACCGTGGATCTGGTGATCGGCATGCTGCCCTTTAAAGTGGACAATTTAGAGACCGTCCCGATCTGTGAAGAAGAGATCCTGCTGGCAGTCCCGGATGCCGTATTGGAAAAGGCCTATCCTGGCAGACTGGAAGAGATCAAGGAACACCTTGCCCAGAGCACGGACTTCTCACTGCTGAAAGATTGTCCGTTTCTACTGATTAATAAAGGCAACCGGGTTCGGACAATTGCCGAAGAAATCTTTGAAGAAGCACAGATAACTCCGAAAGTAATTCTGGAAACCGAGAATATCGAAACGGTACTGGCTCTGGCCGCTAAAGGCATGGGGATAACCTTTTACCCTAAAATGTTTATTTCTGATCACCAGTCACTGCCGATCAGAATAATGGAAAGGATGCATAAAAAAGTACCGCTGAATTTCTATCCGCTCGATTATTCCAAAGCACATGGAGTTCTGGCAATTGGTTATCACAAAGGACATTATATGTCACAGGCAACAAAAGAATTCATAAGAATTGTTAAAGAGACGTTTTAGTGCAGAACCTATGATTTTGAGAGAGGCAGCTGCATCCTCTGATATACAAAAATGACGGGCATGCTGATTTCATCAGCGATCCTCGTCATTTTTTCCTTTATTTATGCCAGATCCAGTTTATCTAAAAAGCAACCTTATTTCAGTTCTATGTATTTCAAAACAAATTGACCTTTTCCGGATTATGAGTTATAATATCAATAACGATTATTATTTTTAAGGGAGAAACTTTTATGAAAACACTGAAATACAGCCGTCAGCGGGAATCAATCAAATCCTGTCTGATGAAACGCCACGATCATCCGACTGCTGACACTCTATATACAGCAATACGTGAAGAATATCCTCAAATCAGTTTAGGTACCGTATACCGGAATCTGAATCTCCTGGTAGAACTGGGAGAAATCCAGAAATTAACATGCGGAGACGGAAAGGATCATTTTGACGGCGATACCAGTCCTCATTATCATTTTGTATGCCGCTGCTGCAGTTCTGTTCTGGATCTGCCGATGAAGATACTTCCGAAAGTTGAGCATGAGGCTGCTGAACATTTGGGGGCAGAGATTGATAGTCACTCGATTTATTTTTATGGGACTTGTCACGATTGTTTGCAATTACGGAATTGATGTGGGTGTGTCGGGGAGAGCAAGGTGGTATGTGATATGGCCGGGGTCGGCCATATCACATACCACCTTGCTCTTCCCCTCTGTAATCCACTGAATAGGTATAATGAGCTGGCATTTTTATATGTCCCCTGAAATATTCTTGGATATTTTTTCTCAATAAGTGTTGACAGAACCAAAATTTTATGATATTCTATTATTAGTAATAATTACTATTATTAATTACATAAATAAAATATCATATAATAAGGAGAATGAGTTATGAAGAAATGGGTTTGTACAGTATGTGGTCACATTCACGAGGGAGATTCTGCACCTGATTTTTGTCCGGTATGTAAGGTTCCTGCATCTAAGTTTGAAGAGGTTAAGGAAGATGCTGCCTGGGCTACTGAGCATGTAGTCGGGATTGCACAGGGTGTTTCTGAAGATATTATCGATGATTTGAGAGCTAACTTTGAAGGAGAATGTTCTGAAGTTGGTATGTACCTGGCGATGGCAAGGGTTGCTCATCGTGAAGGATATCCGGAGATCGGAATGTACTATGAGAAGGCTGCTTATGAAGAGGCTGAACATGCGGCCAAGTTTGCCGAATTACTGGGTGAATGTGTGACCAACAGCACAAAGAAGAACCTGGAATTGAGAGCTTCTGCTGAACGCGGTGCTACCTCCGGTAAATTTGACCTTGCCAAGCGTGCCAAGGCTGCTGATCTTGATGCAATCCATGATACGGTTCACGAAATGGCGAAGGATGAAGCAAGACATGGCAGAGCATTTGAAGGACTGTTAAAGAGGTATTTCGGTTAATATCAAACGGGGCTGTCGTACTAAATAAGCCTGTGGACGCCGGCGGTGGCTGTGCTGCCTGTCCGTATTTGCTACGGTTTCGGACCGCAAGAGTCTCTAAAAGCAGAGAACTGCCGCTAAATGCAATGCCAGAAACGCCATAACTCGCTGGTGAAGTTATATAAATAGGAAGCATGTGTTTAGTTACATGCTTCCTATTTTAGATTACGTTACCCGTTCTTTTCAGCTCTTCACTTCGTTTAGATACTCTGCCTTCAGACGATTAAACTCTGACTCGATCTTATAGTCATTCCTCTTTTTTAAGTATGCTGATATCCCGTCTTTAAAGGATGGTTTTGCAAATTTGGCAATCCGGTACAGCAACCGCGCTCCCCATGCGAATGAGAAAAATAAACAGATCAGTATTTTCGTTTCATAATCCCACACTGCGGCCAACAGAATAAAACAAAACAAAATCATTGCATAATCGACCGCCTGCTGAAACAGGTTCTTCTTAATCGCCAGCCTGCGTTTTGCCAGTTCCATAATTGCTTCATCATCCAGAAGCGGTTTCTTCGAGGTATCCTCTGCATCTACAGATATCACAGCTTCTTCTGCCATTACATATTCCTCCACATATTGCAGTTTCATGCGGACAGTATTTTCAGATACCCACTCAGCCCGCTGATTCTTGACCAGCTGCCGGGCTCTTTTTATGTAAGTTGGTTCCAAAGGTGTACCATCGCAGTCAACCACATTGATTGATTTTTGAATAGTATCACATCCTTAACATATGTTTTTTGTAATGGGTGTCTCCCCGCTGCAGTACGTTTTTTATGATGGGTGCCTTCCCCCTGCATGGAATATCATACCACATTTCTATGATCAGTGGAAGATTTTTATTTTACAGGATTGGTCAGGCTTCCGATTCCTTCAATCCGGCATTCCACAACATCGCCGCTCTTTAAAAATCTTGGCGGATTAAAGCCCAGGCCAACGCCGGCTGGTGTTCCGGTCGAGATAATCGTCCCGGCTTTCAGGGTCATTCCCTGTGATAATTCACTCACGATATGATCTAGATTGAAGATCAGTTGTCTGGTATTACTGTTCTGACGCAATTCTCCATTGACATAAGACTGAATATCAAGTTGCGGCGGATATGCCACTGAATCGGTAGTCAGAATACAGGGACCCATCGGGGCGAAGCCGTCCAGACTCTTCCCAAAGTACCACTGCTTATGAAGGTTTTGTATGTTCCTGGCGCTGATATCGTTCAGGATGGTATAACCAAAAATATAATTTTTAACGTCTTCTGGCGCAACCTGCTTCGCATCTTGTCCGATAATGACAGCCAGCTCTGCTTCATAATCAAGGCTGTCGACGATATCAGCATGGGCAGAAATCTCCGCCCCGGCAGCGGTAGTTGCATTAACCCGCTTCGAAAAGTATACGGCATAGGGCCGTTCTCCGTCAAAAGACTCCTTCTTAAATCGGGCAGATTCCGCTGCATGTTCCATATAATTGATACCGAGGCAGATAATATCCTGTTCCGGATGAGGAATCGGAGACAGCAGATTCACTTCACCGATCCGCACCGCACCGCGGATACTCTCCGGATCTTTGCTGCATGAGTGATTCAGCAGCTGCAGTTCTGACTCGCTCATGCTTTTTACTGCCTCCAGCATTGTTTTATATTCCATATCAAATGCCTGAAAAGGAAAAATCCATTCTTCATCTGCACTCAATGCTCCCAGCATTTCTCTCTTTTCAATCGCATATGTTACCAGTTTCATCTTACCGCCTCCATTTTCTGAGCTTTTGCTGGTTTCATTATAACCGCTTCATGGAAAGAAAGCAACCGGCGCATTTAGCGGGCTGCTTCCTGAATGGTTTTTACTGCCTGGATCAAAAGTGTCGGTATCAGCGCCAGCACTCCCACAGTAGCTAACTGCCTTAGGCTCAGATCAGCTACGGCAAAAAGCACCTGCATGCCAGGCAGGAAAATGACTGCTGCCAGCAGCACAACACCGGCTTCCCAGGCCATTACACTCCACAGATTACTGAACAGGCCGAGCCGGATGATCGAATGCTGGCTGCGGCAGTTAAAGCCATGGAACAGCCGAGCCAGGGTCAGCGTGATAAATGCCATGGTACTGGCTACACCGGCACCACCGGTCTCCATTCCGGTATGGTAAGCCATCATGGTACACAGTGCAATCAAACCGCCCTGCACCATGATACGGGTCAAAAAGGGCAGCGTCAGAATACCCTCTCCAGGATCCCTGGGTTCCTCGTCCAGCAGTCCTTCTTCCTGAGGCTCCATACCAATTGCAATCGCCGGCAGCGAATCCGTCAGCAAATTAATAAATAGCAGATGTACCGGCGCAAACGGCATCGGCAGGTTTAGAAGAGAAGTATATACCACACTGAATATTCCTGCCATATTTCCGGACAGCAAAAATTGGATGGCATGACGGATATTACGGTATACATTCCGGCCATTTGCCACAGCCTTAATAATAGTTGCAAAGTTATCATCGGTCAGGATCATGGATGCTGCATCTTTGGATACGTCCGTTCCTGTTATTCCCATTGCCACTCCGATATCAGCCTTTTTCAGGGCCGGGGCATCATTGACCCCGTCTCCCGTCATGGCGACGATATTGCCCCGGTTCTGCCATGCATCCACAATCCGGATTTTATGCTCCGGCGACACCCTGGCATATACTGATATCTGATTCAGATTTCTCCTCAGCTGCTCATCACTCATCCCATCCAGTTCAGCACCTGTTATAACCATGTCACCGGATTGGTACATTCCTATCTTTCTGCCAATCGCAGTTGCAGTAATCTTATGATCTCCAGTGATCATTACCGGCTTAATTCCGGCCCGGCAGGCATTGGCAACAGCTGTCCGCGATTCGATCCGCGGGGGATCCATCATTGCTGCCATTCCTACAAATATGTAATTACTTTCACTTTTGAGCCCACAGTCGGCAGCATTGTTTATATCTCTATATACAAATGCCAGCACCCGCAGCCCCTGCGCCGACCAATCATTGTTCTGCTGCTGGATTTTCTGTCTCCGCAGATTACCTAACGGCATAATCCCATCGGCAGTCAGGATCGAATCAGATAAGTCAAGCAGAACGTCCATGGCCCCCTTTGTCAGCAGCATTGCTTTCCCGCCAATCTGATGCACGGTACTCATCCGTTTTCTGCCGGAATCAAAGGGAATCTCATTTAACCGCGGGAACTGTTTTCTTAATCCAGCTATATCTATGCCTGCCTGCTCCCCCATCTCCAGCAGTGCCGTCTCAGTCGGATCACCGATCTGCCCGCCGCCGCTATGTACTGCATCATTATCCAGCACTGCATTATACAGCAGATAACGGTGAACCGGATGGTAGGCATTCAGATCCGATGACTTCCATAGCTTCCCGTCAGCATAGACCTGTTCGACTGTCATACGGTTCTGGGTCAGCGTCCCGGTCTTGTCAGAACAGATAACCGAAACGCAGCCCAGACTTTCAACCGCCTTTAAATCTTTAATTATGGCGTGTTCTTTTGCCATCCGCTGGGTTCCCATGGCCTGTACAATTGTTACAATAGAACCCAGTGCTTCCGGAATGGCCGCTACCGCCAATGCCACTGCAAACATTAATGAATCAAGAACCGGCATCCCCCGGTACATACTTAACGCAAAGATCAGTGCACAGATAATCATGATAACCCCGGCCAGACGTCCGCTGAATTGATCCAGACTGATCTGCAGAGGTGTTTTCTTCTCCTCCGTATCGTTCATCAGCGCCGCGATTTTTCCAATTTCAGTATTCATACCGGTCGCGGTTACCACCACTACACCACGCCCACCGGTTACCATCGTTCCTGAAAACAGCATATTCGTCTGTTCGGCCAGCGGTATCTGATCCCCCCGCAGGATTCCCGCCTGTTTATCTACGCTCAGTGACTCACCAGTCAGCGAACTTTCATTCACCTGCAGATTATATGTCTCCAGAAGCCTTCCGTCGGCTACTGCCACATCACCCGCCTCCACCAGGACAATATCGCCCGGAACCACTTCTGCAGAAGCGATCTCCTGTTGCATCCCACTCCGGATAACAATGGCAGAAGGGGATGATAAATCTTTCAGGCTGTCCAGAGATTTTTCAGCCTTCTGATGCTGGATCGTACCTAACATGGCATTCATTATAATAACTGCAAATATAACAACAGTGCTTTCCACATTATCTGACAACATCGAAATCACGGCTGCTACCAGCAGGATAATGACCAGCAGATCCTGGAACTGCTCCAGAAAAACCTGCCAGGCTTTTTTCCTTTTTCCTTCTATTAATATATTGGCTCCGACCGTTTCCCGGATTTTATCCACTTGCTGCCCGGTCAGCCCATTTTTACCCGTTTCCAACCGCTTAAGAACCTGATCGCCGGTAAGTTTGTGCCATTCTCTCATTTTGTTTCCCCTCCTTCTTACTTAAAGGTATGAATAAGAAAGAGTCCGTATGCATCTGCCTAAGCGCGTAGTGTCATCCTCAGCGGAGCGTCAAAAAGACTTTTCATGCATGAAATCAATCATTCACAAAAAGTCTTTTATATTTCTATCGGATTTTCTCAGGGAAACCTATTTTCTTCTGCACCTTGCGCAGGGTCTTATTTGAAAAATACTGAGCCTTTTCAGCATTATTCTTGATCATGCTGTCGAGATAATCTTTGTTCTGGCTAAGATCCTGGAATCTATCCTGAAGCGGTTTTAAAACGTTCACCACAGATTCACCAACTGCCAGTTTAAAATCGCCATATCCTTTACCGTCAAACTCCCGGACCGTTTCATCAGCAGTCTTGCCGGTACAGGCACTGTAAATATCAATCAGGTTCTTGATTCCCGGCTGGTCATCTGTATACCGGACACAGGCTTCAGAATCAGTTACGGCACGTTTGAACTTGCGGATAATCGTGTCCGGATCATCCATCAGGTAGATGCTGCCGTTCGGATTCTCATCAGACTTGGACATCTTCTTCGCCGGATCCTGAAGGCTCATAATCTTCGCACCAACCTTGCCCAGATATACTTCCGGCACAGTAAAGACATCACCGTATACACTGTTGAAACGCTGGGCGATATCTCTGGTCAGCTCCAGATGCTGCATCTGATCGGCTCCGACCGGAACAACATCGGCCTGGTACAGCAGGATATCGGCAGCCATCAGCACCGGATAGGTAAACAGTCCCGCATTAATGTTGTCTGCGTTCTTGGCCGACTTGTCCTTGAACTGGGTCATCCGGCTCAGTTCGCCCATATAGGTATAGCAGTTCAGCATCCAGGCCAGCTCGGCATGCCCTGATACATGTGACTGATAATAAATGCAGTTCTTCTCCGGATCAAGTCCTGCAGCAATATATAAAGTAAGCAATGCCCGGGCACGCTTTCTCAGTTCTGCCGGATTCTGCCGGACGGTAATGGAATGCATATCCACAACACAGTAAAATGTCTCATATTCATCCGCAATACTGACCCAGTTCTTCAATGCTCCAAGATAGTTGCCGAGAGTCAGGTTGCCGGTCGCCTGCATTCCACTGAAAAGTACTTTTTTTCCGTCTAACATAGTTTTTTAATCTCCTTCTCGAATGAACTTAGTTTAGCACCGGATTCCTTTATTGTCAACGGCGGAAGTGTTGGGCCAGACATATTCGCGAGGGAAAGTGGAAGGTTCGTGCAGGAATCGGCTCCATTCTTTCGTCGGCACATTCCTAAGATCATAAAAAGGCATTTGCAGCGGCACCGGCGACAGGCGCTGCGAAATTCTGATAATTTCGCTGCTTCGTCGCCTGGTTTTCTGATCGGAATTCAGAAAACCTCCGCTGCAAATACCTTTTTATGATCTAAGGACTGTCGCCGTCTCTCTCAAAGTCGCCGCTTCCTGCACGAACCTTCCACTTCCCCCAGCTACAGATCTGACTCCCTCTAGGTAAAAAAGCAAAAGCAGAATCCGGCTACAGTATTGGACATTTTTATAGCATTCCCCTTCTTTGAGGTCAAAACTTCTTTGAAGTTCCTACGCCTGCTAATGCGGTTTTTATTGCTTCAAAATCCATGCCTCCAACTGCATCAATAGTTGCGACTACTGCTCCTTCTACCAGAGGGCAGTCTACCATTTCGACTTTTTTATCGGACATCATTTCAAGGACCATTTCTGTTGTCATTACGGCGCTGCCCATGTCCATCAGTACCAGGACACCGTCGTTGGAATATACGGATTCGATTGCTGCCTGAATCTTTTCAAAGCTGGTTCCGAAGCTGCCGTCTTCGAGGCCGCCGGCTGGTGTGATCCGGGCATCGGCGGCCATCATGGCGGTCAATTCTACTACACTTTGAGCCAGTTTCTCGCTGTGGGATACAATTACTATTCCAACCATATCTTATCCTTCCTGATCTGCAATCACTTCCAGCATATAGGCGAAGGAAGTAGCTCCGGGATCCTGATGGCCGAGGCCACGTTCTCCTACGTAACTGGCACGTCCTTTGGTCGCAATCAGATCCTTTGTATGTTCAGCGCCTTCCCAGGCGGCACGGACACCGGCATCCAGAACTTCTTTGGTTGTCTTCCCTTCTGCCTGAGCCTGTTCCATCGCCTGCAGAGACGGCACCATAGCATCCAGCATGGTAGCTTCTTCTACCACCGCTTTTCCCCGCTGTGCTACTGCATCTATTGCGGCTTTCATCATCACCAGAAAATCCTCTGTATCCATCTCATGTTTTCCTGCAAGTGCCATACCGGCTTTCATATAGGCCGAGCCGTACAAGGGTCCGGAAGCACCGCCCACAGTAGACACCAGGGTCATTCCGACCGTTTTTAAAACGGCACCGATATCCTGCCCTTCCAGGGTCGGAAGCTTATGCTCCACCGCTTCAAAGCCTCTGGCCAGATTGATCCCATGATCACTGTCTCCGATTGGCTGATCCAATTCTGTCAGATAGTCTTTTTTCTCTGCGATCTTATTGCTGACTTTCTGGATGATACTGATTACTTTTCTACTATCTGCCATGATGCGCCACCTTTCCTGTATTGGTTATTCTTTCCATGCCGGGGTATCTGCCGGAGCGTCCAGAAGCTCCTTCAGTTCCTCATCCAGACGAAGCAGGGAAATGGAGAAGCCTTTCATTTCAATCGAAGTCATATAATCCCCCACCAGAGTTTTATGTACTTTGATCCCCTTCTCCTTCAGTACATCTGCAACCCGATTGTTAATAATATACAGCTCCATAAGCGGAGTTCCGCCGGAACCGTTGACCATAACCGCCACTTCACTGCCGTAATAATCAATATCAGTAAGGATCTGTTCAAGCAGCATATCAACAATCTCGTCCGCAGTCTTCAGCTGTTCTTTATGGGTTCCCGGTTCTCCATGAATACCGATGCCCACTTCCATCTCGTTCTCTTCCAGTTCAAAGCCCGGCTTACCTGCTGCCGGTACGGTACACGGCTCAATCGCCGCTCCCATGGTTCTGACATTGTCAATTACTTTCTGAGCGGTGGCCTGCACTTCGTCGAGAGAAGCTCCGGTCTCAGCTTTGGCTCCTGCTATTTTATGGACAAACAATGTTCCGGCCACACCTCTGCGTCCAACCGTATAGAGACTGTCTTTTACCGCAACGTCATCGTTGGTTACTACATATTTTATGAAAATCCCGTCCATCTCTGCCATCTCAGCAGCCATTTCAAAATTCATTACATCACCGGTATAATTCTTAATAACCATTAATACGCCGGCGTCGGTCGCTGCTGCTTTGATGCCTTCATAGACCTGATCCGGAGTCGGAGAAGTAAACACTGCACCGGCTACCGCTGCGTCCAGCATTCCCTGTCCCACGAAACCACCGTGAGCTGGTTCATGTCCGCTGCCACCGCCGCTGATCAATGCTACTTTACCTTCTTTTTTCTGTACCCGTACCACTACATTTCCGCATTCCAGTTTCCTCAGATACTGAGGATACGCTTTTACCATACCCTGGATCATCTGATCTTCTACCTGTGCTACATCGTTAATAAATTTTTTCATGAATGGTAACCCCCTTATTTAATGGTTTCAGGCATTATTTGCCCAGACAGTTCATCTCATTGAGTCCGCAGGTTTTGTTAATATTCTTTGTTGCAATGATATCCACACCGGTCCCGGCCACGTCAGCCACAACTACATCTCCGATATGGACAGGTGCCTTAACTACAATTCCTTTTAGTGATTTCACACAGTCAAATATTTTGTCTTTTGGAATATCATCCCTGGTCTTAACGGATACCATGTCTGCATTGCCGTCTGATACCCTGACGGTTGAAGTAACAATTCTGGTGGGACTCATCACTTCCTTTCTTGCATAGACTTCTCCACGCTTACAGGTATTCCCTGTCACGCTGATAACCTGGGAGCCTTCCATTTCCACTACCAGAGGGCAGCCAATGGGACAGCTGATGCAGGTAAGTTCTCTGTTTTCCATGTCTACGCCTCCTCTACCTTTATTGTAATATTCTTAAGTTCCGGTTGCAAGAGTAATTTCTTTCGATCCAGCTTAATTTCTTCCATTTCTCCGGGTGCCATCACCGGCCGCTTCTTATGAAGTACCTGTTCACCATCAAAATATACCCCAATGTAACAATTTTTATAGACATTACCAACACGAAAACGGACAATCTGACTCACTTCCATATGTTCCGGATTAATGGTACATGGTACGGTATAACGCACACCGTCGGTTCCCTGCAATGTAATCTCCTGGCCGGCTGTTCGCTGTTCCCCGCCGGTCACAAACCTGGCTGCATTTCTTCCGGCTGCTGCCGCTTCTTCCGATACAAAGTCCACCAGGTCATGTACATGAAGGACATTGCCACAGGCAAATACACCCGGCACACTGGTCTCCAGGCTTTCATTAACGATCGGTCCGGAGGTAATACGATTCATCTGTACCCCCATCCCATTCGACAACTCATTCTCCGGAATCAGACCCACAGACAGAAGCAGGGTATCACAACTGTAATCCTCCTCCGTTCCCGGAATTGGTTTTCCCCGTTCATCTACCCGGGCCAGGGTAATTCCTTCCAACCGTTCTTTGCCTTTCATGTCAATGACAGTATGGCTTAGCTTCAGCGGAATCCCAAAATCATCCAGACACTGAACGATATTTCGCTTCAATCCGCCTGAATATGGCATCAATTCAGCAACCACCCTGACCTTCGCGCCTTCCAGAGTCATCCGCCGGGCCATAATCAATCCGATATCACCAGATCCCAGAATCACAACTTCCCGTCCCGGCATATATCCTTCCATATTGACCAGCCGCTGTGCTGTTCCCGCCGAGAAGATACCGGCCGGCCGGTATCCTGGAATATTCAGCGCTCCTCTGGAACGCTCCCGGCAGCCCATCGCCAGAATTATGGCTTTTGCCTGAATTTCGAACAGACCGTCTTCCCGGTTCATGACCGTAACCACCTTATCATGGCTGATATCCATAACCATGGTATTCAGTTTGTATTCTATCTTCCGTTCCAATACCTGTTCAGTAAACCTTGCTGCATATTCCGGTCCGGTCAGCTCTTCTTTAAATGTATGAAGGCCAAATCCATTGTGGATACATTGATTGAGAATTCCTCCCAACTCTTTATCCCGCTCCAGAATCAGGATACTTTGGACTCCGTGATCTCTGGCAGCAACTGCGGCAGCAAGGCCGGCAGGACCGCCGCCGATAATTACAATATCATACGCTTTCATCTTAAGCGCTCCTTTCTAAATAGTGTCTTTATTCGTTCCGACAATAATCCGGGACTCACCACCACTCTTGGTGATCTCTTCCATCGGAATCTGACATTCGCGGTGCAGGATCTCCATCGTTCTGGGGCTGCAAAAGCCCGATTGACAGCGGCCCATACCGGCTCTGGTCCGGCGTTTCACCCCATCAAGGGAACGGGCACCAAGAGGCCTGCGGATCGCGTCTTCGATCTCACCTTCTGTAATCATCTCACAACGGCAGATAATATTTCCGTAAGACGGATTCTCCTGAATCAGCCGGATCCGCTCCTCATAACTTAATTCATTCGGGTTAACCGGCCCTTTTCTGGTTCCGTTAAAATCAGGATCCGGGACAAGGTTCATCTTCTCACGAAGGATATCAGCTACCATCGTTCCAATCGCCGGACAACTGGTAAGCCCTGGGGATTCAATCCCGGCACAGTCAATGAAACCAGGCGCATCGACAAGTTCTTCAATGATAAATTCATGGTTATCTTCATGGGCACGCAACCCGGCAAATGAGGTGATCACCTGCCTCATCGGAATGTTCCTGACGTTCATATCGGCTTTGGCGATCAGTTCATCCAGTCCTTCCCAGGTCGTCGCCGTCGCCTCTTTCTCCTCGATATCAATCGCTGTCGGGCCGACAATCAGATTGCCATGTACAGTCGGAGATACCAGCACACCTTTGCCGTATTTGCCCGGCAGTGCAAAGATCGTCCTGTTCACATGGCCTCCGGCACTTTTATCAAGCAGACAATAATCACCTCGTCTGGGAGTAATATGGATTTTCTCTGTACTGACCATATTATGAAATTGATCAGCATGTACTCCGGCCGCATTGACTACATATCTGCTCTGAAAAATGCCCTGACTGGTCACCAGTTCCCATCCACCTTCAATCTTGTGGATCTGCTTTACTTCTGTATTAAATTTGAATTCCACTCCATTGGTAAATGCATTTTCAGCAAAAGCAATATTCAGATGAAACGGGCAGACAACTCCGGCTGTTGGTGCATACAGCACCGCCACTGTCCGCTCGCTCAGGTTGGGTTCCATTTCAAAAATGCGCTGCCGGTCTGTAATGATTTCCAGACCCTCCACTCCGTTTTGTATTCCCCGCTCATACAATGCCTGTAAATTCGGCAAGTCTTCTTCACTTAAACATACTACAAATGAGCCGCAGGGATGAAATGGAAAATCCAGTTCGCGCGCCAGCTTTGGCATAATCCGGTTGCCCTCCACATTCAGTTTTGCCATTAATGAACCTGGAGGCGCATCGAAACCGGCATGAACAATTGCGCTGTTCGCTTTTGAAGTTCCGCAGCATACGTCTTCTTCCTTCTCCAGTACACAAATATTTGCTTTGAATCGGGATAACTCCCTTGCTGATGCACAGCCGGATACACCGGCACCGATAATTATGATGTCGAACATGATTTTTCGTTCCTTTCTTCCTTCTGACAGTTCCCTGCATAAAGAGCGAAGCAAATAAGACATATCCTCTATGTCTATTTGCTCCGCTCTTCTCTCACGCAATCACTATCTAATTATAACATTCTTATGCCCACGGAATTGCACCATACAGCAACGCCGCTACAAGTGCACCAATGACCGGGCCGATAATAACAACAGGGGCATATCCCCAGTTAGAATCGCCTTTTCCCTTAATCGGCAAAACTGCATGTGCCAGACGAGGTCCCAGATCACGGGCGGGGTTAATAGCATATCCAGTCAGACCACCGAAAGACATACCAATCGATACGATGATTCCAAATACCAGAATATTACCAACGCCTGCCGGTACATCACCTGCCTGCCGCATTCCTAAAATAGCAAAAACTAATACGAACGTACCAACTGCTTCACTCAGAATATTCAGTCCTGTATTTGGAACAGATGGACCTGTAGAAAATACGCCAAACTTTGTCCCGGCAGAATCCGTTGCATCAAATTGATCTTTAAACATCAGGTAAACCAGACATGCACCTAAAAACGCACCTGCAAACTGAGCAATAATGTAACCAGGAACCATTCCCCACTGCATTGAACCATCTCCAAGTACTGCCAACGCTACCGTCAGAGCCGGATTAAAATGAGCTCCGGATGCTGCGCCAAAGATAAAGGCGGGAATCATTACCGCAAGACCCCAGGCCAGGGTAATCTGAATGGAGCCGGCACCTTTCATACCTGATTTATTTAATGTAACGTTTGCTACTACACCATCACCTAACAGAATCAGCATCATTGTTCCCAAAAACTCAGCTATATAAGCCATATAGTTGCCCCCTTCTTAAGTTGTGTGAACAGTTTCATACTCAATTATATCAGTCTTCCTTGGCCCAGCCGTAGGAATATTTCACTGCTTTGTTCCATCCGTCTACCATTGCCGTTCTCTTGTCATCTTCAATTTCCGGATAGAACTGCTTATCAATCGCCCAGTTCTTGACTACATCTTCCTTGCTGGCCCAGTATCCCACTGCCAGACCCGCCAGATAAGCCGCGCCCATAGCTGTTGTCTCTACACACTGAGGACGGTGTACCGGAGCATTGATAATATCTGCCTGAGTCTGCATCAGATAGTTGTTGGCACTTGCCCCGCCATCAACCTTAAGAGCCGCCAATTCAATCCCTGAATCTGCCCTCATCGCCTGCAGAACATCATTCACCTGGTAACACAGGGAATCCAGAGTTGCCCGGATAATGTGGTATTTGTTGACACCGCGGGTCAACCCTACGATCGTACCTCTGGCATACTGATCCCAATGAGGTGCACCCAGTCCGGTAAACGCCGGAACCACATAACATCCGTTGGTATCCTTGACCTTCTGCGCCATATATTCTGAATCCGGCGAAGAATCGATCAGTTTGACTTCATCGCGCAGCCACTGAATAGCCGCTCCCGCCACGAAGATAGAACCTTCCAGTGCGTAATTTACTTTTCCATCCAGGCCCCAGGCAATTGTGGTAACCAGACCATTCTTGGAAAATACCGGTGTCTCGCCTGTATTCATCAGCATAAAGCAACCGGTTCCATATGTATTCTTTGCTTCGCCTGCATTGTAACAGGTCTGGCCAAACAGTGCCGCCTGCTGGTCGCCTGCTGCTCCGCCGATCGGTATCGATCCGCCCAGGAATTGCGGGTCAGAATTCCCATATACACAGCTGGATGGTTTTGCTTCAGGAAGCATGGACTTCGGTATATTCAATTCTGCCAGTATCTCATCATCCCACTCCAGAGTGTTGATATTAAACAACATGGTACGGGAGGCATTGGAATAATCCGTCACATGTACACCCTTAGTCAGCTTCCAGATCAGCCAGGTTTCTACGGTACCAAATAATAATTCACCTTTTTCTGCACGTTCTCTTACACCTTCTACATTATCGAGGATCCATTTCAGCTTTGTGCCGCTGAAATATGCATCAATAACCAGACCTGTTTTAGACCGGAACGTATCTACCAGCCCCTTTTCTTTTAAGGAATCACAATACTCAGATGTTCTCCGGCACTGCCACACAATTGCATGATATACAGGTTCTCCGGTATTCCTATCCCATACAATAGTGGTTTCACGCTGGTTGGTTATACCGATTGCCGCGATATCTTCAGCTGCTGCACCGATCTTGGACATTGCCTCAACTGCTACTCCCAGCTGTGTCGACCAGATTTCATTTGCATCATGCTCTACCCAGCCTGGTTTTGGAAAATATTGAGTGAACTCCTTCTGCGCCACACTGCACATATCCCCTTTTTCGTTAAAGAGGATACAGCGGTTACTTGTCGTCCCTGCATCCAGTGCCATTACATACTTTGCCATGTAAACCCTCCTTTTTGTGTGTAAATAAATTGATATTCCTCTTATTTTAACTGGTCTGAATACAGAACAGCTAAGATCCTCTTTACATCTGCCAGACCTTTTGGTTAGTCGTTGAGACCGATATGGCACCTGCCGATAATGCCGCCACCACATCTTCTTTATCAGAAATCAATCCGCCGGCAATAACCGGTACCTTGACCAGATGACACACCTGCCTGATCACCTTCGGCATCAGACCCGGCAGTATCTCGATCGTATCAGCCCGGGTCACACCCATCTGCTTCTCCAGATTCTCCAGTGCCATGGAATCCAGGACAAAGACACGAAGCGTAGTATACAGAGACAACTCTCTGGCCCGTTTGATCATCATCGGTTTTGTAGAAATAATGCCATCCGCTTTCGTATGCTGCTTGATATAATCGACGGCAATTTCTTTTCCGGCCAGTCCTGTAATTAAATCTATGTGAACCATGGCCACTTTATCCGAATTTTTTATCTGTTTAACGATGAAATCGATATTGCAGATATCCCCAAATAATATAAATACAACTTTAATCTCTTCCCGCCCGCAGCAGGCATTTAATCCATCCAGATCCTTCACTGCTGCAATGACCGGATTCGCTTCCAGCAAATCAAATAATTTCTGATCCATGAAGTGTAGTTTCCTTTCCAGAATCGACATGAAGGAATGTGCTGAGGCACATTCTCGCGCCGAAGCGCGGTTGCTTTAGCAGCCATCTACCTTAGCGCATAGTGCGGATGCAATTTCTTATGAAATAAAAAAGAGCATAGAACCAAACCAACATTTCTGTTGTTCAACCCATGCTCTCATCGTCTCCGCATAACTATTCATCTGTGCCGAGTATAGCACATTGCACAAGCAATTGCAAGTATTTAATAATTATTTCTACCTTTTATCCAAATTTTACTCATTTTTTAATGCCATATTTGGTCGCTTTGCACACTTTTCACCTTTTGAGCAACCTTTTTTAGTTAACTTTTTAACAATTCGATCGGGCCCCTACTTATATTCCTTTAATAAACGTTTTAAAAATTTTTTATAATTTTCTGCTTCTTCCCTAGATGAAACAATCCTGACACCTTTACCCAGCCCGGCCAGCCAGCCGTAGAATTGCTCACTGACCTTAACGGTAATCCTGGCCTGGAAGCTATCCTTATCCAGCGCCCGGATGGGCAGATCCGGGCCAAAGCGGTCAATCATAACCCCGGCCAGGCGGTTATCCATCTTCAGAGTCAGGGTCTTCTCTTCGCCGTTAAACATCGAAAATGTCTTGCGGGTAAAATCAGCAGCATCAAAATCGGCACAAACCAATTTTCCTTCACGCATTTCACTGGTCAATTCGATATTGACCATCTTATCGGTCCGGTAGAATTTTGCTTTCCCGGCCGCACTGTCATAGGCAATCAGATAATAATTCTCATCTTCCCAGATCAGTCGCCAGGGGCTGACACAATACAATGCCCCGTTCCGTTTCATTCGGGCTTCTTTTTTCACAGTCCAGGCAAAGTATTGGAAGGTTATCTGGGTATTGCTTAAGATCGCCTCATGAATTTTGTCCACATTATAATAAATGCTTTTATTCATGGTTTTTACACGATTATTCACATATACCTGGCGCTGCAGCTTCTTGGCATCGTGGACACTGGCAAGCCGCTCCAGCTTTTTGATCAGTTCCCGGCTCTTCTGGGCAGTGATAAATTTGGAAGCCTGCACTGCATCCACAAGGATTTTGAGCTCAGATATTTCAAAATCGCGGCTGGCAAGATAATATCCTGCCGGATGGTCACGTTTGATCTCAATATCCATACCAAACTGGCGCAGCGTATCAATATCATGATAAATACTTTTTCTTTCTGCCTTAATCTCATGCTTTTCCAGTTCACAGAGAATTTCCTGCATTGTGATAATATTATTTTCATCTGTGCGCTCCCATAACAACTGCATCAGATACAAAAGCTTCTGCTTCTGCCCTTCCGACCTCGCCATGTATGCCCCCCCTTCGCTTATGAAATTCCGTTCAGTTCCTGATATAGCCGCTTGGCGTAACTATCTGTCATTCCACTGATATAATCAGTCACCAGCAGCAGACGCAGATACAACTTCTCTTCTTCGGTCTTATCGCGGGAAGTAAGCTTATAAATACGCAGGTAATTATCTGAGATCAGAGACATCATCTTCTGCTGAACCGCAGTCAGCTTTATCTCTGTATCATAATGAATCACCGCGTCGACAAAACGCTGCAGCAGAAAATTGAAGATTACATCTGCACCAATTTCAAGCTTAAATATGGGTTTTGAGCAGAATGCATACTGGAAGGCAATATCGCCCAGCGCCTTCATCATCGGCGCCCCAAAGCTTTGGTAGAATAAGTCCTGTTGATAACTGCCGGCCATGATCTCTTGGTAGTGATCAACAAACCCTGAAGTCGCACAGGAAATCATCTGGCCCTGTACCGATACCACCCAGTTCTGGATCGCATAATTCTCCGGCTTTTCATCACCGATATCAAGGGCTTTCTGGTATCTCTTTTCCAGCCAGCCAATCATCTGGGTACACGATTCGTCAGCACCGTTTAAGCGGACCCGAAGTTCTTTCACCAGTGTGGTATAAGTCAGCAGCCCTTTTTTAATGGCATCCTCAATATCTGCCGTCCGGTAGGCGATATCATCCGCGGCTTCGAGCAGATAGGTAAGCGGATGCCGGCATCCATATGTACCGGTAGAGCGCTGGATATCATCAAAGGCCTCTCTGTCGGCATAGAAATACCCCATTTTCTTATCCTTGATATTACCGCTTTCCTTATTGATCCCAAGTGATGAAACCGGATATTTTATAATGGTTCCAAGCAAGCCTTTAGTCAGGTTCATGCCATGCTCATCGACCAGATAGTGCAGCCGGGTGACAACCCGGAGCGCCTGTGTATTGCCTTCAAAGTGGCATAAATCCGCCTGCATCTGTCCGGTCAGAATATCACATAATAATTGCCCCCGAAACGTCAGGCAGCACAGATGCTTTTTAAACCAGTCCTGAATAGCCGTTTCCCCAAAATGACCGAATGGCGGGTTGCCAATGTCATGGATCAGCCCGGCGCATTGCAGGATATCACAGACGGCCGCTTTCTTCTCAGCATCAAAATCTGGATCCAGGCCGAGCCGGATGATTTTCTCTGATATATTCTGCCCCAGCGACTTACAAAAAGATGATACTTCCAGAGAATGAGTCAGCCGGGTACGGACGAAATCACTCCGATCCAGCGGAAACACCTGGGTCTTATCCTGCAGCCTGCGAAAAGAGGCACTGCCGATAATCCGGTGGTAGTCTTTTTCATATTCTGTCCGCAGGTCACTTCCTGATCTGTTCTTCGGAACCGGCCGGATTCGCTCCTGACACAACAATGTAGTCCAATCCATATTCAGTCTCCTATCCCGAATTAAATATTTTAACGTAACTTATTATAGCATGTCCGAATTGTTTTTACCAGATGCAGCAGAAAGAGAAGCAGCAGGCCGACAAAGAATAAAAGCGCACCAATCGTAATGGTTATCAGCAGTGTATTCATGATTTTCTGCCATAAAGTAATCGGAGTTATTGCTTCATCATATACCTCTGCCGTATTCTGGATACTGACCTGCGCAGATGCAGCTGCCGAAGGCTGGCTGCCAATATCCTGAACCGCCCGATAAACGGCCTTCACCTGCCAGCCATGAAAATCCGCCATCATGGTCTGGCCGCGATAAACCGCCTGAATATCCCGGACTATTTTTTCTCCGGCTGCAGCAGCATCTCGACAGATTTCCCCTGCTTCATTCTGATACACCTCTCCGGACCACTGTATATCCGTTATCCGGTACTCTGTTTCAGATAACCCGATCAGCTGCAGCAGCAGTATTTCACATCCATCAAGTTCTGGTTTCTCATCATTATAGGGAACCATTTGATCCTGCAGCCGGTAAGATCCGGAATGATACATATGAAAGGTGATCGGGAATGAGAAACCGTCTTCCCAATATTCCTGCACAACTTCCTGGCTTTCTATCGCACAGACTACCGTTTCCGTTCTGCTTCCTTCCCCGATCTGAACCTCGATGGTTTGCGGTATCCGGGCCGCACCTTCAACGCCCGGATACCGGATTATCTTATCAATCTCCCTGTTTTGCCCTGCTGCAACAACCGGGATCAGCTCCCAGCTGTCCAGCTCATATTCCCTTCCTGCTTCATCAACATATTGGATATCGGGGGTGGGTTCCTGTCCGGCTTCGGCATAAAGGCCAGAATAGATTGTGATCAGTTCTGCTGCATAATCTTCCATTTCCGCTTTCACATCCAGACAGCGAATCACTGTCATCTGAATCAAAATTAGAATCGTCCATAAAACCATCCGGCCGCTATCAATCCTTTTCTTCTGCCTGCCCATCCCGCTTCCTCCTTCTCCAGATCACCAGGGAACCGCCTGACAGTACAATCAGGGTTATTAATATCCAGGTACAGCTGCCATCACCGGCTTTTGCCAGCAGCCAGCGCACCCATTGTTCGAGTCCTTGGGCCTGATAATCGCCGCCGTCATAGCGGGCAGTAATATAACCTGATTCGTTAGTTTCCTTAGTTTTAGACTGCGGCACGGTTTGAACTGGTTCTGTCGCTTCCTGTGGCCGCGACGGTTTACCGGGAACATCGGCCGTAGAACTCTCTGGCTCTGTCTCAGGTATTGGCTGACTGGTCTGGGGTTCTGTCTTTTCCGGCTCTTGTGTTGATTCTTCTGGATTCTCTTTTGCAGGGGGTTGTGTCGTTTCCTCCGGCAGATCTGTCGTAGGTTCCTCCGGCTCTTCCTGCACCGTCGGCTGATCTGGTTTATTTTCCAGTCCGTAAATCTGTATATCCGCAGTTTCCTCCAGTCGTATTATCTTCGGTTCGGCCAGCAGATACCCCTCCGGAGCCTTGGTCTCAGCCAGGATATAGATCTTCCCCTGCGGCTGTGAAGGATCATACCGCAGATAGTCGATACGATGTACCCCGCCGGCAAGGTCATAGCTGATCACGCCATTGTCCAGCCGGTTCACATGATACTGGTATTCAAAAGAGTATGCCGAATCCGATACGAGACTCCGGTTAGGTGAAATGGTTATGATAATCTCCTTTCCTTCATCTGTTTTCCAATGCTGCCTCACACAGCCGGTAGTTTCAATGATCTGATATGTTTCTAAAACTGCCCGTCCCTCCATTAATTCCGGAAGGTTTGCCGGATTATTCGAAATCGATTCTGTATAATACCAGTGTAATTCATTAAAACGGACTCCATACTGCCCATACATAGCTTCAAAATCGTGCTGAAATCCACTATAGCCCTCCTCACCATCCAGCAAAAAAGATGTTTTCCCATACACGCCCAGATCAACAACCTCCGTATATTGGCGGCAGTCATTGGTGGTCCAGGTCTCGATCAGATTCTCCGGCTGCTGCACCGATTCATACAGACTCAGTACGGCTGAATTGCTGTTGGGCAGCGCTTCTCTTTTGCCTTCCACGGTCTGATACTTATACAGTTCCAGTTTTGTATGGTCATTGCTGACAATAATCGTCTGTACTCTGGAATCAGGTTCGACAACCAGCTCCATGCTGGTCTTAATATAACCATCCGGTACTTCCAGTTCTTCTAACAGATAAGTTCCGGCCGGAATCCCCTCCAGCCATATCGGTTCATCGGCTGTCGTCCATCGGGCTGTCTGTCGGCATGCAATCCCATTTTCATCATAAACCGTCCAGCTGACCGGATGATCCGATAGTTTTTCCAGATACCAACCGCCTGAATAAGCCTCCAGATCAGTAGTATACACCCGCCTGGCCGGGAAAAGTGCGATTGTGACGCCAGGGATTCTTTGATACGTATATCCGCCTTTCCCCTCAATTTTGCTGATTACTCCAGTTGCAGAATATAGCTTGTCATGATCCCGGCCAGAAATTCTGAAGCCCTGCGGACTGTCAATTTTATCAATTTCAACTTTAATAATTTCATCAGATAGCTCAGATTCTTGTATATCCATAATCTCTTTTACAGTAAATCCGGTCGGAAGTGTTTTGGCATAGCCTTCAGGAGCCTTAATTTCTTCAAGAATATACGTACCGGGAATGACACGCTTGAGCATATCCGGCTGCCCGGCTGCCATCTCCTGTAAAAACGGATCATTCGGGAATTTCTCTCCGCTTACCCATGTATTTTCCATAATGTAGTGTTCGCCCTGCCGCATATACAGAAGTTCTTCACGATTATCTCCGGGATCCCATAAAACCCCTTTATCAAATACGGATTCCCGATCTTTCACCATATAAGCATTGCGGTTAAAAGCCCAAAGCCGGTCATCATACCGGTCAAACATGAAATCGCCATCCCGGTCATATACCGCCTCACCTTTGATATAAGTCTGCGGAAACCTGCTAAAATACTCCAGCAGGCCATGCTCATCCAGCACCGGATTTACCTGATGAAGGAATTGCTGCAGGCTGCGCTGATAGGTCCCCACAATATATTCCTGGTCTGTATCAGCATGAATGGAGGCAATTCTTGAAGTCTTCTGTTTTTCTCTGGATATGACATTGCCATACTCGTCATTGATGAGGCGGACTGTCCAGACCATTACAGCATCGCCTTCTTTTACATAAGCCATCCCGGTATAGGGATGTACCATCGCATCCCGGTTCCCATCTTCATCCAGATGATAGATAATGGTGTCCTGACCAGTCTTTGTGAATGCTTTAGCCTGCGGATCATACCCAAGAGCGGAAAAGTCGCTGCTGACAATCTCATATTCCAACTGATTCTGCTTCTTTGCATAGATTGATGTTGTCGCACCGGAAATAATCCTCTGTCGGCTGCCGTCCCGGCCATAAGACCAGATCTCACCCTTTTCTGATTCTTTCAGCACATCCAGACCGCCTAAATCATAAAACAAAATATCAGTATCTGGCCGGCGGATCGTTTTGTAGCTCCAGACTCCATCTTCCTGCATAAACTCCGTTCTGAATCCCGCATAGACAGACTTTACATACATTCCGGTCACATTACTGTTTCTGTCCCGCACCACTTCTACTCCGGTATAGGCATAATCTTCAATGTCCTGACTGGGTGTTACTTCTATCGCATCATACAGCGTCATCACCGCACCGCTGACATAGCGGTTCTGATCCTGGCCGCTTTCCAGCGGACGCGTAATTTCCCCATATCCGGCAAATGTCCCCTTTTCATAGCAAAGCGTAACATTCTCGCCTAGTTTTTTTCGGTTATACAGATACTCCAGCATCCCTTTTTTCCAACCATATCCCAGATAAGTACCCGATGCGTTATACGCCAGCTCCAGATTTTCCAGTCCGTATTTACCGTTCAACTCCGTAATACTGCCCTCTACTCTGCCTGAGACCTGATATGTCACGGTTTTGTCATCTGCCTTTTTCTTTGATATCTGTACCCGGACCGGGGTATTGGCAACATAAATCTGAGCTGCCTGCCGGTCAGATAACACATCTTTATAAATCACAGCGGCTACCCGGTTATCCCGGCTGCCGTTCTGATAATAAGTAACCTGATCCGAGTAAACCTCGACCGCAATCGGCTTGCTGCGTACGTACCCGTCCGGCGGCTTGATTTCTGCCAGCACATATACACCGGCTCCCAAAGACTGGGGTAATTCCAGGTAACCGGTATTCTGATCAGCAAATTCCATTTTGCCTTCGTTTTCAGAAATCATCGCGCCATCACGCAAGGTTGTAAATGCCTGGAAGCTGCCGGTTTTATTGCCATATTGATCCGTCAAGACGATCCGCTCTGATTCCACACAAACCGGAGTCCCCGCCGGAACCATTCCAAACCAGAGCGTATCCTTGCCAACCAATGCCCCGATAATACCTCTGGCCGCCGGATACACCCACTCTGCCCCCATCGCTTCCAAAAACTCCTTACTGCCGGTGAGAATCGTCGGCTGCTCATGAAATAGAACGTTTCCGTGACCTTCCTCCCCGTCATCCCGGCTGGCGGCATAAAGAGCAAAGATTGCCTGATCATGCAGAATATTTTCTCCTGTATCTGCATCCAGCTTTTCAATCCTAAGCTTTGCTGTGTAGAACTGATTCCGGAATGTTGTACAGGCAAAGCCGCTATGTTCATCCCATCCTGATGCCCCAGGATCCGACGGAGCCATGATTGTATACGGAACCAGCATCGGGGCATAATAGCCGTCCCATGCCGTCTGGATGCCTTTCATTGTCCGGATACTGTTTATGACTTTGTCATCTTCTGATATGGAACTAAAGCGATAATAGCCGGATACACCAGTTCTTCCGTTTAGTCCTTCTGCCAGGTAATACAAAACCGGGCCGCTGTTTCTGTCATTCTGATCGTTATAATAATTTTTATCGGGTTTAGATTCTGCCTGAGTTACCGCAAAATAATCACCGGCTCCGGGATTCACCGGTACACCATTGCTGATCTGATCAATATCAAGTCCATATTTATAAATCTGATAATCACCATCCTGATTATGCGCTTTGATAACCTGAGTTTCCTCCCCAAACCGGATATGGTATTTGCGCTCAAGATCTTCCATTTTATCTTCAGCATTATAAAAATAGTAAGAACTCATTTCCTCCGGTCCTGCCCCGGTTCCTGCCGCCCCCAGATATACCGCAGGCAAAGCCACTTCCCTGGGTTTGTCAATCTGATAATGCCTGTTTTTGAAATCACCCGGAGGATCATATGCGGGCTGCTGTTCTACCACAATATAGGTACCATACGGCAGATACCGGGATATGCCGCTGCAGGAGTCCGCCTTGATATCCACTGTCAAAGTTGTGGGATCCCGGTCACTTCCGCCATTGCCCTCACGATCCCACGATACAGCATAGATCTCGTCAAAATCATAGGCAAAGAATGGCTTCAGGTAATTGTCAGCCTTAGTAATCGCATGGTAAAGGGCTTCGTCATATCGTTCCTGCTGATAAACCATTTCTCCGTATCCAGCTGCCAGATGGGTCAGCTTTTTCTGTTCATCTTTCAGATACCAGGTAACTGCAAATTGCCTGACCCGATCGGAGGCACCGGCATTGGCACGGGTATATTCCGATGTATTTGCTTCATTTCCCACCGGCTTGTCCGATGTATAGGTCGGGTTTCCATTATCCCACTGATCCGCATTAGCAACTGCTATTGCATCAAAGAATTTTTCATAATTATAGATTGATCCAGGATAACCGGCTTCCGAGGTATCCAGAACTTCCAGAATCAGGCTGCTGCCGTTATTTTGAGTTTCATGAATCAATCCATCCGTATAGTCATAAAGCTGATTATGGTGGATAACAGCATCGTCCGAGTCTTTATAAAGTGGGGTTGTCTGATGAGGTGCTTTTGTAAAGATTTTACCTGACAAGGCTGGATAATTGTGGTTGGCCTCCAGAATATCAATCGGGTTACCGTTCCGGTCCTGCCAGATAACGGTACCGTCCTGATCCCGGTACAGATGTTCCAAATTAGATTTGAGATATATTTTAAAACGGAAATTATCGATGGTGTCGGACTGCGGGATACTGAAGTTTTCTGAAAACCAATCACGATGGACAGTTCCAAAGGAATCCGCATTTTCATATGTTGTCTGATCGATCGCTTTGAACACCTTTATTTGCTGCTTAATAACACGCTCCTGCACACCGACCGGGTTTATTCTGGTGTTGAGACCTGGTTTTCCTGTGCCATCCTGCCAGCTATAAGTATCCCCGGGATATAACAGAGAGACTGCCTTGATATAGCTGTTATCTCCGGTAATATTGTGATCCGCATAATTTAAATATGCTTTGGCCTCCGCTCCGGCTACTCTTAAGTAATAGACAGCTCCGCCAATCCGGTCACTGGCAGACCAGCCAATCCCCGAACCGTACATGACATCCAGATCCTCCTGCGTCAGGACAATGTTCTTTTCCGGAACAACAATACGGAAGCGATAGGACTGCGGCAAATCATCCCGATGATCTTTCCCATAAACATCCCGATAGCTGCTATCAATATGGACGACACATTTTCCATCCAATCGAACCTGCGCAACCCGAACCCATTGATAGTTCTCGACCTCCACCTCCACCGTACTGGTCTGTTCCCGGTATTCAAACGCCCGGATCTTATTTCCAGATGCATCACAGGGAATCTCTCCGGTCTGATAGTAGACATTTTGAGTGACTGTCCGGGATGTTATCATTCCATCCGCCGAAATCACAGCATCCGTTATCAATTCTGCCGATACATAATACCGGTTCCCGAGCCATTCAGAATGGAAGTCCTCATAAGTACCAAATGCTTCATATTGGCTATTATTGGAATAAGTAACATACACATAACGGGGACATTGAGCCGGATCTCCCGGAATATACTCTGTCCGGTGATGGATCACACTGTCTTCTGTTTCATCCGTTCCCAGCGCAATAAAATTGCCCGGATTCCCATTGCGGCTTGCATACAAGGTAAGCAGAAACTTGTCGTTGTCCTCTGCCACACTATGGACGCCTCCGTAATCGTAGAAACTATTCGTATTATAGAAATCAAGAACAGAAAGAATCACCTCACCAATGGTAACCGGAGTATCATCTTCTTTAAATGCTGATATTTCGACAATGATAACCGGCGAACCATAGACTGTCTGCTCAGCCACCTGCCCCGGCTGACAACCCGAGATTCCTTCAGGATCAAAATCACCGGCTCTTACCCCCTCATCAAAAATCCCCTTTTCCATACTGGAATAATCAATAGTTCCTCCAGATGTTATTTTGGGCGTCTGCTTACCATTCCGGCGCAGTGCTTTTTCTACCTTTCCTTTCAGGAACAGTAAATCAGAAGCAGTAAAATCAGTCGCCAATTTTGTCAGAATCTGCTCAGCAGTCATTGCTGATTCAGCCTCCTCAATCGCTTCCAGTGTCTTATCTGTACTCAGATAGATCCATTCGGCAGATGAAAACTGACTGGCTTGATAATTCACCGCTATTTCTTCTGTCATCAGAGTTCCGTCCTGATTATATCTGGGATACTGGTAATCCGATTCTGCTGTCGCGTACTTAGGCGATCCATCACTATTTGTTAGATATACTTTATCATACACACCCGTTCCGGCTTCTACCTGTTTAATTTCAACAGCAGAATCCAGGCGATAAAACACCGCTCCCTTCGGAATACCTGAAAGAGCAATATCAAAACCATTTGCTCCGGTTCCCTGTGATTCTGCAAAGAAAAATAACTCGTCATAATCGGGGTCTCCATATTCCCCTGTTGCATGCTCCGAAATCTGTCCTTCGGCATACAGATTTTTGGTAACAACAGCGTAACCATCCCCTTGCATAATAGAAACATTATATTCCTGTCCATAATTTGTCTGCTCATTTTTGCGGTTGCCGATGGACAGCTCATATCCCTCTGACCGGCTTAATTCTTTTATATAATAATCTCCCATAATAAGTGGCCTCCCGATCCAGCAGTTTCCATTATCGGACCTATTATCTGTATAGCTTCTTTGATATTTACCATCTTCTGTGTAATCATCTTTGGCACTATTATTAATATAAAGATTGGCAGGGGCTGTTTGAGCCCAACCGCCGCCTGCTGCCGCTATTTTTCCGGCATTATAGTCATAGCAATACCCGGGAGCTTCCGTACAGGAAAGAAAAGAAGCATCCCCGTTTTTATCTGTTGCAGCGACTGCCACCAGATTGTTGGCCTGATACACCGTTCCGGTTATGCCATCGGGATGAATGATGTCTGATGCTGCAAACAAACCGTAAACCGCCCCCTCTACAGTTGCATCGCCCTGCGCATCACCATAAGAATCATAGCCGGCCGTTTCCCCGGATTCAAGTTCCATATCTCGTTTATTGATATGGATCTCTCCTTCCGTTCTGTGATCAAAAATTCTCCAGATATCGCCCTCACCGTCTGCATCATTGCAATGGCTGTATAAACTGTCATCTCCCGGTGCATTGATTGTTCCGCTGCTGTTTCCGTTCAGGGCCGTCTGATATGCCGAAGTAAACAGCTGGCTTGTGCCTGCGGCACGGTCCAACCCCCTTGATATGACTGCCCGATGCAATGATGCATTGGAGGCAGTAGCAGTAAATACGATCCGGCCAACTGCGGCTGCATTAGAGGCTGTAGCAACTGAGGCATTAGACAACGTTGCTTTCACCGCATCAGACCCGGATGCTATTGCCGGCTCCTCCATGTCATTCAAGATTTCTACCACATCATTCCACCCCTCATCGTCTGATGATTCCTCCGACTCTGGCAACGGAACACGAAAAGATACTATCTTTTGAACATAATTACGCATTGGTCTGGTAAAAGAAACAACCGCTCCCTTTGCTTCACGGACAGAAGACGTCTGCGATTGAGTCATTATCTTAGCCGTCAAAACCTGCTCTGCTGACGAAGACAACGACTTTGTATTAATCTTTATCGTTTCACTATATGATCCCGCAAAAGAAGCATTTGCTCCATTTTCAGAAGAATCGGTTGTGATAACCTCTATTGGAATATCATCCGTATGGATACTGTGACGGATATATCCTTCTCTGGCCGTATATTCCACCCAGGTGTAACTATATTTTAATGAAATAAATTTGTCATAAGTATCCTCGCAATCCTTTCGGCACCCCGACTTTTCATACGACTCATCCCCAGTCGCGGAAGTTGAAGTACCAGCATTCGGTGTTTCCCCCGGACTGCCTCCCGAAGATAATATATTACCGATCTTCGACTCGTCTACAGAAGGCATCAGCCAATGAAAATGAACTCCTTCAAAGTCCCCCCAAGCCTGGGACTCACAAGCTCCCATACAGTCCTGCCAGGACTTGGCCAGTTTTTGATTCTCTGCCTGAGCAGCATCTATTTCTGCACCATTTTCAAGATCTCCTTCATCGTCATATTCTTCATTCGGGACAGTAACAAAGACAGGGGCAGGGTGTCCGTCACAAAATGTTTTGTCATAATGGTAACCATGATTGATTGTTTTGGATGCATAGCCGTTTTCATCGGTCGACACGGAAGCTACATACCGGAAATCGTTCCAGATAACCGGATTGTCGGTATGATAGCTTTTATAGGGATCACCACCTTCATAGATATGTACAGATCCGTCTCTATCGGTATTAACGTCTGCTTTATCATCGAATCGTTCATATAATTTAAAAACAGCATGTTCCAGCGGCTTTCCGGTTTCGTAATCATATTTATTAAGCTGAACATTATAGGTAGATATCATCTCTTCTTCATGGCGGTAAATTTTAAATTGCAGACCGCCGCCATCCTGACCCGTCACCGGACCAGATCCCAGAACGGCATAGCAGGGCGAATATGTTGATGCCATCTCCATATATACCATCCGTTGATGTGCTTCCAACGGCATTGTTTTATTACGGGTAATATGAGCATTATTGCAGGCAATGCAGACCCACAGCTGAAGCCCGTTTTCATATGCTTCTTCAACAGAAGAAAATGATCCCCCGGCCACTGCATATGCTGTATTCTGGGTATTGAACCTGATAAAAACACCTGACGGCTGCACGCTCTGATTATGAAATATGATCGCAGTATCTGTCTTTGTATAATTCCATCCCGCAATCGGGCTCGCTTCCCATGATCCCTCAATGCCACTCGAAGAAAATTCCAGCGGAACTGTATGAATAAAATCCTTATCAGCCCCACCAGCATCAAATTGAATCGTATAGGTTCCATCTACCGGCAGTGCATTATCTAATGTATTGCGCCCCTGCAGTATTGCCGGGATTGTTTTTCCTTCCATACTTGTTGTATTCGCAGAGGTGTTTAAAATGCCGCCTAATTTCATGTAGGTTTCTGCGTTTGCTATGGCGGTATTTATCCATGGATATTTATTTAGTACACTTGGTTTATGAATAATTTTTTTTAAATCAGCTTCTGTAACTGCCGGTGTCAATGTCATTAGTCCCGACGCAGGAGCTTGCGTATTTATGTTATTATAAATCGTATGTAGTTCCTGGCTGGTTCCTTTACCAGCCAACATACTCAAGGTAGACCAGAACAGAATATTTCGTTCCTGCTTGGAAAGCTGAGTGGATGGAAGAACATACTGATATAGCTCTCCATCACCTAGGATACCACCCGCTTCCCCTAAAACCTCATACCCATCAATGCAGTAATGATGCCAATTGTCACTTAACCCACTTACAACGGTATCGCCCGGAGTAAATTGTTGATCGGCCGCCTTTACTTCCCAATTCATAAAATGTGGAAAAATTAATATTACGATAATACAAGTGATCAAGAATACTGAAATACTTAATTTGATTGTAGTGCTATACTTACTCATAATTCTTAACACCCCTTTCTCTCTTTTAGCTCATATAACTAAAAGAGGTCACCTCTTTTGCCAGGATAGCCCATCCTCCATTCTCAATTAATACTTAACTTTTCTCATTGCAACATAATATTATGAATTGACTTACTTTAATAAAAATGCTATCATAAAGGTACAAAAGGTAGTCAACTCCACAGAGTGGCTTCCAAGATTTAGTTTAATATTAAATAACCACTAGCTTGGTCGGCAGGGTGGTTATTTTTTTGTACCTTTATCTCTCATATAAACCCAGAATTGCAATAATCAACATTGCTATATTTATTATTATCATAAACTCTTCATATGTACTCACCTGAAGTGTCACCCCCTTTCGGGGGAAACCACCCTGCAGATTGACTACCGATTATATTCTACCTATATTACTGGCAGAAATCATAACAATTATCAAAAGTATAATCGATATCAATTAGTCTTATCAAATTATCAAGGTACATCATACAGCTACAAACTGTAGCTGCCGCGTTCTCCATCGGTCAGCGTCAAGATGCGCTCGCCCCGTACTCCCTGGTCTAAATCAATCGTATTCACGGACACCTCAATCTCTCCGCGCGCGATAATCTCGCCCTCCAGCGTTGGTTCGCGTGATTGTGTTTTTGAGCAGAGCGCCTTTAGGGTAGGTTTCATTCGTTGATGTGTTAAAATAATAGAATCGTTCATCAACCCACTGCCACCCGGTCAGCATAGATCCCTGGGTATTGTCACTCCGTGGATTAAGGTAGTAAATATGTCCATCAATATCCGTATACCAGCCGGTCAACATCAAACCGTCTGGCCCAAAGCAGAACCAATCGGCTGACGGCTGGCCAGAGGCAGCATAAGGGTTGTAGATATAGGCCCATTCTTTGGCATAATTATGACTTTGTGAAGCAAATGTCCAGTTCCCATCTGCAGTCTGACTCCAGGTTCCGGTCACCGCTCCTGCCGGGGCCTCTGACAATCCTGATGCTCCTGCACCTCCCACTGCCCGTGATCCGGAGGAGGACGAACCGCCGCCCCCTCCACCGCCGCTACTGCCTGAAGTCCCGGTACTGTCAATCGTTTCAAAACGAACCTTAACCGTGCAAAAAGCCTGCCTGCTATTTCCATTCCGGTCATCTGCTTTGACGATAATTCTGGTTTGCCGTTCTCCATTACCATCTACCTTTACAGAAGCATTTGCCGCTTTTTTCTCCTGATCACTGGTTATAATATCCCGGATCCAGCCAGCGTTTGAAACAGCTGAAACGGTAGCATATTGACTGGAATCCTCATCCAGAACAAGGGAAATGACCGAACTATCTTCAACCTGCCAGCTCACTTCTTTTTTAGAGAAAAAAGATGGCTGAAATGATGCCTCGAGTATCTTCGGCGCAGTAACACTGATAGTTTCTGTCGGGGCTTTAGCACTTCCTTTCAGCGTTCGTGTGACAATAAATTCCATTTCACTATGATTAAGGCCGACCCCCTCGATATCAACATAAGTCTGATCCAGAATCTGAAATGTGACTTCTATCCGGCATTGCGCAGTACAAGGTTTTCCCTCAAATGATTCAGAATTTCTCGTTGCCGCTGTCAGGATTGCCACACCGCCCTTTTCATGCCCGGCTCCATAGATGGTTGATGGAATCGCATAGCGGTAATTGGATTCTGCCTGTTTGGCTTCCGCTTCACGGATAATATCCGAAAAGAATGCACTGTCCAGCTTCACCTGAATGCTGGCACTTTTATCGGTATACCCCAGAGCATCCAAATCATCATTATCGAGAAGACGAATCAGACCGGGGCTGTCTACCGACCACTGAACCCGGCTGTCTGCCACGTCATTATTGGTATCAACGGTCTTTTGGATATAAACCGGCTGTACCTCGGCACTGTCAAGAGTACCATTTACATAGCGGGCAATCTCAGTTCCATTGCTTCCGGTTACTACCGTGGTCAAGGTCGGGGACTTGCGGTTTCCGGTCCGGGTTTGTACCACACGGAATGCAGCGGTGACCGGTTCCACCCGGATGTCTGCCGCTACCCTTTTATAAGTTGCCGTGACTTCCGTATCATTGGCCGGCATAAGGAATCGATACTGCCCTCCGGCCACATACGAAGCATCGGTCCAAATCCCATTCTTCCAGTAATAAGGGCTTCCCTCCATCTGATATTTTTCTGTAACAGTATTTTTCGGCGCCGTTGCGATAATCACTGCAGTTCCTGCCGCAACAGCCCCTCTATTTTGCTTATCCAGTGGTTTGTAGTAAGCACCGCTGCCGGTTACCGTCAACGCTGCCACATCATAAAAATGAGTTCCGTTCGCCACAGTATCAATCTGCGGTATACTGATCAGATATCCCCGTGCGGGTCTTCCGGTTGAATCAGGAGCCACATGGTTTAAGGCGTAATCAACCTCAGCGCCATTGATTTCGTTATCCATAATGGTTAAAATCCCCAGTTCCAGTTCCTCGTAAAAATATTTATCGGTAAACACTTTCGTGTTATTACCCTGTTTCAACGTAAAATATAGATCTCCCGCGTGCCAGAATCCAATATGTGCATCATATGTATAAGTATTATCATCTGCGACATCGGATCCACATATCCCGGCATTTACCTTCGCCTCCGTATTAGTAAAGAGATATGTCATATCATCCTCCGCCGCAGTACCAAATGTAAAATGGCAGCCGGATCCTTTATCCCCGATAAATACGCCTTCATGAGCTGAATTACCCAGACCGGAAGAACCAATGGATGCCTGCATCCGGGCCACCTTGATATCACCCGCAGTATAATATCCGGTAATCCCTCCGATGGCGGTTGCACCATTTCCGCCAATTGTTCCGGATGATACAAAAACATTATAGATATCAGTATTATTCTGCCAGCCGGTAATACCGCCGACATAACCTTTTCCCTGTATCCGTGCTCCGCTGTTATTCGCTGTCTCCACCTCACAGTCAACAATTACGGCATCATCTGCCTGTCCTGCAATCCCGCCCACACAGATCTGTCTGCCACTGTCAGAAGCCGGAGAATCAATCGTGACATTAACGCTGCAATCCTCAACGACTGCCCCTTGTGTTGGCGCTCCTTTTAAATAACCAACCAGTCCTCCGGCTATCCCCCGGGCCCTGACATTTCCTTTTACCGAACAATTTCGGATGCTGATCTCTCCCGCCGCATAACCGGCCAGAATCCCTGCCTGATTACCAGCTGTCAGGGTATTGCTGATGGAAATATTCAGATTAACAATGCTGCTGTCTTCTATTGCACCAAACAATCCGGCATTGTGCCAGGCATTGTTTGAAATGATGAAATTAGAAATGGTATATCCATTCCCATCAAAATGTCCGCGGAAAGGATGGGGTACAGGTCCATCCAACTCCGCCATATTTTGATAAAAACCAATCGGAATCCAATTCATCCCCTGCAGATTAATATCAGACATCAATTCAAAGTATGCCCCCTCATAATCTCCCGCCCAGGCATCTGATTCCAGTTCCCCTTCATGGATATTCATCCCCCTGGAGGCCAGCCATGACAGCGCCATCAATTGCGTCCTTGTGCTGATTTGAAAAGGCTGACACTCCGTTCCACGACCATGATTTCCGTCTAAAAAACTAAAGTCCATGCCGGTCCAGTCGGTCCAGATATCACCTGCTGCCATTAATGACCGCAACACGGCGTTAGCATTCGTTGCCAGATCATCTTCAATCATCTCCACCCCCGAAACCGCATCAGCATTCGTCGCTGTCGCCCGGCCTGCAGATGCGCCGGAGTCTGCTGCTATATCAGAGTTTTCAGCAGCCACAGCTTCCATTTGCCGGGCACTGCCGCCCAGCACCAGCATGACACTCATCAGCCAGGCAAGATTTCTTCTTAACATTCCCGTTATTTTCTTCATTCAATACCCCTTTCTCCCTTATCCATTTGGTAATGCAAAAGCCGGTCTGATGCCAATACTGGTATAAGACACCTCCGCCGGGCGAATACTGCACTCTGCCAGATCTACGATATAAATCCCGCTGCCGTAGCAAAAATCACCGTGTTCATCCATATCAAACATGGGCGAACGCAGGTAGTAGCCTTTTGAAAAAGAACTGTACTGGCTCTCCGGGTTGTCATCTTCGCTGCCCTCAAAGCGCCACAACTCATCTTCGTATTCCAGTGCTTCCTCCACCGATAACACAAACAAGCCATCATTCATCTTTTGATACGGAATAGAATAAGATACCAGGCTGTCATCTTCCGTACTCCCTCCGTATGCGCGATTCACTCCGATACAGACCGGCTCATCAGGAAACTGCCCGGCCAGATTATTCTGCCGCAGCCAACGCCGCACGGAAGAATTCTTGTAATTATTGTCGTTGCCAAAATTTAATAGATTCCGTTCATCACTGCTGCTGTCCACGTCACTGCGAATAACTGTATCACAAAGAAACAGGGCGGCTTTTCGATAGTTGCCTGATTCATCCTGATAGTCTTCATCCACGCACCGGAAGATATAA
Organism: Lachnospiraceae bacterium; assembly: GCA_051654925.1. Taxonomy (GTDB): domain Bacteria; phylum Bacillota; class Clostridia; order Lachnospirales; family Lachnospiraceae; genus Brotaphodocola. The sequence goes on along the minus strand of JBOFYZ010000156.1, from coordinate 10,091 downwards.
TTGCGACTACCGATCTTGCGGACCAGTGTATCTCCATATGCATAATAATCACCTGGAGCAGGCTGATCCTCTTCCGGTTCCGTTATCGTTTCATTGTCGATTTGGATTTTTTGTATCCCGATACGGGAGATAGTGTAGACAACACCGTCTATAGAAAGTACATCCATACATGTATTGGAATAGATCAGCTGATCCCCGAACAACTGACCCAGAATCAGCGTATCCGGCTGATAATCAACTCCAATAATATAAAATTCGTAATACTCAGTATCATGGATCTGTGAAACGATGTTCTTGATCCTGCGGTCATTCTCCGCCTTGCTGGTAACCATATGGTCGGTATCCAGCGTATTATTGATGCCGGTAATCCGGTAATCTGCATCCAGAGCCAGTTCCTGCCAGTTCCTGAGCCAATCCTGCTCCGCTTCTTCATAAAACTTGACATCTTCTTCTGACGGCGGCTGCCCAACTTTACTCCCGTCCTCTGGTTCCGGAACGGATATTTCCCCGGATGTCTCCGGCTCTGACTCTTCAGTCATTTCCGGCGCGACAGCCGACCCATTCGTGCTTCCGCCTCCTGAAGTGCTTCCGCCTCCCGAAGTGCCTCCACCCCCTCCACCACTGCTTCCTTTACTGCTTCCGCTGCCGTGATGAACCGCCTCAGATACCGCAGGCGGCTTTGTAAGAATCCCTTTTCCGGCAATAAATACTGCCTTCCCCTGCTCCATCCAGGCACCGCTTTCAGAAACCAGATATCCGTCGGGTGTTGTTTCGCCGCAGGCCATATGGCCATCTTCATAAAAATAATAACAGTACCCGTCAATCCAATGCCAGCCGGTCACCGCTGCCGCTGCACCACCGCCCGCCTCTGCCGGCAGCGCCGCCGGTATTGTTCCGGCATGACCGACTCCGGGACACCCAAACGTCACGGATGCCAGCATCACCAAACCAGCCGCCAGCCATCTGTTGTTTTTCCTTTGTTGTTTCAAAAACACAACTCCTTTCTTATTCAGTTTTTAATAATTGGGATGAATTAATTGGTTGAGAATCAACCATGCATAGATATCCTGATAAGAGATTCAGGATGTATTCCACATTATACAAGAAGAGACTTGAATAATCAAGTCCCAAAAATAATTTTATATAAACACTCCAGTTCCTGATAAGCCGGATAATCCGACAGATCATGAACTGCATCAAGAACGCCCTTCATATACCACTGATGGCGTTCTTTGTGTTTCTCATTAAACTTCTTCCATACTTCGTCCCCGACCACCAGATAATCCATGGCAGTGGATCTCATATTGCTCAGCTTATCAGCCAGAGCCAGAAGCTTGACCTCTCTGGATGCATGAAGTAAATGCCTGATCGTACACTGCTTACGCTCCTGCCAGCTCTTTGTCTTATCTTCCGTCTCCGCAGCGACCAGACTGTAAATACGTTCACCAAACCGTTCCCGCAGTTCTTCTCCGGTCACATCTGTGTCTTCAATTACATCATGCAGATATGCTGCTGCGATCACATCTCTGTCACCGGTCATCTGTGCCACGATTACCGCAACCTCCATCGGATGGCAGATGTATGGAATGTGGCTTCCCTTACGAAAGATTCCCTCATGCGCTTTTTTCGCAAACTCTGCCGCCTCTTTTATCATTCATGCTCTCCTTTTTTCAAAAATCATGAAATAAGCTGCTCTATTTGTCTAATATTTAACACTATCATATCACATGTATTCGGTTTTTGAAAAGAGCTATTGCAACTTTTATTCTTTCATTTTTACATAAACAATTTTTATAAATTCATCATGCTGGTCCGGCACATCCTTGACTTCGAAACAATCAAAGCTTTCCACAAAATCCCTCAGCTTCCGGCATTTATAGTTACGGGGATCAAATCCTGGTACCCGCTTCTGGAGAACGTTCCCGATCGTAGCCAGGAAAACCCACTCATTATTAGAAGAATTTGCGCCAATAATGGAGATGATCTCATTCCCCATCTGCTCCCTGCTGGGGATACTGTTGCCAACTGTATCCTGCTCCTCGGTCACTGCATCGCGATCTTTGGAGCCCCTTTTCTGCCCAGCCACAGGCTTGCTGGCTTCATCTGATTCCGGCGCTTCCTCTTCGATACTCTCAGCCTGATACAGCAAATCAAGATACTTAAATGTCTCACATGCTGATACCAGAGAGTTAGGTGTCTTCTGTTCTCCCATACCAATAACCATCATTCCCGACTCTCGCAGGCGGATCGCCAGTTTGGTAAAATCACTGTCGGACGTAACAATACAAAATCCATCCACGTTCCCGGAATATAAAATATCCATGGCATCGATAATCAATGCCGAATCAGAAGCATTTTTACCCTGCGTATAATTAAACTGAAAAATCGGAGTCAGCGCATAATCTCTTAGCTGGTTCTGCCAGGACATAACACTAGGAGTTGTAAAATCCCCGTAGATTCGCTTATATGTAGGCAGTCCATAATTGCTGACCTCATGCATAATCAGTTTAATATATTTTCTTGATATATTCTCCGCATCAATCAATACGGCTATCTTAGCCTGTTCGATCATAAATTCCTCCCCAATTAATTTGATTTATTATATCATCCCGTCATTCGCAATTCAATAACTGGATTTATTTTCCTTCAGACAAAACTCTGTCCGGCATGAATTACAACCTGGTTTCGCGACATGGCAGAAAGAGGCAGTCCAAGACTTGTCAGCATTGCCAGATCAATCTCGACCATCTGCTGCGGCTCCAGCCTTCCTATGTATTCCTTTAACCGCCGCCTGTCAATTGTCCGGATTTGTTCTGTCAGTACCGTTGAATCCTGCTTCAGCCCGTTCGGGGTACTGGGAATTGCCACATGGGTCGGCAGTACTGCCTTGGTACTCTTACTGGTAATCGCAGCCACAATCACGGTGGGACTATGACGGTTACCCGTGTCGTTCTGTATTACCAGTACCGGCCTGATACCGCCTTGTTCTGATCCTATTACCGGAGACAGATCGGCATAATACATGTCCCCTCTGACAACGTTGTTCAGTTTCGCTCTATTTAAATCATTCATGATAATTTCTCCTTTTTATGCTGCTGATGAGATTATTACCAAAAATCATCGCGGCTAAACACAACAAATATGATCTTAAGAAAATGGATACTTGTCAGATATTAATTTTTCTGGTATGCTTAAGGACACAAAATGGCATGCTATTGACTATATGTACATGCCGCAACAAGGAGCAGAATCATGGCACAACACCGAAGAAATACAACCTCCCGTCCAAGAACACAGCGGTACCGCAAGCAGCAGCAAAATGACTGGACCAATCTATTGTTATTTTATATACTGCCGTTTATCGTTTTTAACGCAATCATATTTTTCTGTGTTACCGCACGTCCCAAGATCATACTTGAGCTGGCTGATACTCACGATTATCTGACTGCTGAATCGACCTTGACCATAAAGTCCTGGTTCCCGACAAAGTCGATTTTAATCAGCATGGACAACGAAGAATTGGAATGGGTAAAAGAAAGCGGGCGGACCTATAAAGCCACCATCATAAAAAATGGCACCATTGAAGCAACCGTTACAAACATAAACGGAATGTCAACCACCCTGTTTGAGCCTGTCAATATTCTCGATGAGAATCCACCCACTATTGATGAAAGCGACATTATCGACGGCATCTTAACAATTACCGTCGGCGACAGCCAGTCTGGTATCAATTTCGACTCGCTCCGGGCAGAAGATTCCTCCGGACAGCCAGTAGAACCAATTAATGTCGACCGGAATAATGCCACCGTTTCTTATGTTATGGATTCAGCCGGAATCTCGGTATACGTTCAGGACAAAGCAGGCAATCAGGTTCGTGGAAATTTTACTTCCCGTACCGAAGGCGATGTTGAGATCCTCGAAGGTGATTCTGAAGTAACAATTGAATAAATGAAGGGCGATGCGTACAGATGAAAAATCATCTCTAAAGCATCGCCCTTTTTTGTCTGGTCACATTCGTGCGCGTCAATAAACCTTCAACTTGTAAATGCACCCAAAACAGGTTATACTAATCCCTGACAAAGCAAACATAAAAGTTGACATAATAAAGGAGAAATTTATGAATCCAATGAAATTACTTCAGCTGAAATCGGCCTGGAACCGCTTCAAACAAAATCATCCCAAATTCCCTAAATTTCTGTCCAGCGTATATCAGAACTCCCTAAAAGAAGGTACCCTTATTGAATTCAAAGTTACCGATCCAAACGGCGAAGAAATATCCGCCAATCTCAGAATAAAAGAAGATGACATAGCCCTGATGCAGGAACTGCGTTCACTATTCCAGTGATGATCCAAATTCCTTTCCGCACTTCGGAAAGCCCGCCGGAAATTCCACAACGACCAAACAGGAGGGAAATCCGTCATCCCTCCTGCTCCACATCGGTCATCACCCTTCCATCTGTCTTCCCAAAAACCCTGCCGCCGTACTGACCAGCTTCAGTTCGGTATCACCGAATTTGGCTTTGGCGTCCCGGCTAAGTAAAGCAACCGCACCGATTGCATCGCCCTCGGAAATGATTGGCATAACCGCCTCTACGGTTACTCCCTCAATTTCCTCTGTCGTAATCGGTACAAAGGTTTTCTCTTCCCGTTTCGCCACTACTGTTTCTCTTTCGTTAATTAATGATTCCAGCTGACGACTGATATTTTTCTGGATCAGCTCTTTTTTAGGACCACCGGCTACCGTGATAATCTGGTCCCGGTCCGTGATGCACACCATTAATCCGGTTGCCTGCGCCATTGCCTCTGCATATTGGACTGCAAATGCACTCAATTCCACCATGGGGGAATATTTTTTCAAGATGATTTCACCTTCCCGGTCGGTGAAGATCTCCAGTGGAGTACCCTCCCGCAAACGTAAGGTACGCCGTATTTCTTTTGGTATTACTACTCTTCCCAAATCATCAATTCTTCTTACAATCCCTGTAGCTTTCATATAGAAAATTCCTCCGTTTGATGTACTATCCGTTTCTGGAATTATTATTTGTCAAACAGAGGAATTTATACCTGCTATTAAATTTTTATCAATCATTTACTAATAAAGCTCTCGCATTCTGTCAAGACGTCGTTTCAGCTCCTCTTTCACAAAATCAGGTGCCACCACGCGGCATTGCTCTCCCATCATCAACAGAACTCCATAACCAATCCTGCTTTCTACAAAGGGAAGTCTCAGATAAAGATTCCCATCCGGAAGCTCAGTTATATTTTCATGACTGCAATGTTCCAGCAGTTCTTTTCGCATTGATGGATGGGCAATAATCTCAACCGTAACCATTTTGGGGTGAGACCACTGCTTAAAATCATCCACCTCTTCGGGAAACGAACGTGGTTCGAATACCTCGTCCAGCAGCTCAACCTGCTCCATCCGCTGCAGCCGGAAGGTTCGAAATTCCTGCCGCGCCCTGCAAAACCCCCGCAGATACCAGTTCTGCTCTTTTAAAATCAGCTGATGCGGTTCCACCGTACGCTGTGAAGAACCACACTCCCGTTTCGTATAATCAAAACGCAGCAAACGATCTTGCTCCACACCCTTGCGCACCTTATCAAACATCGGCTCAAAGTCAGGATGAACATTCCATGGCTTTAAATCGATATACAGTTTATTGCCGCCAAGTTCTACCCTTCCGGCCTGATTCTGCGGTATCAGAGCTTCCAGTTTTGCCAGGGTCCGGTTAACCACAGCCGGATCTAACGCACCGGAAATACTCTTAAGACCAGATAATATAGTCATAAAATCTTCATTCAGAAACACGTTTTTATCTAATTTATAAGTATCCAGAATTTCAATTCCACCATGTACTCCCGGATATGTAACAATCGGCACACCGGCCTGTTCCAGTGTCTCGATATCGCGATGGATGGTCCTTGTACTAACCTCAAACCGTTGCGCCATCTCTTCAGCCCGGATTCGCTTCTCCCTGAGAAGCATGGCAAGTATTGCCAGCAGTCTCTGTAATCTCATTGATAACCTCTTATGTTTATTATATATTATTTTTATTAAATCATACAATTCATGACATATAGCTGTCAACATTTGTATGTTATTATCTAAAAAAACCAAGGAGGATTAAAATATGGACAGTAAAGAACTTTTTATTAACATGATGTATGATACAACAAATGTAGCACTTGCAACCTGCGCAGAAGGAAAGCCAAATGTCAGGGCAGTAAGTATCGGATACGACAAAACAGTACCAGATACCTTTTATTTTACCACCTTCCCGGATTCCGCAAAAGCTAAAGAGATTCAGGCCAATCCAACGGTAACGGTAATTCCATTCCCGAACAAACCGGATACCGATGTTACAATCCGGATCAACGGTACTTGTACACTGGCTGATATTACACTGGAACAGCATGCAGAATTAATCAGAAGACATTTACCGGAGTTTGCGGCTCAACTTCCTGCCATGAAAGACAATTGCGCTATTTATCAGGTTAAGTTCTCTTCTGCGGAAATTGCTCTGGGGATGGCACCGCCGGCGGTTGTTATGTTTTAATCGTTAAGATGGGTTATTTAGCCGCGAGGGGAAGTGGCACGTTCATACCGGAAGCGCCACTTCCCCGGCAACGTTTATCGCCGCCCCTCTCTTTGCAGCAGTATGTTATGTCTCCTTACCTATAGAATCGTCCCGTAAGGGTAGCATTGCTGTTAGTAATTCGCGCGCCTGTTTCATCATTTCCGCTGTTACTTGTTTCTTTTTGTCTGTGAGTATTAAATAGGGTGGTTCGGCCATCTGGAATTTTAGGCTTCCCTTATACTGTTCTAATAGTTTTGGTATCTGGTTGATGTCTATTTTGGCGTTTTGGTACATTGTCAGTTTAACTTCCTGGCTATTGATGCGTACCTCGGTTACGTATATCTGGTGTGCGATGGCTTTTAGCATTGCCACCTCCAGAAGATGTTCAACGGGACGAGGGATGTCACCGAAACGATCCATCAGTTCATCCTGCATATCCATGAATTCTTCTTCATTTTCTATGCCTGATATTCGTTTATAAATATCGAGCTTCTGATATTCATTTTTAATATAGGTGCCGGGTATGAAAGCATCAATGTCGCAGTCTACCACGGTTACGAAATCATCTTCTTCCTGATATCCGCCTTTTAATGCCTGCACAGCCTGATTAAGGAGCTTACAGTAAAGATCGTATCCTACGGCTTCCATATGGCCATGCTGCTCAGAACCTAAGACATTACCCGCACCGCGGATTTCGAGGTCACGCATTGCGATCTTGATACCGGATCCTAATTCCGTGAATTCACGGATGGCCTGCAGACGTTTCTCTGCTTCCTCGCGCAGCAGTTTATCGCGTTTATACATTAAAAACGCATATGAGGTGCGGTTTGATCGGCCGACCCGGCCGCGCAGCTGATAGAGCTGTGAGAGTCCCATACGATCCGCATCATGAATGACCATGGTATTGGCATTCGATATATCCAGTCCGGTTTCGATAATTGTTGTGGACACCAGTACATCAATATCCCCGTTAATAAAATCGAACATGATTTTCTCGAGCTGATGTTCGCGCATCTGCCCGTGTGCATATACCACCACAGCATCCGGAACCAGCTGCTGAATATGGCTGGCTATTTCATCAATATCTTTTACCCGGTTATATACATAATACACCTGTCCATTGCGAGACAATTCGCGGTTGATTGCCTCACGGATCATTTCGTCATTATATTCCATTACATAGGTCTGGATCGGCACCCGGTCTACCGGCGGCTCTTCCAGCACACTCATGTCGCGGATTCCGACCAGGCTCATATGCAGGGTACGGGGAATCGGTGTCGCAGTTAATGTCAGAACATCAACATTCTGTTTCAATTGTTTGATTCGCTCTTTATGGGTAACGCCAAAGCGTTGTTCTTCATCGATAATCAGCAGGCCAAGATCTTTAAATTTAACATCTTTTGAAAGAACCCGGTGAGTACCGATAACAATATCCACCCAGCCTTTCTGCAGATCTTCCAACGTCTTTTTGACTTCCGTCTGCGTGCGGAAGCGGGACAGCAGGTCGACCCTGACCGGAAAATCTTTCATTCGCTGCAGAAAGGTATTATAATGCTGCTGGGCAAGTATTGTAGTCGGAACCAGATAGACCACCTGCTTGCCTTCCTGAATGGCTTTAAAGGCAGCCCGGAGTGCAATTTCAGTCTTCCCGTATCCGACATCACCGCAGATCAGACGATCCATGATCTTCCGGCTTTCCATATCTCTCTTTGTCGAATCAATGGCATCCAGCTGGTCATCGGTCTCATCATAAGGAAACAACTCTTCAAACTCCCGCTGCCACACCGTATCCAAACCATACTGAAAGCCTTCCGCTCCCTGACGCTGAGCATAGAGCTGCACCAGTTCCCGAGCCATTTCCTTGACGGCAGTCTTTACTCTGGCCTTCGTTCGGTTCCACTGCTCACCTCCGAGTTTGTTCAGCTTCGGTGCTTTTGCATCGGCACCTGCATATTTCTGGATTCCATCCAGCCTTGTAGCCGGCAGATACAAATTACCACTGTCAGCATATTCAATCTTCAGATAATCTTTAATTACCCGGTCACGCTCAATTTTCTCTATTCCCCGGTAGATTCCCAGACCATGGTCTTCATGTACTACGTAATCACCAAACGATAACTCTGTAAGGCTCTGGATCTTCTTACCCTCGTAAGATGATTTTTTCTTGCGGCGCTTTTTCTTCTTACTTCCGAACATATCGCCTTCTGTAATCACTACGAACTTAATCTGGGGATATTCGAAACCGCGGTGAAGATTGCCGCAAGCAACCAAAATCTCACCTGGCTTTACCTGGCGTTCAGAATCATCAGGATAAAAAGCATTCAGCTCATATTCACTGCGCAGATCACCGGCCAGACGGCTGGCTCGGGTACGTGATCCAGACAACAGAACCACCCGGTATCCTTCTTTCTTCCAGCGCTGCAGATCTTTAATCAGAAGTTCGAATCCATTCTGATAGGAATTTACATTTTTTACATTGAGCGAATATTTTTTCTGCACGGTCATGCCGGGAAGCTTCTGCTCCAATCCGGTTATCATAACCGTATCATTGCGCTGGGCCTTTACAAAGATCTCCTTCAGCGGATACAGCAGAGAAGTCTGCCCCGGTAATAAATATCCCTTTTCCAGCCGATGTACCATGCTTTCCCGGAATTCCAGCTCAACGGCCTCACCCTTTTCCTTCAGACGGGCCGGTTCATCCAGGAATATCATACTGTTTTCAGGATCAAAATAATCCAGAAAAGAAGCGGTTTCACTTGTAAAATAGGAAAGAAATGAGCTGATACCGCTGACTTTATATCCCTCTTCAATCGCCTCTGTCAGCTCCTGGATCGCACTGGTGATCCGATGCGCCTCCTCTGTCCTTGTCTGTTTTTGCAGCCCTTCGGCATATCCCTTCACTTCACTGCGAATCTTTTCCACACCTTCCGTCAGCTGTTTCCTGGTCAGAACCAGCTCTGTCGCCGGATAAATATCCACCTGATCCAGCTGTTCAATGGAACGCTGGCTTTCCAGATCAAAGGTACGGATCGAATCCACCTCGGTATCCCACAGTTCAATCCGCAGCGGGAGTTCTACTGTCAACGGAAAAATATCCAGAATACCGCCCCTGATGGAAAACTGCCCCATTCCTTCTACCTGCGGCAGCCGCTCATATCCCAGCTGTACCAGAAGATCTTTCCAGACGGTCAGGTTCAGCTCCTGTCCGGTTTCCAGATGAAGAATCTGTTTTCTCATCTGATCCAGCGTCAGCAGCTGATCCATCAAACCGTCCAGTGTAGTGATCACTACCCCGGCCGGCTCCTCCATCAGATGACGAAAGACCTGGACCCGCTGCCTCATGATCAGATTCCCCTGAATATCGGCATTATAAAACAGCAGATCTTTCGCCGGATACAGCCAGACATCCTGACGAAAGCAGCAAAAATCATCATAAATCTCCTTGGCACGGCTTTCATCATATGTGACTACCAGTTTCCAGGGAACTTCTGTGGCCGTCTCCTGCATCAGATG
>JBOFYZ010000155.1:0-1259 GCA_051654925.1 Lachnospiraceae bacterium | reverse complement strand
AGTCCTTTCCCCGGGACAATCCGGGCACTTCATATACCACTTTTGACGGTTGAAGTAAAAGAAGCAGCAAAGACGGAACTCCCCCTGGTCATTGATTTTGGCAGTTGTAATACTACTATGGGTATTTGTATGCCAGATGGAAGCCGGAAGATTGCCGTCTGTAAAGATGGACATGTGATTCCCAGTGTGATAGGCATTGACGAAATGATCGGGAATGAGCCAAATTACGTGTTTGGGTATGATGCTGTTTTATTAAGCCGAAACAATTATCACGACCAGGATGTGCCGGTCTTTTACGATATTAAACGCTGGATCAGTGATCCAAATCGGGTGGAAAGCGTGATCTTACATAATGGCATCAAAATAGAAGTCGAACGACGGAAGATGCTGAAGGCGTTCTTTGATTACTTGTTAGAGATGGCCAGAAAACAGTTTAAATATGACTTTGATACCATTCAATTATTAGCACCAATCCGCCAGAAGGAAAAGTTTCAGGCTCTTTTTGCTGATATTATCCCGGAAATGACTATCGATTCCAGTCTGGATGAAGGCATGGCTGTACTCTTTTCCAATGTAGATAAACTGCTTAAGCAGGAGCAGTATGAGCAAAATCACTGGTATCGGGCGTTGATAATTGATTGCGGCGGAGGAACGACAGATCTGACTTCCGGTCGTTTCAGAATCCAGAATAACCGTGTATCCTACACGATTGATCTGGAAACCAGCTATGAGAATGGTGATACGAACTTTGGCGGGAATAATCTGACTTATCGCATTTTGCAGCTTCTGAAGATAAAACTATATCAGGAATTGACTGCTGATAAAGAGGTCGAAATAGAAGACTGGGATCAGACATATGAGAAGGCGGAAGCGTTAATCCCAACGGCATTTAAGCATTATACGGAGAGTGACCGCTCCATATATTTCTATGTAAAGAACAACTATTACTATTTGTTCGAGCTGGCGGAACAGGTGAAAAAGATGTTCTTTCAGAGTGAATTCCGCTATGAGATGTGGATTGGAACAGAAAAGGAAGATGATCTGCTGCTGGACAAATGGAAACTGTCGGTCTGGCAGTCCGGACGGATGAAGCCCCTGGACCGGCAGATCCGTTTTCGGTTGTATCTGCATCAGATCGAGGAGCTGCTCCGCACGGATATCTATCTGCTGATGGAGCGTTTCCTGAAGCCAAAGTTTATAAATAATGAACTGCAGGATTACGATATGATTAAATTAACCGGACAATCCTGCCGTTCCCG
>JBOFYZ010000154.1:0-2592 GCA_051654925.1 Lachnospiraceae bacterium | reverse complement strand
TCGTACACCAAAACCCTTAACGCCACGTTGAAGGCTTTACCGGGCAAAACGGTGACAGCGGGCAAAGTCAGCGCGACAGCGCAGGTCATTATTCAGGTGCAGTAATGATAAAAATTATTGGATGGTCGGCAGTCGTTGGATTGCTATTGTGTGCAACGGCACAAGCTGGGGTGATTATTGGATCCTCTCGCGTGGTTTTTTCTGCTACAAATCGCGAGCAATCGTTGCTGATGTCAAACAGCAACGATTATCCGGTGATTGTACAGGTCTGGATTGATGATGGTGCCCCAGAGGGCACGCCGGAAACCGCCGGAGAGGTTCCTGTATTGCCACTGCCAGGGATATTCCGACTTGAACCTGGCGAGCAGAAAAACCTGCGTTTACTGGCAACCCAGATAAAGCAGCCGCAGGATCGCGAGTCGCTCTATTGGTTGAATATTTATGAGATCCCGCCTACGGGTGCGAATTTGTTACCGGGTGTTTCTGCAGTAAAAGTGGCCGTCCGTCTGCAACTGAAAATGTTTTATCGGCCCCAGCACCTGAAACCGGCAATCGACAAATTAACCGAACTGCAGCGGTTCAGCCTGATCCGGCAACCGGGTATCCTGAAGCTTAAAATTGAAAATGCTTCACCTTATTACGCCACTTACAGTGCCGCCAAGTTAACTGGCGGTGGACAATCAAGGGAATTGAACATCGGTATATTGGTACCTTTCAGCCAGAAGACCGTGAACATCGGAAGTATGGCCAACTGGCAACCAGACAGCATCATCTACCTGCTGATCAATGATGACGGCAACAGCATTGTCGGTAACGACACTAATGGACTGGGTGCCCCAAATTAAACGGCGTCAGTATGCCAAAATGGGAGGCAAACACGACCATTTAATCACTGGGTAGTCCAGTCCATTAGTGTCTGATTGCCTGCATGGACAGGCTGAAAGGCTTCTCGGATGCGATAAGCAGGGCTTTCCATTTCATTCATCATTTTTTAGAAAAAATGAGATAATTGAAATGGATTTAGCACAATTACGCAAGCTCAATTTATTCATTATATTAATTTTATGTGTACTTATAGTCTTTACATTTCTTTGTAAAAGAGTAGATATTTGTGTTATTGTTCTTCCTTTGGCTAGAAGCTTTAATATTCTCATCTCCATATAAGATAAGTTCTTTTCTTTAAATTGATAACCACAATTTAATGATATAAAATAATCATCAATGTATTCAATCACGCTCTCTTTATCAAGCTTATTACATATGCATGGCACTGAATATATAGTTTCAATTAATATCTTTAAGTTGAGGGGGGCAATAACAATCAAGTTGCGTCCATTTTTCACCAAACACTGATTAAGCATTGCCATCCCATGAGTTCCATTATTTATATCAGGAATATACAAGATGTAAAAATCTCTTTCACTATACCTTATTGGGTTTTCTTTGATATTTAAAAACGGCATCAATGGACTCAAGAGACTAGCTAAAGCCAAGCGAGAATAAGAGCACAAACTAACTATAAAAACGGTCCCATTCATTGTTGAATAACCCATATGAAGAGTATGTCACAAACCAACTCAGCAATTATTGATGTTCAGTTGGCTTTCATATTTTCATTAATTTAAACATTATTATCACACTCAATTCAAATAAAAACGCCTAGATACCTTCTCTTTTCCCTCCAACACCCACAGAGTCATTGTAAAAACAAGAATAATCCTAACCACAATCAATCCTAACCAATTGATTTAAAGGTCAAAAAAATAAATAATACATATCTTTTAATATGAATCCTAAATTTTACGAAAGTTATAAATGGATTATTTATTGAGTTGTATTTATATTGATATATACTTGTGGTGTTATACCTGATTAAGTATAAGGTTAGTAACCAGCATCTCTTTATATACAGTGCTCTGGCAATGTTTTTAATCTAGGGGGGGCCTCCATGACATAACCTCCTGACAACACGCCGGGCATAGCATCGTCATGCGTTTCCGTTCCTCAGTCAACGAAGTACAGACAGACATCTAGGGGGGGTCTCGCAAGATTGTCACAGTTCTACTGCCTTCTTCTGTTTTTAATTTTATCCTTAAAATAAATTTCACTTCCCTTCCCCCAATATTACCCCCTCCTCTCCTGGAGAAAATTTCAGCTTTTCACGACTGAGTTACCTCTCGAAGCCCCCCGGCAAAGTCGGGGGGATACTAGACCTCATTACTTGTCAAGCCCTGCCAAATAATTTATCAACAGTGCCGCCAAACCATTCACCCATGGTTCTTCCTATACTCCCTCCCCATTGCTTAAAGTTAATAGAGTGACCAAATATATCTGCAATATTATTAATCAACCCCGTCCCAGGGATCAGATCCCAGATCACATTGGCTTTATGCCCCAATATATCACCAGCACCTTGACCCATTATCCCCATGATTTCAGTAACCCCAGCACCCGTGACGTGCATAATTTCAGTTTCTGTTAATGTTCTCATACCTCATCTCCCTATTTCCATAATGCAGATAGAACGGAGTAAGCAACTTCCGTTGTTCGACCTGCGGTATACCCAATGACATTCCCGATAGCTGCACCGAA
>JBOFYZ010000153.1:0-14379 GCA_051654925.1 Lachnospiraceae bacterium | reverse complement strand
ATTATAGTATAAATTTGCAAAATAATCAATCACTAGTTGACAATTTTCTGAATTATATTTGTCATATTGTCATATAAGTCTGGTCGGCTGCCAGCCTTTAAAATCACAGAAATAAACTGATTCTGATCGGCATCTTCACTGGCCATAATCAGACAATATCCGGCAGCATTTGTAGTTCCGGTCTTCCCTCCGATGACATAGACACCATCAGGCGCCTGACGCTCTCCGGTCAGATAGCGGTTGCTGTTGGCCCATGTCTGGGATGCAGGATTGCCTTCTGAATCAATATAGGTGGCAGTATAGCCTGTGGTACTGATAAGTGTCCTAAATTCCGGTGATTTTAAAGCCTCATGAAAGATTAAATACAAATCGTATACAGTCGTATAATGGTTTTCATCATGTAAGCCATGAGGATTCAAAAAATGGCTGTTGGTTGCTCCGATGCGCCGGGCTTCCTGGTTCATCAGATCACTGAAGGCTTCGACACTGCCTGAGATATGAACAGCCAACGCATTACCGGCATCATTGCCTGAAGGAAGCATAAGTCCATACAGCAGCTGTTCTACCGTCAATGTATCTCCCGGCTTGATATTACACATGGAGGCACCGGCTTCCGTAATAATTACCTCATCGCCAACCGTAACCTTGTCCTGTAAATCAGCGTATTTCAAAGTAACCAAAGCGGTCATAACTTTGGTAATACTGGCTGGATACATGCGCTCAAACGGATTCTTCTGAAACATTACCGTCTGATCATCCACACCAAACAAGCCCGCGGCCTGTGCATTGATCCGGGAGTCTTCGGATTCTTCGGTTCCGGTAATAACACAAAGTTCTTTTGTAAACATTTCGGCAATCTGCAGTCCGGAATCAGAAACCAGATAGGTGTCCATCCGCTCAACAGGATACTGCAGATCTGCACGCTCTCCCCCTGTGCAGCCGCAGAGCAATATACTGGTCATCAGTAATGTGATGGCAGGTCTTCGTATCATGTTCAAGCCGGATCTCCTATTTATATGCTTCACGCCACTCCAGATCACCGCGGTCCAGTGCCTTGATCAACAGTTCTGCAGTTGCAAGGTTGGTAGCAAGCGGAATATTATAGGAATCGCATAATCTTACTACGCTGTTTACATCCGGCTCATGTGATTTGGCGGATAAGGGATCACGCATAAAAAAAACCAGATCGATTTCGTTCTGCTCAATCTGTGCAGCCAGCTGCTGCTGTCCGCCCAAATGTCCGGCCAGGTATTTGTGAATATTTAAATTTGTCACTTCCTCTACCAGTCTTCCGGTAGTTCCAGTAGCAAATACATCATTTTTACTTAAGATTCCTCTGTATGCAATACAAAAATTCTGCATTAGTTTTTTCTTGGAATCATGTGCGATTAAACCGATATTCATATGATATCCTCCTTTAATGGTTACTGCTTTTTCTTTGAAGTCCAACATTCAGGGCGATTCCTATGCCAAAGTAAATACTGACCAGAGAACTGACCCCGGAGCTGATAAATGGTAACGGCAAACCGGTATTGGGAAACAATCCGGTTGCTACAGCGATATTGGCAAAACTCTGAAATGCCACCAATGCCGCCATGCCGGTACAGATTAATTTGCCGCCCGTATCACGGGCACGGCTTGCCATCAGCAAGCACTCAAATACTACTAGAGCGATTAATATAATGACAACTGAGCATCCGATAAATCCCAGTTCCTCTCCGATTACAGCAAAAATAAAATCAGTCTGTTCTTCAGAAAGAAAATTCCCGTTTTTAACGGAAGCCAGTGTATTATTATTGAGTCCTTTTCCGCCTAGCATTCCAGAACCGATCGCCATAATTGAATTGTTTTGCTGGAGATTAGCTTCTGCGTATCTGGACGGAAAAACAAACGCCAGAATCCGGTTTGCCTGATAAGGCTTCAAAATCGGTACATGACTATACTGAAGCAGATAAATAAACAACGCTCCGCAGGGAATCAATACTGCCAGCACACCGGCAATCCACCGATAGCTTAATCCGGCAACAAACAGCATACCGACAAAAACAACAACCGAAACAATGCTTGTGGAAAGATCCGGTTCTTTATAAATGAGGTAAAACGGAATACCAAACAAAACGGCTGCCAGTGTAAGCGTCTTGAACTGATTCAATTGTTCCTCATGCCGGCTGAAAAACCAGGCAAAAAATACGATCAGCCCGATTTTTACAAACTCAGATGGCTGGATCTGGCCAATAGCCGGCAGAACAAGCCATCTGGTTGCGTTATTAATAGTCTTGCCAAATAAAAGCACGGCAATCAGCAGCGCAATCGAAATTGCATAAATTAAAGTTGCTGCCGAAAGAACTTTGTGATAATCCAGCAATGATAAGGCCAGAACGATGCCGAAGCCGACCATGATTCCCATGATCTGCTTTCCGACAACCGCCATATCCTGATTGGTCGCACTGCGGATAATCAGGACTCCAAAGATATTTAACAGTAATACGTATATTACCAACCGGAAATTAAAGTTCCGGAAGTTATAATCAAATAGCATATTTAAATCCCCTTATTGCAAATCTGCCGTATTGGAATACTGGTATAAAGGGCAGGTATCATCTCACAGGTACTGGCCGATTCAATCCTGGTCAAGTGAATATCAACCTGACCAGAATCTACTTCCATATACCTGGAAAGTACAGCAATCATGTCATCTTTTATCAGTTCCAGGAATCCCGGACTGCAAGGTATCTTGTCGGAAACCAGCAGAAGCTTCAACCGGCTCCGGGCAATCTCTCCAGAATTACTTTTGTGAAAACACAGCAACTGTCTCATCCACCTCATCAGCCGCACCTCCTAAGCCCGTTTCAGGAAATCGGAAATACGAACCAATATGCCGCGGCTGGATTCAAGATCCATCAGCGGAACGGCTTCGCCGGTCACGCGTTTGCATATGTTTAAGTAAGCTTGTCCTGTTATGGATTCTGTTCCGACTAACGGCTCACCCTGATTGGTCGAGACAACTATATCCTCGGCATCAGGTACTACACCAATAATCGGAGTCGCCAGAATATCCATAACATCATCAATGGACATCATATCTCCTCTCCGAACCATATCCATCCGGATCCGGTTAACAATTAAATCGATATCCTGGATCTGGACTGATTCAAGCAAACCGATAATCCGGTCTGCATCACGGATGGCGGAGACCTCCGGGGTAGTAACAACCAGCGCCCGGTCTGCTCCGGCAATGGCATTCTGGAATCCCTGCTCGATTCCGGCCGGGCAGTCCAGCAGAACATAATCAAAATCATCTCGCAGATCATCTACCAGTTTAATCATCTGTTCCGGACTGACCGAGGACTTGTCCCTGGTCTGAGCCGATGGCAGCAAGTAGAGATTTGGGTATCTTTTGTCTTTTATCAGAGCCTGTTTCATGCGACAATTGCCTTCTATTACATCAACCAGATTATAAATAATCCGGTTCTCAAGTCCCATTACCACATCCAGGTTTCTGAGGCCGATATCTGTATCAATCAATACGACCCGGTAACCCAGAAGTGCAAGACCTGTTCCAATGTTGGCAGTGGTTGTCGTCTTTCCGACTCCGCCTTTTCCAGAGGTAATTACAATGACTTCACTCATAGCTGCCTCCTGAAAAATAAATATACGTTTACATTTTACCTTAAAAATTAAAAAAATACCAGTATTTAATGAAAGTTTAAGATACTTAAATTGCTTTTTTTTATTTGTTTCGTACAAATATTACAATTCTCAACAAAAGCAGTCATGGGCCCTCTGCCCAGCTTTCGTCCCTTATCGTTGTACTGCTTGCTGATGTCGGCTATTTTGATCTGCAGCGGAGCCATCTCCAGAGCGGCGATCACCGCTTCGCGATTCCCCGATACTCCGGCATGAACCGTCCCCCGCAGTGTTCCCAGGATGACAATGTTGCCTTTGGCAGTTACCCGGGCTCCGTGGTTGATGTCGCCGATAACGACGACACTTGCTTCCGATTCGAGCGATTCGCCCCGGCGCAGGTCACCTTTATAAAATTGCCCGGTCCGCGCGGACAGCTCCATCAGTTTTTGATCCAGTGCCTTTTCACATCGTTCCATCCGCTGGGCATCCTGATCCAGCAGGCATAAAATTTCTATACCAGAATTCTCTGTAATTACATTTACGATTTCGAATTCTTCCGATGCAGTCAGTTTTCTGCCCTCCAGCATCAGCGCCATCTGGATATTACCCCAGAAACGGGCGCTTTCCTGAAACTTATTCTTCAGTTCTTCCAACAATTCTTCAAAGGTACATTCCGGATCCAGATAAATACTCAGGCCCGTTTTGCTGCTTTTAATGACTACTTTGTTTTTCAACTTAGCACCCCCGATTGGTCAATTCTTTAGTCGCCGATGTTAACATTTGAAACATCCAGAGCACCTGTATTCTGAATGTAATCAAGATCGGTATATCCGTAGTAGAATCGATAGATATTTTTGGCAACGGTTGCTGCATTGGCAGAGGAATATCCGTATGGAATATTTACCGTTACACAAATATCCGGGTTGGTATATGGTCCATATGAGATGAAAAATGCATGGTTTGCACGCGTCTTGGACTCCTGGGCTGTACCGGTTTTACCGGCAATCTCAACTTCAAGATCTTTAAAAATCTCCTTGGAGGACCCATCGGAAACAACCGCACGCATTCCCTGCTGCACCACATCCCATGTGGTTTCATCAATATCAATTTGATCCGATACTGCCGGTGTATAGTCCTCGAGCAGATTTCCTTCGGAATCTGTGATCTTATCCAGTAAACTCAATTCAAACACGGTTCCCCTGTTGGCAAGGGCTGCAACATAACGGGACAGCTGAATATTGGCATAAGAGTTGGTACCTTGTCCCATCGAAGACCGTTCGGGATCCTCGGTGGTAATCTCAGGTGTAATCTCAGAAATCTCGATTCCGGAGGGACGATCCAGCCCAAACATAGCTGCATAGCGCTGAATCACTTCGAGTCCTTTGTCGGTTGAATAGTTGCCGTTCTCGTCTGTGGAAAAACGATGGGCAAGTTCTGAAAAAAAGTAGTTACAGGAGTTTTGTATCCCCTGTGCTACATTTAAAGCACCATGATGACCCGGGAATATCCAGCAACGGATAGCTGGCTCCACTTCATCATATAAACCAGTACAATCTATAGTATCATAAGGGCCTATGATTCCTTCTTCCAGAGCCGCAATTGCGGTGATCGGCTTGAAGGTAGAACCCGGTGCTTTCTTTGCCTGTGTCGCATTGTTATAAAGGGGCAGGGACATATCCTCCTGCAGCTGGTTATAATATGCCGAGTCTACAGTTCCAGACAATTTGTTGTTGTCATAACTCGGATAAGTAACCAGTGCCCTTACCTCACCGGTGTTCACATCGGTGATGACACAGCCTCCGGTACAGGGATCCAGGGCTAACTGGGCCGGAGTAATATCGATATTGGAAATCCTTTCCTTCATAAAAGTAAAGGCATAGTTGTCGCCATTTGACTGAAGCATCTGAATCTGTTCTTCATTATAATCAAGTACCCCTTGTTCAAACAGAGCCAGACACAGCTGCCGCCCGGTAATCACTTCATCATTGATCAGATAACGGTAGATCCGCTTCGTGAACTTGGTATCCTCCTGCAGCCGTTCCAGAACATAATTCACCAAAACCTTATAGATATCATCCGCATTGGAGTATTTGTTCTGAATATCCAGCCGGGTTGTATCGATCCAGTTATCAGCGATACCGGAATAGATATAATCCCGCAGACTGATCTCGCCATTGCGCCAGGCAAGATACTCCTTACTGTTGACATCAATGCTGTCGCGCTTGATAATTCCAACGGTCGGATCTGACAGATAGGTATAGATATATACCATGTAAGCCTTCATATCTTTCGGAAGATCCTTCATAACCGTGGCATGCTCACTCATCAGCTCGTAACGAAGTTTTTCAATGATCTGAGCTTGCGAAATCATATACCGGCTGTTAATCTCTTTTTCAATGGGGGATGCTTCTTCGGAAGCCATATGTCCCAGTGAAAGCACATTGTTATTGATCAGCTGATAGTAAGCATCCTTGATCGGAATCGGCATTTTGGATGAATCCGTAATATCCGTGATCTCGACATCTTCATTGACCAGTTTATCGGCCAGAATACCGGCCAGCTGCTGTTCAATCAGATAATAAATACCGATCTGAAGTTCCCGGTCGATCGTCAGATAGATATCGTTGCCGGTTGATGCCTCTACCGCTTCGGTGACTTCCATTATACTGCCGGTATTATTTACGATCAGGTTGCGATAGCCTTTTTTTCCCTGGAGCTCTTCTTCCATGGATGCTTCGATACCGGTCCGGCCGACAATATCGGTCAGTTCATATTCTTCATTGATCTTCTTGAGATCTTCCAGCTGATCTTCCTGCATTTTGCCGGTGTAACCAATAATGGAGGCGAAGTAAATACTGTCATTATAAACACGGATGGTCGACTCTTCAACATTGATCCCCAGCAGTTCCCCGTTGTGCTCCATAATATCAGCAACCGTCTGATCATCGACATAGCCGGTAATCGCTGTTGATTCGTAGCGGCGGAATGAAGTCAGTGACATGGTATAACGGATATTGATAATCTGCAGCATCTCCCAGTTGCTCAGGATAATCTGGTTGCCCCGCTCATCTTTCAGCTTATCCAGATCATATCTGGCTTTGCGCAGGTCAAAAAGTTCCTGTGCACTCACGGCAGAAGGATTTTTGCCATCCTTATCCAGTTCATCAATTGACCGCAGGTTATAAAAATCACGAAGGAAACGCTTTCTGGCTGCTTCTGAAGGCGATGTATAAACAAGGGCGCCACTGTCATCGATACCAATCTCCAGCCGCCCCTGAACACTGACATCGTGTTTGTCAAGAATCTTGACCAGACGAATCAGCATCTGATTCATGGAAGCATTACTCGGATATGCACCGGTATCCTGAATCGTAATGGTGTAGGCCAGCTCATTGTAAGCCAGAAGGTTCCCGGAACGATCATAGATATTGCCGCGGGTTCCCGGTACCGTAACCGTTCGTTCGGTCATCTGAGTATATTCATTTAAATAAGATTCGCCATCTCTGATCTGCAGCTGAAACAGCTTCAGAATCAAAATGCCAAACATAACCGTAAATGCAAGACCAATGGCCAGCAACCGGAACGTCAACATTTTACGAAATAATTCTTTTAACAGTTCAATCCAGTCGTTCATCAAATCTTTCATGTTTGTTTATTCTCACCTCTTATCCAGTTCCTCCAGTTGTCTGTTTGCAAATAAAAAGAAACGATAAATCAACAGGGTTGTTACTACTGTGAAAATAATCTCCGGAATAATGATTTCCTTTGCATAGTACCAGAAATCCAGGCGGTTTCTGATCAGAAAACGGAATATATAAATATAAAAATTATAAGCCAGTTCATTAATAATGCTCAAAATCAACGGCAGGGTAATATAGTCTTCATAATAATACTTGGTACAGATTCCATTCAGATAACCGATATTGACAAACAGCAGGGTATAAAAACCGAATGAACCGCTGTAAAACAGATCCAGCAGGATACCAGCCACCAGTCCGTAATACATCCCTGCTTCCCGGCCATGAACAAAGCCAAAAGAAAACGTCAGGATCAGAAGCAGGTTCGGCGTTGCCGATAAAAACGGCAGCAGCGGAAAGATACCGCACTGAATCGTAAATGCCAGTATAATTAAAATAATATTTACAATAATTCGTCTCATTCTTCAGCTCCCTGGACATCAATCTCTTCTTTCAGGGTTGTGATCACCAGTACCTCCTGCAGGCTGTCAAATTCTGCTGTCGGGATCAGATAACCGGATTTGGTCAACCGGGAAGTATCAGTCGTGATATCTGCTGCATATCCGATCAGAATACCGGGCAGGAACTTGGAACTGATATTGGAGGTGACAATGCGGTCCCCGTCTTTGATATCCCCCTCCTGCATAATATTGGTGATGCGAAGCCGGCCGTCTTTATATACCATCAAATCACCGGCGACTATACAGTTGTCTCCGGAGGATTGTGACATGGCACTGACACGGCTGACATCATCAATAATGGCACGGACGGTAGCGTAATTGGCTCCCACATCCGTCACGATCCCAACCAGTCCGCCGCCTGCCATAACATTGGCATCAACCCTGACACCGTCGGCAGATCCTTTGTTGATCCTGAATACCTGGAACCAGTCACCGGAATCTTTGGCGATTACCCTGGCACCGATCTTCTCGTATTGAAGGTAATCCTGATCCAGCTGATATAATTCCCGCAGCCGCTGCAATTCAAATTGTTCTGACTGCAGCCGGCTGTTTTCTTCCACCAGTTCATCGACTCGTTCTTTCAGTACTTTATTCTCATTTACCGCACTTTTTAAACTGGAGAAATCTTTAATCTCATTGTAGAGCGTGGTTCCGGTACGATTGACACCACTTTGAATCGGGATCAGAAAGTATCCGACCCCACTTCTGAGCGGCATTAAGAAGCCGTCCTTAAATGATGTGATTCCAATCAAAATAATACAAAATACTGATATACCAATTAATATATATTTGCCACGTTTTGATTCCATTTATAATAATCCCCGTTCTTTAAAACTGACATAGGAAGCATCTCCTATAATAATATGATCCAACAGCCGGATCCCGATCAGATGGCCGCACTCTTCGACTCTCTTGGTCAGCATAATATCATCTTTGCCTGGTTCAGGGTCACCGCTGGGATGATTGTGGACCAGAATGATGCTGACGGCCTGATAACGCAGGGCTTCAATAAAGATCTCCCGCGGCGATGCCAGGGTGGCATTCACAGTTCCCTTAGAGAGCAGGATATCCCGGATCAGAACCTGCCTGGTATTGAAAAACATCACCCGGAACTGTTCCTGTTCATTATGGCGCATATCTTCCTGATAATAATCTGCAATCTCCTGCGGCTGATGAAATGACAGGATCTGTTCGGCAGTCTTCCGTTTCCAGATCCGCCGCGACAATTCACCAATGCACAGCAGCTGTATACCCTTGACATTACCGATTCCCTTGAGGGCGGTAAGTTCCGGCAGGGAAAGATGCAAAAGGCCTAAAATTCCCTCCTTCGGGTAATTTAAGGCCAGTATCTTAGATGCCAGAGCCAGTGAATTATCCTCGCGTGAGCCTGTCCGGATGATAATGGACAACAGCTCAGCATCGCCCAGCTGTTGGGGGCCATCCCTGAGACATCGTTCATAAGGTCTGTCTTCGTATGGTATTTCTTTCATCTTCTTGTGTACCAATGGCGTTCCTCCTTCTGAGCCTCTCCAGGTACAAATTTCGGAATCCATATCTACTTATTCTATCATAAAATTTATTATGTGTATACTAAATTTACAAGATCTTCCTCTACTAACTTCTGCAGCGATTTCAAAATCCCCAGCTTGGCATGATACCAGGTAAGGCCACCCTGAAAATATACTGCATAAGGCGGTTTGATCGGTCCATCCGCACTCAGCTCAATGGAGGAGCCCTGAACAAATGCTCCCGCAGCCATGATTACCGGGGCATCATAGCCCGGCATATCCCACGGTTCTGGTGATACATAGCTGTCTACCGGGGCCGCTGCCTGAATGCCCTGACAGAAAGCAATCACACCTTCCGGCGTGCCAAAGGTAACCGACTGAATGATATCATGACGAGACTGGGTACTGTCCGGTACTACTGAAAATCCCAGTCGTTCATAGACATTAGCAGCAAAGATGGCTCCTTTAAGCGCTCCTGCCACCACTGTCGGGGCCAGGAACAGTCCCTGGTACAAGGACTGATTGATACCGAGGCTGGCACCTACTTCTTTGCCCAGGCCGGGGGCACTGAGCCGGTAAGATGCACGGTCAACACATCCCTGCCTGCCGACAATATAGCCGCCGATCGGAGCCAGTCCGCCGCCAGGATTCTTGATCAGAGAACCAACAATCATGTCCGCACCCACATCCGTAGGTTCCAGTTTCTCGACAAATTCACCGTAGCAATTGTCAACCATACAGATAACTTCCGGTTTAATCGTCCGGATAAAAGCAATCAATTCACCGATCCTGGCAACCGAAAGGGTGGGACGGGTGGCATATCCTTTCGATCGCTGAATCGTTACTAATTTTGTCTTTTCATTAATGGCCTGTCTGATTCCTTTGAAATCAAAGGAGCCGTCTTCCTGCAAATCGACCTGACGATATGTGATGCCATATTCCTTCAGGGAACCGGTGGACTCACGGATGCCGATAACCTCCTCGAGGGTATCATAAGGTTTTCCCACCGGTGAGAGCAGTTCATCTCCCGGGCGCAGATTGCCGGACAGCGCTACATGCAAGGCATGGGTACCGCTCATCAACTGCGGACGAACCAGGGCACTTTCGCCATGAAATACCCGGGCATATACTTCTTCCAGGGTATCACGCCCCAGATCATTATAACCGTATCCGGTAGTAGCGGCAAAATGGATATCGCTCACCCGCGATTCCTGCATTGCCTGTAATACTTTCATTTGATTATATTCTGCCGTTTCATCCAATTCCCGGAAACGAGCCAACAAACCGGTCTCTATTTCTATCCCGAAATCCAGCACCTGCCTGCTGATTCCAAGCTGTTCATACATTTGTTCCAGTGTCTTCATCATTGCTCCTAACTTCTTCCAGAATGTGAGAAAGAACCGCTTCGCGGTCGTGCCCGAAATCCTCAAGATTCAGCCAGCGGACATCCCGCTCCCGTTTAAACCAGGTGATCTGCCGTTTGGCAAAATGACGGGTATCTCGTTTCAATATATAGACAGCCTCTTCCAGGCTGCATTGTCCATCCAGATAATCCAGCATCTCTTTATAACCAAGTCCCTGCATTGAAACCATATCCCGGGTACATCCAGATTGCCTGAGCCTGCTGACTTCATCCAGCAGCCCCTGCTCCATCATCTGGTCGATCCGCTGCTCGATCCGCTGATATAGGAGTGACCGTTCGCAGTTCAATACATAGTAATAGAACTGATAAGGAGACTGTTTCTCCCGCTCTTCCCGGTTATGGACAGAGATCGGCTGACCGGTAATTTTAAAATATTCAATCGCCCGGATCACCCGCTTGCAGTTGTTGGCATGAATTGCCAAAGCGGACTCAGGATCAATCCCGGCAAGCATCTGGTGCAGATATTCATTTCCCATGGTTTCACCCAGCTGTTCCAGTTCTGCTCTGATCATCGACTGCTCCGGATTTTCATTGCTCTCGGCAAAATCAATATCATAAAGCAGGGCCTGGATATAAAAACCGGTACCGCCGGCAAGAATCGGCACGTTTCCCTTCTGGCAGATTTCCTGCATTGCTTCTTTTGCCATACGCTGAAACCTGACCACATTAAATTCTTCGGCCGGTTCCAGAACATCAATCAGATGATGGGGGACACCCTGCATTTCTGCCGCTGTTACTTTGGCTGATCCGATATCCATATACTTATATACCTGCATGGAATCGGCACTGATGATTTCGCCATTCAGTGCCTTCGCCAGTTGAATGGAAAGGGAGGTTTTTCCTACCGCAGTCGGCCCTGTCAGGATAATTAACGGTGGTTTCATATCAGGAACTCCTTCCTATCTGTAATTTATTTATACAATTCGCTTGAATTTTTTCTCCAGTTCGTATTTGCTCATGGAAATAATGGTAGGCCTGCCATGAGGACATGCATAAGGATTCTCCAGATCCAGCAGCTGATCAATTAATTCATCTGCTTCCTGAGCACTGAGGGTATGATTTCCTTTGACGGCCGCCTTACATGACATCGAGGCAACCCGTTCATAAATAACATCCGCATCACGCATCGAGGCATCATCAGACAGTTCATCAATCATTTCCATCAGCAATTCTTTTTTGGCAATGGCAAACAGATTGTCCGGAACACCGCGAACAGCATACTCTCTCCCGCCAAAATGTTCGATTTCAAAACCGATATCGGTAAAATAGTTCAGATGTTTTTTCAGAAGAATTTCTTCATTGCTGTTCAGTGTAAGAATAATCGGCGGATGAATCATCTGACAGGTATACTCCCTGGTCTTAAGAGTCGCCATTGTTTTTTCGTATAATACCTTTTCATGAGCCGCATGCTGGTCGATAATGTAAAGCTGCTCATTGAATTCGACCATCCAGTAAGTGGCAAACAACTGACCGATCAGTTTGTGCCGGCTTCTGGCCTTCGGTTCCAGCAGCTTTTCCGCAAACAGATCCAACTGGGCAGTGACTTCCCTGGTTTCTTTGGGCGGTTCCGAAACTGGCAGCTCCTCAACCGGTGGGATCTGAACCGATTCTTCCGGCTGCTGAAGTTGCGGCTGCACTGCCGGCCTAAATGTCTGCCCATGCATCATCGGAGACTGTGGTTTGAGACGTGATTCAGTTGGTCCGGCTTCGCGGGGAATGCCATAGGAAGCCTGCGGTTCACGAACCTGTTCGGGATAGACAGGCGGCGGAGTAATATGCAAAAGCTCCATCCGTTTCCGTTCAAATGGTTCCGGAACAGGAATTCTCTTTTCCGGAGATACCGATGTCTCTTTAGCGGGCACCAGATTTACTTCCGGGATCAGTTCTTTGTACTGCAGTGCGGCAGAAATACTGTCACGCACCATCCGAAAGATCAGCTCACCATCCCGAAACCGCAGTTCCATTTTAGTCGGATGCACATTGACATCCAGAAAATCCGGTTCAATCGTAAAGTGAAGCATAGTAAATGGATATTTGTGCTGCATCATAAACGGCTTATAGGCCTCTTCAATGGCTTTGCCGATGATGCTGCTTTTGATATAGCGGCCATTAATGAAATAATGTTCATAATTCCGGTTGTTTCTGTTTATCACTGGCTTCCCGATGAAACCACTGACCTGCACACCGTCCTGCTGCTGCTCCACCGGCAGTAAATTGGCAGCAATCTCCCGGCCGAATAGAGTATAAATGATATCTTTCATACTATGATTGCCGGATGTATGCAGTTTATTCTGATGATTTTGAATAAAACGGACGGATACTTCCGGATGCGACAGCGCAATCTTTTCAACAATTCCTGCCACATGGGCGCCCTCAGTCGCTGCTGTCTTTAAAAACTTCCGCCGCACAGGAGTATTGAAGAACAGATTTCTGGCGATAAAGGTGGTGCCATCGGGGGCGCCGATTTCTTCCAGCGTCTTTTCTTCGCCGCCTTCAATCTGATAACGGGTTCCGGTCAGACTGTCCGGTGTCTTGGTAATAACCTCAACCTGCGAAACAGCAGCGATACTTGACAGCGCTTCCCCCCGAAACCCCAGTGATGATATCGTAAACAGGTCCTCTACCGCTTTTATTTTGCTGGTGGAATGCCGCAGGAAGGCCAGCGGAAGTTCTTCTCTGGGAATACCGCAGCCGTTATCGGTCACCCGGATCAGAGAAATCCCGCCGTCCCGGATCTCTACCGTAATAGCTGTTGACCGGGCATCAATGGCGTTCTCAAGCAGTTCTTTCACTACGGATGCCGGACGCTCAATAACTTCGCCGGCGGCAATTTTATTGATTGTATTTTGGTCCAGTACCTGGATATTCGGCACGGTTCATCCTCCTTTTTAATGATCATTTCCATTCCAGCGGTTGTTCAGTTTCGTCTGCAGACGATACAGCGTATTCAGGGCATCAATCGGTGCCATCGTGGTCAGCTCCATGGTCTTCAGCTCTTCAATTATATCATCTTCCCTGACGGTATCAAACAGCGTAAGCTGAGTCAGCTCTACTTCATCCGGCTTTGGCACCGGTTTGTGCGTATTGGTCTGGGAACTAATTTCGGCAATCTCTCTTGTCTTGGCGGTCAGATCACTGCTGATCAGGTCCTCTACCAGTTCCTTGGCCCGGCAGATAACGGTATCCGGTACCCCGGCCAGTTTGGCAACCTGAATGCCATAGCTCTTGTCAGCACCGCCTTTGATAATTTTACGGAGAAAAACAATATCATCCCCCTGTTCCTTGACGGCAATGCAATAGTTGTTCACGCCACTGATAATTCCTTCCAGTTCAGTCAATTCATGGTAGTGGGTTGCGAATAATGTCTTGGCGCCAAGCAGCTTGGTGTTGCTGATATGTTCAATGACCGCCCAGGCGATACTGAGTCCGTCAAAGGTACTGGTGCCCCGGCCGATTTCATCCAGGATTAACAGGCTGTTTTTAGTCGCATTTCGCAGGATATTGGCAACCTCAGTCATTTCTACCATAAAGGTACTCTGGCCGGAGGCCAGATCATCAGAAGCTCCGACACGAGTGAAAATCCGGTCACAGATTCCGATGTTGGATTCACCGGCAGGTACAAA
>JBOFYZ010000152.1:0-68470 GCA_051654925.1 Lachnospiraceae bacterium | reverse complement strand
TTTGCAGGGTCGCTAGAGTCTCTTAAAGCAGGGAAATGACGCGTTAATGCCAGAAACGGCCATTGTTTGAGCGCAGCGAGTTATGGCGTTTCTGGCATTGTATTTAGCGGCAGTTCTCTGCTTTTAGAGACTCTTGCGGCCCGAAACCGCAGGAAATACGGACAGGCAGCACAGCCACCGCCAGCGTCCACAGGCTTTTTTAGTACGACAGTCCCTTTGCAATACCCGCTTATGTTAACCCCATTCCATTCCCGAAAAGAAGCGTCACAAATCGTATCGCAGCAGGGCTTAACGAATCTTCATCATTACAGATAAACCAGGTATTGCGGCTGACGGTGGTACCGTCCTTACGGATCATCGGCAAGGTCACCATATTGTCCTTTTTCAGGTCAATGCCCTGGGTCAGCATGAGCGAATATCCCAGACCCTTACGAACCATCTCATAGCTGATAGACAGACTGCTTACATTAAATCCGACATTCGGCGGGTGGGAGAAATATTCAAACCACCAGTCGTCAAATAAAGTCTGGCTGGAAGGGCTTAAAGGGTAGGTAATTCTTGACATCCGGGGCAGATCTTCCAGCTCAAAAGGCGCGTTGGCATATAAATAACATTCATCGACGGATACCAGTTTTTTTACTGCATGAAAACTGAAATCACCTCTGACAATTCCAAAGTCTACTTTACCCCCCTGTACCAGTTTTATGACATTACCGCTCATGGTGGTATTGATGTCAAATGTGATATTCGGGTACATCGAGGTATACGTTTGCAGCAGTTCAGGCAGTATAAACTGGCTGTAGGAATTAGCTGCGGCAATTCTCAGGTGACCGGCGTCATTATTGTCAATCGTCCGGGCCAGTGACTTGGAGCGGTTGATCAGATCCAGAATGTGCTCGGCCTGCTTGGCGAAGTAGGTGCCCTGAGGGGTGAGTGTCACTCCTTTGTTGGTCCGGTGAAGAATCTGTATTTGCAGCTCCTGTTCCAGATTTTGAATTTTTCTGGTAACAGACGGCTGCGTAAGATAAAAAGTTTCTGCAATCTTTGTAATGCTTTTACTGTGATTTAAGGCACAGAGTATTTCCATATCCAATTCGGTCAACGTATTTTCCTCCCGTTTCTTCAGCGGAATAACCCAATTTACAATGAAATTGTGCAAACTGCACACGAATAGCAGCAAAATGTTGGAAATACAACGATGAAAATAGTGATTTTTTTGCTATGCAATTTTTGTATGGGTAATAATAGAATACAATCATTTTACCCACAAGTCAAGAATGGTTATAATTAACATAAGAAAGGCAGTCGTAAAAAGGGTTGGTTATGTATGGAAACAGATTCAGGAACACATTGTCAATGAAGTTCACATGGAACAGGAGACGAAGATCGTATGGGTGAAGGGAAGAAGCAAGAAACAAACGTGCAAAAAGAAGGAAGTGCTATTGGATTTAAAACAGTATACGGGATTTCATGGCCTTTATATTTAGTAATGCTGGCGGTTATTCTGGCATGTATCTATGCGGAAGTAGTACCGTTCGGTCTGCCGGCTGCGCTGGCGATTTTGCTGGTATTGAGTGCAATTTTGGGGGAAGTTGGAGATCGGATCCCGATTTGGAACGAATTTATCGGCGGTGGTGCGATTCTGGCCTTCCTGGTTGGCGGCCTGATCTACACTTATGAGTGGATGCCGAAGCAGACGATTGAACTGGTGGTGCATTTCTTTGATGAATTTGGTTATCTGGATCTGTTTGTATCCGTACTGATTACGGGAAGTGTTCTGGCTATTAACCGCAAGCTTTTACTGAAAGCCTTGACCGGATATTTTCCAGCGATTATCGGCGGTATCGCAATGGCTTCGGTATTTGGCGTTGCGGCAGGTCTGGTATTTGGAAAGCGGCCGGTAGAGATTCTGACTTTATATATGCTTCCAATTATGGGTGGGGGAACGGGGGCCGGGGCCATTCCGATGTCAGAAATTTATGCATCGGCTACGGGGGAAACCGCAGAGAAGTTTCTTTCCTTTGCACTGCCGATACTGACCATTGCCAATATCATCTGTATTTTTACAGCCTCCGTACTCAATAAGATCGGAAAAGTAAAACCCTCCTGGACCGGAAATGGCGAATTGCTGAAGGGTAATACAGAGCTCGATGCTGACCGGGAAGATAAAAAAGTAGAACTCAAACTCAGTGATGTCGGCGCAGGGCTGGCACTTGCCTGTACATTCTATATGACAGGTACCTTGTTTTCAAAGTTTTTACTGCCAACCATACTGGGGATTAAAATACATACATATGCATATATGATTGTTTTTGTAGCACTTAGTAATGTGTTTAATATAATACCGGCTAATATCAAACAAGGTGCCAAAAGGCTGCAGAGCTTTTTCGGCAGTAACCTGTTGTGGCTGCAAATGCTGGCAGTAGGTATGGCTTTAACAGATTTTAACGAAATGCTGACAGCACTGACCATTCCTAATATCATTATTGCCGGTTTTATCGTTGTGGGAGCCTTTATCGGTTCTGCAGTAGTCGGGTCACTGTTCGGTTTTTATCCGATCGAAGCAGGGATATCCGCCGGTCTTTGTATGGCTAATCGTGGTGGTTCTGGTGATATTGCAGTACTCGGTGCCTCCAAGCGTATGGCACTGATGTCCTATGCACAAATTTCCTCGCGGTTGGGCGGAGCCCTGATTCTGGTTATCGCCAGCGTAATGTTTGGAATATTCCTGGGATAGGACTAATGAAATAAGAAGGAGTAGATAATGGGCAAATCATTAACAAGAAAAATATTGGAATCACATTATGTTTCCGGAGACATGACTCCGGGCGAAGAAGTATTTATAAGGGTTGATCAGACCCTCACCCATGATATCAATGCAGTCATGACTTATCTGGCTTTTGAGGCTGTAGGGCTTGACCGGATCAGAACAGAATGCAGTGTCAGCTATCTGGATCATAATCTTTTATATGTCGATAATAAGACGCCGGATGATCATATCTACCTGCAGTCAGCAGCCAAACGGTTTGGTGTGCATGTGTCCAGACCGGGTAACGGCATCTGCCATACCGTTCATGTGGCCCGATTTGGAGTACCGGGTAAAGTCAGCATGGGCGGTGACAGTCATACGCCTCACGGCGGCTCGATCGGTATGCTCTGCATCGGTGTCGGCGGCATGGACGTGGCGACAGCGATGACCGGAGTTCCAATGCGGCTGAAAATGCCAAGAGTCATAAATGTTAGACTGACCGGTACATTAAAGGGCGGATGCAATGCCAAAGATGTGATTCTGGAAATGCTTCGCAGAGTCAGCATCAAAGGCGGCCTCGGAAATGTATACGAGTATACCGGTCCTGGCGTTGAAACCCTGGAAGTTCCGGAACGGGCAACGATCGCCAATATGGGTGCTGAGCTTGGGGCGACCAGTTCAATCTTTCCGGCCGACGATCAGGTTCGAAAATTTCTGACCGCTCAGGACAGAGCCGGTGACTATAGTGAAATACTGTCTGATGAAGATGCAGAATATGATGAGTACATGGAGATCAATTTGAGTGAACTGGAACCACTGATTGCCTGTCCCCATCAGCCGGACAATGTTGTACCGATCAGTGAGGTCGGAAAAAGACCGGTACAACAGGTGTTTATAGGAAGCTGTACCAATACAAGCTATGCTGATATTGCCAAGGCAGCACTGGTTTTTAAGGGGCATCATGTAAATGAAAACGTCAGCTGTACCTGTGCCATTGCGTCAAAGCAGACGTATAAAGAATTGATGAAAGACGGATACATTGACATGCTGCTCGATGCGGGTGTGCGGATGCTGGAATTTGCCTGCGGCCCTTGCTGTGCCATCGGCCAGTCACCGGCGACCGAAGGAGTGGCTGTGCGCACCTCCAACCGTAATTTTAAAGGACGCGCCGGAAACCCGACCGCAGACATCTATCTGGTAAGTCCCGAAAGTGCGGCTGCTACTGCTATTTTAGGCACCTTTGCCGCTGCTGAAGATATCATGGGACCAGAAACAGCAAAGCTGGCACTGGTATCGGAGCCGGAAACATACCAGGTTGATGATGCCATGCTGATACCGCCCCTGCCCGAGGCAGAGGCCAGGAACACTACAATTGTCCGCGGGCCGAATATTAAATTTCTGCCGATTCCTGAGGCGCCGCAGCAATATCTCTGTGCTCCCGTAAGCCTTAAGGGCGGTGACAACATCTCCACCGACGATATCACACCCGCCAGTGCCGAGTTTAGCAGTATGCGTTCTAATATTCCGATGATGTCACAGTATTGTTATCATCGTTATGCACCTGATTTTGCTGCCCGTGCTAAAGAAATGGGCCAGAGCATTATTGTCGGCGGTGAGAACTACGGACAGGGTTCATCCCGGGAACACGCAGCAATTAACCCCATGTATTTAGGTGTAAAGCTTGTGATTGCCAAAAGTATTGCCAGGATTCACAAAGGAAATCTGGTAAACCATGGAATCATACCAATGATATTTGATAATCAGGATGATTACGAGCGGATAGAAATGGGAGATGAGCTGGAAATCGAGGCGTTTCTGGAACAGATTTCGACCCGCAGTGTTGTCGTGAATAATAAAACAAAAGGGTTTACCTTCCACGTATCACTGGATTTAAGTGACAATGAGGTTGATGTTGTGTTAAGTGGAGGACAGCTTTCTTATTTGAAGAAACAACTGGAAAAATCCTGGCAAAAACCGATCCGGCATTGTTTTTGTGATTGACATTTTTCGCGAATTATGTTTTGATATACTCATTGTGTATGTAAAAACAATGTGGAGGATATGAACATGAGTCCGAGGATTTTTTCAGCAACGGATATTTTGATTCCCAAGACAGATGATATGGCCGCCTGGGCGGTGATTGCATGTGATCAGCATACCTCTGAACCGGAATACTGGTCTGAGGTAGAGCGTCTTGTAGGCAATGAGCCATCGGCGCTGCATCTAATACTGCCGGAAGCTTATCTCAATGATAGCAATGTCGAAAAAAAGACATCCGAAATAAACCGGTGTATGGAGCAATATAAAGAAGAAGGCATGTTTCAGGAATATAATGACTGTTACTGCTATGTCGAAAGGGAGCTTTCCAATGGCAAGATCAGACATGGGATTGTCGGTGTGATTGATCTGGAACAGTACGACTGTTCCCCGGACAGCCAATCCCCGGTGCGCCCTACAGAAGGAACTTCACCGGATCGTCTGCCGCCAAGAATTAAAGTCAGGGAACATGCATCATTGGAACTGCCTCATATCATGGTTTTGATTGATGATGCGGACCGGCAGGTGGTTGAGCCTTTAGAAAAAGCAAAAGATTCTCTGAAATTATTGTATGATTTTGACCTGATGCAGCATGGCGGACATATCAAAGGCTGGCTTGTCAGTGAAGAGTGGAAGGCAAAGATTGACAAGGCATTTGACCGCTTATGTCAGAAGGCAGCGGAAGATGCCAAACAGGGAACAGCTGGGCTCGTTATCGCAATGGGTGATGGAAATCATTCATTTGCCACCGCCAAGGCCTGCTGGGACAGGATCAAGGAGACGATTCCCCGTGAGCAGTGGGAAGGCCATCCGGCACGCTATTCGCTGGTAGAGCTCAATAATATATACGATGAGAGCATGGAATTTGAACCGATCCACAGAGTGGTGTTTGGGGTGAATCCGGAGGATTTCATTCATAAATTATATGAACGCTTTGATATTAGTGAGCAGGGGAAAGGCCAGGTATTAGAGTATATTGTCAATGGACAGCGAAAACGGATCGGAATTCTGAGTCCGACCTCACAGCTGGCAACCGGTACCGTCCAGACTTTTATCGAAGAGTATATTGCTCAGTATAGTGGGACAGTGGATTACATACACGGAGAAGACGTGGTGGAAAAGTTATGCGGTGAGGCTGATACCGTAGGTATCATATTCCCTGAAATAAGCAAAGAAAGGTTTTTTGCATCCATAAAGATGGATGGACCAATGCCTAAAAAAACATTTTCTTTAGGAAATGCTGATGATAAACGATTTTATCTCGAAGCCAGAAAGATTGTTTAAAATAGTAAAAAGTCGGAGTTCCCATTTTTATGGAAACTCCGGTTTTTATTCAGGTCCATGCCAGAAGTGTCTGGGCAGGTTTATTTTGCCATTCGGCAGAAAGGTGATACCTTCGTCTTCTAAGAGTTTGCGTTGAATGCGTTTGTCTTCGAACACGTGGGTGGGAGCCAGTTCGCCGAGGCGGTTTACTACCCGGTGGCAGGGGAGACCGCGATTAGCAGGGGCGGCGCGCATGGCGTAGCCGACCTGGCGGGCGGCCCGGGGACTGCCGATCAGGCGGGCGATCTGGCCATAGGTGGTGACGGTGCCGCTGGGGATTTGCTGAACAATAGCATATACTTTTTCAAAAAAATTATTGGATTGAGTGATAGTCATTGGTTTTATCCTTTGCATATTGGCATCTTGTAATTATCTATATCGGATTATAAGGGAATCAGAAAAGAAAAACAAGATTTTTGTTTGAAGAGAGAGAAAAATAAAGATATAGCAGAACAGAGGTGACATGGTATTTATGCATCGCATTGTTATAGTTGGTGTGTTGTATTCGAATAAAAATAGATTAACAGATGAAGCGGCAGCTGACCTGATATCCACGGCAGCTGCCGTTTGTGATGAATTTTAAATATTATATTTAGTGAACATATCTGAAATTAATGCAGAATCCTTTTTTAGACTTACTAAGTCTTCGGGAGTAAGCTTGGAAAGCAATAAACTCCAGTGTTTATTGCTTTTGCTCTGACCATCCTGCTGACCTTCGATAAAGCCATTATTAAAGCCATCATTAAAACCATCTTTCCGCTCATCATCCAGTAATTCAGCAAATAACATATAGTTTCCCTCCAATCTTCGATTATTCTTCAAGTGAATGATACGGTCATGAAGCTTCGTTAACAAAAAATCATTACTCTCTGCGGCCACATTGGAATTTTCAACAAAGTGCAGAAAATGCTGAAGCTCAGCTGATACAGTACCATCCTGAATACCTTTGGTATTCAGAAATATCTTCCGGGTTTCATCACCAAGCTTCTGATTTGTTTCGATACACTGGTTTTCAAAACTGTAGCGAAGCAGACCTTCCTGAAAAGGATCAAATGTACAGATGAAAATCACATAACTCTTGGGGAGCTTTTCGAAGTTATCACCTGGTTTCAGGGCTGTTGCATCTAACTGACTGTGATAAAAACGTGCCCGCTTGGGAAGCTGACTTTTTTTCCGTGCTGTTTGCATTTCAATATCATACATCGTACCATCTTCATCAGCTGCATAAACATCCAGTCGCACACTTCGATTATCCGGATTCAAGACGATCGGATTCTCTGAGCGGACGGTGACATGGCTGATCGGAATATCAAGAATTCGTTCTAACACCTGCCGACAGATTTCCTCATCTTCCATGGTTGCTGCAAATAAAAATGCGTCACATAATTCCAGTTCCTGTAATGTTTTTTTCTTACGTATCTGACTCATAGCGGCTGCCTTTCTGATGCATTCAGCAGCATGCAACCTCTGTTCCTGTTTCTATTATAAATAAATATAATGTCGATTGCAAGAATTAATTATGACGAGTAGGTGATAATTGAAGAGTTGTTTATAATGAATTTAAATGTGATATTTGATAAACATGTCTGTTATTATTGAAGGATTCTTTTGAAGCTTCCCCAAATCTTCGGGTGTAATTATAGTAAGTAAGGAACTCCAGTTCTTGTTCATCTCGTCCTGACCATTTTTGTGTCCATCATTATAACCATCTTCTCGCTCATCATCCAGTAATTCGCCAAATAACATATAGTTTCCCTCCATTCTTCAATTGTATGTGACTCATAGCAGCCGCCTTTCTGACGCATTTGACAAACAGTTGCAACAATTAATTTTGACAAGTGAATGATATTCCGATAAGATAGAGGTATATACAGGATAATGACTGAAAAGTGAAGGAGAGCAATAATGGAAAAGTATAAATTAGCCTTAATCGGATGTGGATATTTGAATGAAATCGTAGCAAACGCTTTAGCAGAAGGACATTTACCTGAATATGAACTGGTTGGCGTATTAGGAAAGAGTCAGGAACGGCTGCAAGATTTTGCCCATCGTCATGACTGCAGGCCATGTACAACGATCCGGGAGCTGATGGCACTGGAACCTGATTTTACTGCAGAAGCAGCATCCGTTCAATCAGTCCGGGATTATGGAGAAGAAGTACTAAACAACGGTTCCCATCTGGTAGTATTATCAATCGGAGCCTTCGCTGATGCCCGGTTTTACGAACAGATCAGGAAGACAGCACTGGAGAACGAGCTGAAAGTATACATTGCCAGTGGTGCCGTAGGCGGCTTTGATGTATTGCGGACAGTTGCCCTGATGAGTCCGATTACAGCCTCCATAAGTGCACAAAAGGCACCCCGCTCTCTGCTTCATACACCACTGAACAGAGAGGGACTTGCGGATATAACAGAGCGGCTTCAGGTATTTGAAGGAACAACTACAGAAGCGATAGCAATTCTCCCCACTCATGTAAATGTTGCTGTGGCAACCGCACTGGCCAGTGCCGGTCCGGATCATACCAATATGAAGATAGAAGCAGTCCCCGGTTTTCAGGGCGACGAATACAAGATCGAAATTCAGGGAGAAGAAGTACGCACAGAACTGAATATCTATTCACGCACCAGTCAGATTGCCGCATGGAGTGTCGTGGCAGTACTGCAGAATGCAGTCTCACCAATCGTTTTTTAGGAGGAAACTATGTTTAAAAAATTAGTCGCAGTAGAACCAGTCAGCCTGATTCCATCAGCAGAAAAAAAGCTACAGGATTATGCAGAAGAAATAATCCTGTATCCCGATTCCCCTGCCGACAATACAGAACTGATTCACCGCATCGGCAATGCCGATGCAGTCCTGGTCAGTTATACCACCAATATCCCCAGGTCAGTAATCGAAGCCTGCCCGGATATCCGTTATATCGGCATGTGCTGCAGCCTGTATTCACCAGAAAGCGCCAACGTAGATATCCCGGCAGCCAATGAAAACAACATACACGTTTCTGGTATCCGTGATTACGGCGATCCCGGTGTCGTAGAATACGTAATCAGCGAACTCATTCGCTACCTCCACGGCTTCGGAGACAAACAGTGGCAGGATCTTCCCGTAGAGCTGACCGACCTCAAGGTCGGCATTGCCGGACTCGGCACCACCGGACAATTAATCGCCGACGCTCTGCTGTCCCTGGGATCCGACCTATACTACTATAGCCGGACCCGCAAGCCAGAACAAGAAGCACGCCAGATCAAATACCTGCCATTAGATGAACTGCTTCCCACCGTCGATGTCCTATGCTGCTGTCTCAACAAAAATGTCATCCTGTTACATCAGGAACAATTCGAAAAACTGGGCAACCACAAAATCATCGTCAACACCTCCATCGGCCCCTCCCACGACATCGAAGCCCTGACAAAATGGCTCGATGCAGGAAACAACGAATTCTTCTGCGACACCGCCGCCGCCCTCGGAGATCCCACTGGAGCCCTCCTTGATCATCCACATATAAACTGTATGCATATCTCATCCGGACGAACCAAACAGGCTTTTGCCCGCCTCAGCCAAAAAGTCCTCGACAACATCAAATCATATCTAACCAAAATCTAAATCAAACCTCAGCAACTACACCCATCTAAGAAGCCGAAGCTTTTTACATCAAAACTCCCTGAATACCGTAGCTGGAGAGTAATTGTGTGGCGGGGTGGGCGATGGGGTATATGGTGTGGAGCGGCTGCATTTGCAGGACTGTTAGGGTATCTTAAATAAGTAGCATGTGACGTTATGGGATAAATCAGCAATTGTTTGAGCAGCTTTATCGCGAGTTATTGTGATTTATCCCATGCCTTTAGTCACATGCTATTTATTTTAGATACCCTTACAGTCCGAAACAGCAGCCGCTCCACACCATATACCCCATCGCCCACCCCGCCACACAATTACTCTCTGACTCCCCCAATCCCAATTTTGCGCAGCCGCAGAATTGACAATTGTGCACAAAGGTTGTGGAACATCGCCACCCTCAATGATATAATTTACACATCAAAACAGCTTATAACATTACCGGTAAAAATGATAAGCACAAAAGGAGGTACCATTGAAAAAGGATATGTTATTTCGGGAACTGGTTCAGCTTGACAGAGAAGCAGCTGATCAGACCGAGGTATTTACTGAAATAGCAGATGTTCTGTTTAAACACGGATTTGTAAAGGATACTTATCTGGAAGCACTAAAGACACGGGAGGAAAAATATCCGACAGCGCTGCCGATTGAGCCGTATCCCGTAGCAATTCCCCATACGGACACGATTCATATTAATCGGCCGTTCATCGCGCCGGTTCGTTTGAAACAGCCGGTGGAATGGCGTGAAATGGCCAATAACGATGCTGTTCATCAGATCAGGTTTATCTTCATGCTGGGATTTTTGAAATCGGATGAACATGTCGAACTGCTGCAGGTTCTGGTTGAGAATTTTCAGAATAAGGAACTGATGGAACAGCTGGAGCAGGCTGAAACCGCAGATGAATACTTTGAACTGGTCTGCGGCATGAAAGGCATGGAAGAATAAATATTACATAACAAAACAGGAGGGGTTTTAATATGTCAGTAAGAGTAATTGTAGCGTGCGGAAGTGGTGTGGCAACTTCACAGACTGTAGCAAGTAAAGTAAACCGGATGCTGAAAGAGAAAAAGGTAGATGCTTCTGTGGAAGCCGTTGACTTAAAATCTGTAGACCGTTATATGGATGGCAGTGCCGCCTATATTACAATAGTTAAAAATGCCAAGGAATATCCAATTCCGGTGATCAACGGTATCGCATTTCTGACGGGAATGGGAAAGGATCAGGAGTTCGAAAAGCTGCTGAAGGCGATTGAGGATTACAAAGGAGGTAAATGAGTATGCAGATGTTAGCTAATATCGTTAATTTCTTTCTGGGGCTCGGTGCAGCTGTATTTGTTCCGGTTATTATTATCATCGCCGGATTGATTGTAAAGATGAAGGTAAAAGATGCGGTTTCTTCCGGAATTACCCTGGGGGTGGCTTTTTCCGGAATGAGTATGCTGATTAATTATATGACCGGAGTTATCACCCCGGCAGCGACTGCGATGCTGGAATCAACGGGGATTGACCTGCCGATTACCGATGGGGGCTGGACAACGATGTCAACGATCTCCTGGTCGTGGCCTTATGCATTTTTAATGTTTCCGCTAACGATTGCTATCAATATCGTTATGCTGGTCTTGAACAAGACGGATACCTTCAATGCCGATCTGTGGAATGTCTGGGGCAAGATCTTTACCGCTGTAGCAGCTTATTACATAACCGGAAATGTAGCTGTAGCGTTTGTGATTGCCGCAGTTCAGGTTGTCTTTGAACTGAAATCAGCGGATTACCACCAGCACCGGATCGAGAAACTGTCCGGTATTCCGGGGGTAACCTGTACCCACAAAATGTCATTTCTGGCAGCACCGATGTATCTGGTTGACTGTGTGCTGCGAAAGATTCCGGCTCTGGAAAAATCGTTTAATGCTGAGGATTTAAAAGAACGGCTGGGCATTTTTGCAGAGAATCATGTACTGGGATTTATTCTGGGAATTATTTTTGGGGCACTGGCTCGTTATGATGTGGCCGGAATTCTGACGCTGGGAGTCCAGTGTGCAACGGCACTGACGCTGTTCCCGGTCATATCCAAATACTTCATGCAGGCACTGGAACCGATTTCCAACGCAGTATCAGAATTTATGCAGGGCAAATTTGCCAACCGCGAAATGTATGTTGGTCTGGACTGGCCGTTTTTGGGCGGATCGAATGAAATCTGGCTGGCGGTAATCTGGACGGTGCCGGTAACTCTGGTTATGTCGTTTATTCTTCCGGGGAATAAGATTTTACCGTTTGCGGGTATTATCAACATTGCGATTGCCGTGCCGGCCTATTTTGTCAGCCGGGGAAATATTCTGCGGATGCTGATTCAATGTACCGTATTTACACCGGTCTTTCTGTGGGTCGGAACTGCATTTGCACCATTTATGACAGAACTGGCCAACTCAACCAGGGCAGTGGAACTGGCGCAGGGGCAGATGATATCCAATTCCAGTATTGACGGACCAATATTTACTTACGCATTTTCACATGCGGCAAAAGCGTTACAGGGAGATTTTCTTCCACTGATTATCCTGATCATCTGGATCGCATGTTTTGTTCTATATTCCAGAAGCCTGATACAGGAGAAAAAGGAAGATCTGG
Source organism: Lachnospiraceae bacterium (assembly GCA_051654925.1). GTDB lineage: Bacteria > Bacillota > Clostridia > Lachnospirales > Lachnospiraceae > Brotaphodocola. The sequence continues at coordinate 56,127 of JBOFYZ010000152.1, read as the reverse complement.
CAAGGGAAAGAGCATAAAAGATGAAAATCGGCCAACGGAATTGCTTGATTATGAAAGAGATTATTAATAATAGTGCTTCTGTCACCGGTAAAAGTCTGGAGGCAAAGCTGCATTTGTCCAGAAAACAGCTGGAGTATGGAATTACTAGAATTAATGAATATCTGGAGGAACAGCAGCTGCCGGTTCTGGAGCGATTAAGCAGTGGGAGAATTATTGTACATAATGAAGTGCTGGGGCAGCTGGATCTGATCCGGCTGGAGCAAGAGAATCGGGATATCTGGCTGTCCCGGGAGGAACGCTGCGATATGATTCAGTTGATGCTGCTGACCAAACAACAGGAACTATCTCTCCAGCATTTTATCACAGAACTGAAAGCCAGTAAAAATACAATACTGACGGATTTAAAACGGCTGAAGGATGAATTGTCTGACGCCCGGATCTGTCTGAAATACAGCCGGGAAAACGGTTATCAGCTGGAAGGCAGTGAATATGATCTGCGGCAGCAGTTGTTTCTGGTACTGCGAAGCATCCTGTCTGATTACGGACAGCAGGCATTGGCTTTTGGTGTTGCAAAAATTAACGCAAAGCAGCTGGAACACATGAGGAACATGACAGAAACCATCGAACAGGAATTGAAAATCCGCTTTACAGATGGGATGATCGAGCTGAACCAATGCTTCTTTACGTTGCTGCTTCGGCGGATTCAGGATGGCCTGGTTCTGGATGATGTGCCGGATATCCTTAAACATGTGGCAGGAACGAAAGAATATATGGTAATGAAATCCTGCCTGATCGCTGAGGGCGTTAACAATATTAATGAAACGATGTATTTTACAGCTCATGTCCAGACGATGAAGATAAATACACATCTGGAGTCCGTGGTTGGAAAAGAAGCGGTCTATCAGGCGGCAGAACAGACGATCAGTAATTTTGAACGAATTGCCTGCATCTGTTTTGAGAATAAAGACCATATGCGGAATCTGCTGATGAATCACAGTATTCCGGCACTGTACCGGATCCGTTATAATTTTCATATCGGCCCGGATATCACGGAGTATGTACTTCCTGCGTATCAGGAAGTACATGATATGGTAAAGAAATCGGTAGCCCCGTTAGAAGCAATTATCGGGATGTCATTTCCCGAAAATGAACTGGTCTATATTACCCTTATTTTTATTGCCCAGACCAGCAGGGAAGAGGCCGGGGAACAGACTGACAGACGTGCCCGGGCGGTCGTGGTCTGCCAGAATGGAATTACCGTATCCCATTATCTGCTGACCTCTCTGAAGCGCACCTTTCCGGAAATTGATTTTCTGACCTATATGTCAGCTCGTCAGTTTTATCAGTACCGGGAAGATTTTGATCTGGTCTTCACATCCGTTTCGCTTCGGACCGCTAAAAAACAGTTTGTAATTGAACCGCTGATGGATGAGGCAAAACGCAAAAAACTTCGCCGCAGTGTATTTGACAGCCTGAAGAATACCAGAGAAATATTTCCCCAAGTAGAGACGATTCTGCAGATTATCAAAAAACATACCAATGAAACTGTGTTTCAGAAACTGCAAATGGAGATTGATTCCTATATGATTCAGTCCGAACGGGGAACCGGTTTTAAAAACATCAGGAAAAAACCGGATCTGAAAGAACTGCTGACCCGGTCCAACATCCGAATTATTAATCAAAGTATGGGTTGGAAGGAAGCGATTGAATTTGCGGCAGTACCGCTGCTGTATCAGAATATAATTAAATATCAGTATGTCGAAACGATTATATCCAATATTATTGAGCACCGCCAGGTAATGCTGATTGCTGAGCATGTGATGATTGCCCATGCCGGTATCGATGCCGGAGTCTATGATGTAGGACTGTCGATGCTGCTGCTGCCACAGACGATTATGGTCAATGACTATATGGAGGTGAAAGTGGTTTTTGTGCTGGCAACACCAGATTATGAGAGCCATTTGGCAGCCCTTAATCAGCTGATCGGCGTGCTGGAGGATGAGGATAAACTGGCGGCTATGAAAACAGCCGCAACAGAAATTGAAATTCTGGAACTGCTATAGCCGGTTTTGGAAAGTAAAGAGGAGAAAAAATGCTTGAGACTTTAAAAAAAGATGTATGTGAAATTGCCAAACGGGCTCAGCGGGACGGGCTGTGCAAACATAAATCAGGAAATTTCAGCGCCCGTGACCGGGAGACCGGATATGTAGTAATCACGCCTACCAGCGTGGATCGTGATCTTTTGACACCAAGAGATATGGTGGTTATGGATCTGAATGCCAATGTAGTAGAGAATTTATCCGGCTTAAGACCGACCAGTGAATCGCTGATGCATCTGATGATCTACCGTCAGAAACCGGAAGCAGTGGCAATAGCACACACCCATTCTGCCTATGCAACCTCATTTGCCCTGCTGAATAAACCGATTCCGGCCATTGTATATGAAGTAGCCAATCTGGGATTAACCAAAGCCCGCATTCCGGTAGCGCCATATGGACGGCCGGGAACAACGGATCTGGCCGACCGTGTGATTGACAGCTGTCTGGAGGCGGACTGCTTCCTGCTGGAGAAACACGGAGCGGTAGCGGTTGATAACCGGGATATCTACGAAGCATTCCTGAAAGCTGCCTATATTGAAGAACTGGCAGAACTTTATTATCTGGCCCTGACCGCTGGCGGCGGCAATGAACCTGACAGCTTTGCGCAGGATGAGCTGCAGCAGTGGGAATATCCTAAAGAAATCACATTTTCTGCGGGCTGAGGAGGAAATCGTCTTTGAAGATATATTTGATTCGACACGGCAGACAGTGCGATAAACGATGCAACGTTGATATCCCGCTCTCAGAAGAGGGCATCCGGCAGGCAGAACTGGCTGGTATGCGAATGAAGGACTGGAGGATTGAGGCTGTCTATTCCAGTGACATGGTAAGAGCCAGAGAAACTGCGGAATATGCCAATCAATACTGGCAGGTGCCGCATCAGATTATTCCTGAATTCAGGGAGATCAGCTTTGGCGATATGGAAGGCCTGACAGACGAAGAAATTGAGGTGAGGTTTGCCGATTTTAAGATCAGGCAGCAGCAGCTGGCAGAGGATCTTCCGTATCCGGGCGGAGAGTGTGCCGGCGATGTAGTAAGACGTGCTCTGCCAAAGCTCACCGAACTTGCCGGGCAGCACCGCGGTAATATCGCCATTGCCACTCACGGCGCTTTGATTCGTGTAGTTCTTTGTCATATTCTGGAGATAAATCTGGCCAGGTGGCGGACCATCGGAATCACCTTTGAGAACGGCAGTATTACAGAACTGCATTACCACCCGGATCAGAACTGCTTCAGCCTTGAAAGGTTCAATGACTATGCTCATCTGGAACCATATCCCGAGCTGCTTCGCAGTGCCTGGGGTGTAAAAGAGAATTAATGAAAGTGAGGAAATTAATGAAAAAGATTATAAACAGTGCAGATACCTTTGTCCAGGATACAATGGCAGGAATTATCTGTGCGTATGGTGATAAAGTAAAGCTTTTAAACGATGACTATCAGATCCTGGTAACTAACTATCCGACCCGGGAAGGTAAGGTTGGAATCGTGACCGCAGGAGGCAGCGGCCATCTTCCGGTATTTCTCGGATACGTAGGCAAGGGATTACTGGACGGCTGTGCCATAGGCGAAGTTTTTGCATCGCCGGCAGCTGAAAAGATGACGGAAATGATCCGTGCCTGTGACCGCGGCGGCGGCGTCCTGTGCCTGTACGGCAACTATAACGGCGACAAATTCAACTTCCAGATGGCCTGTGAAGAAGTAGAATTTGATGATATCGAAACCAGATCCGTTCTGATCAGAGACGATGTAGCCAGTTCACCGGCTCAGCAGGCCGATAAACGCCGCGGTGTTGCCGGTATGGTATACGCATTCAAAATAGCCGGAGCAGCAGCAGACCAGATGAAGAACCTGGATGAAGTTGTCCGGATTACAGAGAAAGCTTTAAGCAATATCCGTTCCATGGGTGTCGCACTTTCACCCTGCATCGTTCCAAAAGCCGGAAAACCAACCTTCACAATCGCCGGTGACGAGATTGAAATCGGCATGGGAATCCATGGAGAAGCCGGTATTGAAGTGAAAAAGATGATGACCGCCGATGAGATCGCCGAGACACTGGTTCAAACCATCCTGACAGATATGCCGCTGACTTCCGGAGATGAAGTATCAGTGATGGTCAACGGACTGGGAGCAACCCCTTTGGAGGAACAGTTGATCGTCTACCGCAGAATCCATCAAATCCTGTCAGATCTGGGCATTCAGGTAATCATGCCGCATATTGGTGAATACGCAACCTCAATGGAAATGGCCGGATTATCCGTAACCTTGTTTAAGCTGGATGCAGAACTGAAAGAACTTCTTCTGGCACCGGCAGAATCACCATTTTATACCAATTCCAATAAATAACGGAGGCAATCAATGAATCGCGAATCAGTAAGTGCAATCATAACGACAATCAGCAAAAACATGACAGCCAACCGTGACTATCTGGTTGAACTTGACCAGGTCAACGGCGATGGTGATCTGGGCATATCCATGGACGACGGATACCGGGCCGCTGCCGACTATCTGAAAACAGCAGAAGAGACCGATCTGGGCAAGCTGTTCATGGCATGCGGCAAAGTCTTCAATGCCTCCGCCCCCTCGTCCCTGGGAACCATTACCACCTTTGCCTTCATGGGAATCGCCAAAGCCCTGAAAGGCAAAGAAGAATCCACCTTTGAAGAGGCAGCCCAGGCCCTGCTTGCTGGCGTCGAAAACATCATGACAAAAGCAGAATCAAAACCAGGAGAAAAAACCATCATCGATGCCCTGTACCCTGGTGCCCAGGCACTCGTACAATACGCATCCGATCCCAAACGCGCCGTCCAGGAAGCCGAAAAAGCCGCCGCCGACGGATCAGAAGCTACCAGACAAATGCGCGCCGTCCACGGCCGTGCCGCATATTCAGCAGAACGCAGTATTGGCATCCTTGACGGCGGATCTGTAGTCGGAAGCCTAATCTTCAAAGGGATTGCGGAGTATTTTGAGGGATAGGGACAAAATTAAGCTGCTTTAATACTCCTGCAAAGGCAGAACTTGTTTACTACCCTATGTTTTTACATTATAATAATAAAAAACAGGGAGGTACTTCAATGAGAGATGCAGTAAAAACAATCGGCAATCTAATCGACAAGCAAAGCGTCGCCTTTATCAGCTCCATAGACGAAGACGGCTGCCCCAATACCAAAGCAATGCTCCCCCCAAGAAAGCGCGAAGGAATCAAAGTCTTCTACTTCACAACTAACACATCATCCATGCGTGTAAAACAATACCAATCAAATCCTCAGGCATGCATTTACTTCTGTGATAAGCGTTTTTTCAGAGGTGTTATGCTCACTGGAACCATGGAGGTACTTGAAGACAGTACACATAAAGAAATGATCTGGAAAGATAGCGACACCATGTACTACTCCCAGGGTGTAACTGATCCGGACTATTGTGTCCTTCGTTTTACCGCCAGCAAAGGCAGATTCTACAGCAATTTCAAATCAGAAGGCTTTGATATTCAATAATACATATTAACCCGTATTTATTAGACGTTTCATGGAGGAAGTTTGATATGTTTCAGAGAATATTGAGAAGAGATGTTTTTAAAAATAAATGGATTGAGCTTTTTTTAGATGATGTGATTGATAATAATAATCATCCGCTCAAATATAATGTTATTCATTTTGTGAATGAATCAGTAGTCGTTGTCGTGAAGAAAAATAATATGTTTTTAATGGTAGATTCTTATAGATACCCGATAGAAACGGTACAGAATGAATTTCCGGCAGGCAGTATCGAGGATGATGAAACTCCAATTGAAGCAGCTGAAAGAGAAGTTTTTGAAGAAACCGGTATAAGAATTGCGTGTAAAGATATTAGTTATTCTTTTTATCCTTCTAATGGAATAATGGATCAAAAGATACATATAATCTTTGCGGATTATATAGAAGGGGACTTGATTCCACAAAATGAAATCCTTAAATGTTACTGGATTACAGAAGATCAATTGCTTGAAAATATTTTTTTAGGGGAAATAAAAGATGCACCTACATTAGTAGCTTTATTATATTATAAACTTTGTTATAATTCTTAAAGAGTATAGTTGGAGTTGTGACTCCAAAATAATCAAGAAAAGTTGCCAGCGGTCTTTTGCAATTGCCAGACCGCTGGTAACTTCTATTTATAAATATGGCTGGATTCAATCAACGGCAAATTATTTGCGGTCTAGGATTCATTGGCTCCGACGTTTTACGACAAGAAAGCCTTTTTGAATATTGTTATAAATTACCAAAATTGGTAAAATAATACAGAAAACGTTGACATATTAAATTTGTGAATGCTATGATAAGAATATATTATATATTTATTAATTTTTTTTTAAACATAATCATATTTTTACGATAGAGATATTGGGAATTATTCTGCTAAAACAAAAAACCCGAAACGGTTTTTTTCAATATAGATGCCTAAATCACAAAAAAGGAGAATGATTATGGACAAAGTGTTAAGGAAAGGAAGATGCAAAACCCTGCGCTGTTTAATAGCGTGGCTGCTGATTGTGGTGATGGCAACAGCAGGTATCAATATCCCCGATCTTGCTTTTGCTGAAAAGAGTTCTAATTGGGATGTAGAATATTCTTTAGGCCTTGATGATGAGTATTTGCTTCCGGACAAGGAAGGAGAGTATGCCGTACAGGCAGATTTTGGCCAGGAAGTGTATTTTAAAATGGAGCTTAGGCCAGATCAGGCAAACAGTCGCAAACGTTTCGATGAAACCTTTAAGATTACGATGCCGGTCATATTGTACAACTACATTACAGAAGATGGGGCAAATCCGATTGAATGGATGATAGAAGACCAAGACCTTACTGAGTGTGGCTATCTTTTGGAAGAATTTGATATAGCAACAGACAGTAATGCTACTGCCAGTGGTTCGGATGCGTCAAACCTTGAAATGTATACAATTAAACTGCGGTTTGTCGAAGAGTTAAGAACGCTGACCAATCAAAAGGACATTGATTTGGAAGATATGGAGTTTGTTCTTTCGTTTGAATCTCCATTCCCATTCGCAATGGAATATAGCAGTGTACAAACAGATAATGACTGCCGGATTACGATGAATACGCCTAGTGAAGTGAACCTGCTTAATTTATCACGTAATTCAAGCGGCGCCTGGGACGTAACATGGATCCTGAAAGTGGATGGTGTAGAGCTGGAATGGGGAGATGATGATATTATCATTGCATCTGGTTCCAATGTAGAGATTGAATTTAAAATAACCGGGCCTGGAACTGGAACTGATTTTCTCGATGAGTTTGAGGTTGAAATACCGAGCGCGTTATATGCTATTCTGGAGACATCCATTAGCTGGAAGGATGTTCCCGGATATAACTTTCCAGCTTTGCAGTCGGATTATGACGTTTCCGGCGGGACTATGACCGTATCATTTGTGGATTACTTTAAAACGGGGGAGGGATCTGGAGATACCTTATCGGGTGCCGTCGGAACCTTTGGATTTACTGCCAGCGAAACGATATCCTTGTCCTATGAATATGACTCAGAAGATGATTCTACAACCATTAATTATACTGAAAATCCTGAAGTACCATCGACGGAAGCATTCAGCCGTAATAAATCGATAATTGGTGTATTGGGGGATCCGGATAAAGCTACCTATATGGAAGCTATGGTTGAACCAGGAGATTATATTTTATATGAGATAACAGTATCAGTGAGCAATCCGGATCAGTCATATTCGTATGGCCCTAATTCGGTAATAGACTTTTTTGACGGCAGTATCTTTGAGTATGTGGATCTTGGTGACCCAGCGAATTCTAATATATTGGCCGATATCATCAGTAACAGTTCATTAAATAGTTATTATCAAGGGCTGTTGAACAATTATTTAGATGCAGCTGCTTCAGCTTCAAATGCATCTCAAACAATGGCTGAGATAACCAATTCAGCTGATATTCCTAGTGGGATTAATTATGATAGCAATTTGGATTATTATGGTAATGAGGATACTTTTATTCTTGATTCCAACAATACAACCCATACTTACTATGTCTGTTTGAAAATTAAAGATAATTTAGATTGGGACGCTTTATGGCCAGATAATTGGGACTCCGACTCCAAATTTGTCAATAGTTTGTACTGGGAGCAGATCAGCGGTACTACTGGCATAGGAGTCAAGGGCTTACCTTATTATGATGTATGGTTAACTATTCATCAGACCACTACCAAAAGAAAAGGTGCTGCGAATTCTCAAAATATTGGTTCGCCTTATACGTATGAGGGACAAAACGCAGGTATTATAAAGAATCCGCTGGGTTATGTTTCGCCAGGTGATCTGGTAACCTTTGCGATCAGGGCAAATTCTGATAGTGGGTCTATTGTTACTCCGGCACTAATAAGTAAGTTTAATATCTATGTTCCACGGGGGTTTGAGATCGTCAGTCTATCGGATAGCGATATGACAGGGTATACCTTTTCATCCGATACAACTGGATCTTCATTTAAATCGGCAACGGATTCAGATCATCTTACTATTGAAGATCTGACCTATGTGGGTACCCATAATTTTGCTAACTACACAAAGAACGGCGCAACTACTGTCGGAGCAATGAATGGATATGAGGCGCTGTATCAGGTTGATAGCTATGAATATGAAGTAAACCCGGCAGCAACTGGTACTTTTTATGTTACTTGCAGAGCCAGGGACTTAGTTTCCGTATTGGAAGATGAGATGGGCTGGTCAGCGTCTGGCGAAAATTATACCATGGCCAGTCGGTATGGTTATATGATTACAGCAGAAATCAGCGGTGCTGTAGATGCTGCAGATTCTTCCATAGAGATTACTACAATTGAAGATGATTCATATTTAAACAACGATCCTTTTGATGATTGGTTTGCGATTAATTCCACTTCAGCAGCATTAAAACGACAGGGGCTGTATTATTACACGAGTAGTAACAATGGAATTGGAGAAGTGGATCAAGGTGTGTCAGGAGTTGTTTTTAGCCTGAGCGGAAGAACTTCCTGGAGAAGCGCGGACGAAGATGATTTTGACTATGCAGTAGTATTTCCATATAAGAACGAATTTCCCGAGGGAGAGGTTGTAATTAAAGAGTACCTGGATTCTACTCAGGACTCAACTAATGTAAATACGATGCTGGCGGATATTGATGCCCAGTATCCGGGGGCAGATTACTCAAATACTTATTCTTCTTTAGTAAGTGGCGGATTGAGCGATATCAAGACAATCATTCCGTATAAGGTTTACGTCAATATTGACGGTTCAAAAACCATGAATGATGTAACCCTTACAGATGAATTGCCGGAAACCATGAGCTTTTTGAAACTTCCTGGAACAACAACTCCTGTCGTGACGATTAGTGAGTTTGTTGAAAATGGCGGATATCGTTATCCAACCGGGGAGGTCGATTCACAAGGAAATCCTATTACGATTATCCAAGCTGATAATGCAACTGCTTATGAAGTTAAGAATATTTTCTCAGATGCATATATCGGCCAGACCTCAGATGGATGTGAAGAACCAACAGGACTGGTAGCTGGAAACTGGATTTATGGAATCAGTAACAATACTTTGGAAATCCAGTTTGGCGATATTAATGATAATGCTTATATTGTCACCTACTATGCAGTGGTAGATAAGATCAGCCACTCATACCGGAATCAGGCTTCGCTCGTATGGGGCGCCAATGAGACGGTAACTGTAGACGTTGACTTTGATAAATGGGCTTCCGGATTTGTTGGTGTTTATGCCAAGACATATCAGGACACCGATGGTTCATATGTAAAAGAAGGTCAGCTTGATACGGTTGATCAGTCAGCTGGTCTTACCATGACATACCGTATTAAAATACAGGAAGGCTACAGTATACCAGTTTCGGCAAATGGCTTATGTTACTTTGATTACATGGATGATCTGTTTGACGGAACTAAACCCGACAATATTGAATGGGTGTCAATCAAATATACTGAGTTTGATGAAATAACAGAAATACCGGAAGCAAGCTCACCATTTATTGCAACGCATGAGCCGTCTACTAATGTTATTACGATTACCAATCCGGAAGCGATCACAGATGTTGCGATGTATGTTTACATTACGGTTCATTATAAAGAGATTCCTTATGGTTCGGTCATTAGAAATGCTTATGGTAACCAGACAACGAATCGATTGGTGCCATTACAGATTCAACTAACCAAAGTGGATAAGAATAACGGCGATGTCAAGTTAGAAGGTGCCAAGTTTGGTCTTTATTATGACCAGAGCGGGAACAATGCGGTATATACTTCAGAGTCACAAGTACCGGTTGTCCTGATTACCGATAACAATGGTGCTGCCAGTGAACAATTCTATATTGATACCACAGCGGCAGTGGCCAATGCTGATGGCAGTTATAGCTTGTATTTAATTGAAACAGTGCCGCCATCCAATTATATATCATTAACAGCTCCGATCGAACTGCGGATTACCGAAGATGAGGATGGCAAATATGTGGTAATGACCGATAGTGAAACTGGTATTTACGAAATAGATGCAGGATCCTTAAATGAAATAATGGTTACGGTTAAGAATGCTGCCAGCCAGACTGAGGTGCTGCTTGAAGCAGAAAAGAGCTTAAGCGGAAGAGACCTGACAGCAGAAGAATTCACCTTTAAATCAGAGCTTGTCTATGCATCAAATGGAATGAGCCTTGGTGATTACACTGCTGTGAATGCAGTGGATGGCAGTATTACCTTCCCGTCATATATCATTAGTGATGGCGGTACCTATATCTTTAAGATTACCGAGGTGGCTGGCAGTGATAGCGGAATTATGTATAGTGATGCAGTTTATTATGCTCAGGTTACCGTAGGTGAAAGCTCGACGGGTGAGATATTCATTGAAGATTTCTACTATGGTACCATCTATAACAGCGATACACACAGTGTTGGCGGCAAATTGGCAAGCGGAGTGATACCAGAGTTTGAAAATCGACTGACTAGCAGTATTGCTATTAAGAAAGTATCTTACTCCACTGGAATTGCACTTACCGGAGCGGAGTTTACATTATCCTATCGGATTGCCGGAAGCAATGATGAATGGATATCCTATGGTACAACATTAGTGACAGCGGGAAGCGATGGCAGTATATCCGTTGAATTACCAGAGAACTACTGGCTGTATGAGTATCAGCTGATAGAAACTAAGGCGCCGACAGGCTATAGTAAGTCAAGAATGGGGACGATCACCTTTACAGTTACAGTTTCAGGAGAGATCGAGAACTTAAGCCATACCGGAACAGCTGGTTATGTTGAGCTTGACAGTGACAAGAATACGATTATTGTTAAAAACTACTCTACCGGCGGTGGCGGCGGTGGCGGCGGCGGCGGTGGCGGCGGTGGCGGCGGCGGGACTACGAGTCCGACCGAGACAACCGATCCAACCAGCCCAACGGAGCCAGAAACGAGTTATCCCGGCGGTCCTAACCCTGATCCGGAGTCTCCAGGAATCACCATTCCACCAGGCAATATAATAATTACGGACGAGAATGGAACTATTATCTGGGAAGGAACTACACCGGGCGGTAACATGGATCTGCCGCCAGGCCAGTATACAATTACAATTTTGGATGATGAAGGAGTACCATTATACTCTTACATTGTAGATGTACCAGTGCCTATGACAGGACTCGTCAAAACAGGAGATGAGGCAATTTCACTGTTGCATCTGATGTTGTTAGTGACAGCAGCAGCAGGATGTTTTGGCTTGTTGATATATGCCAGGCGCAGAGAAGATGACAGATAAGTATTAAATGCATAATAGCAGCCGGAAACCCGCTTCAGCGGTCCGGCTGCTATTATAATGTTTTCATGTGGTATTACTGCTGCATCCAGTCCTTGTTATACTTATGTTCATCTACGAATGAAACCAGCAGAATATTTAAAAGTGCGACCCCTGCGAATACCAGATAAGCTGTTCGCAAATTCCCGGTCAGATTAAGAACGATTCCATTTATAGCAAAACAAAGTGCGGTAATGAGTCCCTGGATCGGGAAGATTACACTATTTACCATGTCAAATTCGTGTCTTCCGAAAATAGAAGTCGGCAATGAAGTGGTAAAGTTAGCAGAGCCACCGATTCCCATACCGATCATGAAAATTGACAAGTAGATACCGAGTTTTGTCTCTGATGCATTAGCCAGCAGTGCTGCGGCATACCAGATGCCGAACATTACCATAACCTTTTTAGTACCGAGTTTGTCATCCAATACTCCTACCAGCCATGATCCTACGACTCCGATACAGGCAATAACCGTCATCATGGATACTGCCTGATTCTGAGTAAAGCCCAGATCCATGTTGCGGATAACCAGCTGGCTCATAACACCTACGGAACAGATCTGGAAGAATCCGGTAGTAATGGCTGCCAGCCACAGTTCTTTAGTCTTCAGCAAACCACTGATGGTCCACTTAGTATCAGTCGTATCTCCGGTAAAGTACTCATTCCGGTATACTTCTTCTGATACATTGTCCGGGATCATATCGCGTTCCTGTGGGGTATTGCGGATAAAGATTAATCCCAGGATACCGAGGATGATGGATGCGATGGCTGGAAGCATTACTCCCTGTCCAACGCCGAAGCGGCCGACCAGGTAAGTGATCAGTGGTACATAAAATGCTGAGGCAAGGTTATGTCCCATTGTGGTATAGCCCATAACAACGCCTTTTTTCTTGGGAAACCATTGTGCGACCAGGGTACCTCCGGCGATATATCCGGCTGACATGATCCCGCCGACTACGAAACACATTGACACTGTATACATTAAAATGCTGGTGGCGTTACCGATACATAGGTAGCTGATGCCGGCAATAATGGTGAAGATTCCTGAGGTCAGCCGAGCTCCTAGTTTACGGTTGATCTGTCCGATAATAATAAAGAAAATAACGCCGACAATACCGGCAATCGAGTTCATGTTTAAAATGGTTCCCGGCTGCACACCGAGTTTTTCTGCTACGGCCGGAGCGGTGATGTTTGAACCATCGTTTACAAATCCTACATAGAACCAGAACATCAAAAGGCAATAAAGGATCGTTACCCACCCGTGTTTACCAAAGTTTACTACTGAATTCTTATTCCCGTCTTTCATACCTTTGTTTCTCCCATTCTTCTTTATTAAATTCTCATTCCGGTCGTCCCTCTGATTGTGCCTTTTCACATCCTTTCCTGTTGCGTGTAATAATATGATTGGGGCGATTTTGCCGACTATGCGCCGGAAAGTGAAAAATATTTGTGCATTTAGTATATCATTGTTGGAAATTTAACAGAAATTGAAAAAAATTATTACAGTTATAGATAAAAGTAAAATGGTTAAAAAAATAACGTATATCTGGGCTTGTATTATATTTATAAAAAAAAGTTATAACTATAAGAAAAATTATGAATTTTGAACAAGAGGGGAAGCATGATATTGTATTTATAAAAGTACATACATTTTTTTTATCTTATTAATGTTAATTTTTTCACGAAAGGAGAGGGAAATCGCTTATGGAATATGTTACATACAGTCAGGAGGACCAGATTGGAGTACTGACTATAAACCGTCCCAAAGCATTGAATGCTTTGAACAGCCAGGTTGTGTCTGAACTGACAAAGACCCTGGAGCAGCTTGCCCAGTCTGATATCCGGTGCCTGATCATTACCGGGGCGGGGGATAAGTCTTTTGTTGCAGGTGCTGATATCGGTGAGATGAAGGATCTGTCATCAGAGGAGGCGGCAGCTTTCAGCCGGGAAGGGAATCGGATGATGAACCTGGTCGAGGAACTTGCTGTTCCGGTAATTGCAGCGGTCAATGGCTATGCTCTGGGTGGTGGATGTGAACTGGCACTTTCCTGTGATATCCGGATTGCAGCTGAGAATGCTGTATTTGCACTGCCGGAGGTATCGCTGGGAATCATTCCGGGATATGGCGGCATTCAGCGCCTGGTCCGTACGATTGGACTTGCCAGGGCCAAAGAGCTGGCATTTACAACCAACCGCATGAAGGCAGAAGAGGCCAAAGCAATCGGACTTGTCAATCAGGTAGTTGCCCAGAAGAGTCTGATGACGACCTGCATGGAACTGGCTGGTAAGATTGCCGCCAATGCACCGGTCAGTGTCAGAGCCGCCAAACAGGTAGCGAATCAAAGTACCCGGCTGTCAGAGACGCATGAGCTGGAAGTTCAGGCCTTTGCGGCATGCTTTGATACGGAGGATCAGTATCATGCCATGACAGCATTTGTAGAAAGAAGAAAATCAGAACCATTTACAGGAAAAGTAAAGGAGCGAATGATATGAAGGTAGGAGTGATCGGGGCAGGAACTATGGGAGCCGGAATTGCCCAGGCATTTGCAGTATGCGAAAACTATGAAGTGGTTTTATGTGATGTGAAGGAAGAATTTGCCGAAAAAGGTAAGCAGAAAATTGCCGGCAGCCTGAACCGCCTGGTAACAAAGGAAAAGATGACACAGGCAGAAGCAGACCGGGCAGTTGCTTCGGTGACAACCGGATTAAATGATGCTGTCGGTGATTGTGATATCGTTATCGAAGCAGCGCTGGAACGGATCGATTTAAAACGCCAGATTTTTGAAAAACTGCAGTCTGTCTGCCGGAAGGATACTGTTTTTGCAACGAATACCTCATCTCTGTCGGTAACAGAGTTGTCAAACGGGCTGGACCGGCCGGTGATCGGGATGCACTTCTTCAATCCGGCTCCGGTGATGAAGCTGGTCGAAGTGGTAGTGGGATTGAATACGCCGCCGGAACTGGTCGAAGAGATCAAACGCATCGCGGCGGATATCGGAAAAACGCCGGTGGAAGTACAGGACAGTGCCGGGTTTGTCGTTAATCGCATTCTGGTTCCGATGATTAATGAAGCCGTGGGTATTTACGCTGAGGGCGTGGCATCGGCAGAAGATATTGATGCGGCGATGAAATTAGGTTCCAATCATCCGATGGGGCCGCTGGCATTGGGAGATCTGATCGGTCTGGATGTATGCCTGGCCATTATGGAAGTGCTGGAGTCGGAAATGGGTGATCCTAAATACAGTCCTCATCCATTGCTGCGGAAAATGGTTCGCGGCGGCAGGCTGGGACGCAAGACCGGAAGAGGATTCTTTACTTATTAATATAAAAGGAGGAACGATTGTGGATTTTTCGTGGAATAAAGAACAGGAAATGACAAGGCAGCTGTTTCGGCAGTTTGCAGAGAACGAGGTAAAGCCTCTGGCGCAGGAAATCGATGAACAGGAACGGTTTCCTTACGAAACAGTGGAAAAGATGGCACGTTATGGTTTTATGGGGATTCCTTTTGCGAAAGAGTATCAGGGGCAGGGATGTGATACGCTGACTTATGTCATGTGTGTGGAGGAATTAAGCCGTGTCTGCGGTACGACCGGAGTTGTGGTATCGGCCCATACTTCTCTTTGTGCGGAGCCGATTAATAAATATGGAACGGCTGCCCAGCGGCAGAAATATCTTCCGGATCTGGCTGCCGGAACGAAAATCGGTGCCTTTGCGCTGACCGAACCGGGGGCCGGAACGGATTCCGCCGGACAGCAGACGAAAGCAGTTCTGGATGGCGACCATTATATTCTGAACGGGACCAAGATCTTTATTACCAACGGCGGAGCTGCCGATATCTTTATTGTTTTTGCCATGACAGATAAGAGTGCCGGTAATAAAGGCATTTCAGCATTTATTATTGAAAAAGATTTCCCCGGTTTTTCAATCGGTAAAAAAGAATTAAAGATGGGAATCCGTGGTTCCTCCACAACCGAGCTGGTTTTTGAAAACTGTATCGTACCAAAAGAAAACCTGCTGGGCGCAGAAGGGAAAGGCTTTGGTATTGCAATGGGGAC
The DNA here is from genome assembly GCA_051654925.1 of Lachnospiraceae bacterium. Lineage (GTDB taxonomy): Bacteria > Bacillota > Clostridia > Lachnospirales > Lachnospiraceae > Brotaphodocola. The sequence continues at coordinate 40,150 of JBOFYZ010000152.1, read as the reverse complement.
ACTGGACGGCGGCCGTATCGGTATTGCGGCCCAGGCACTTGGAATTGCCCAGGGGGCATTGGATGAGACTGTCGCTTATGTAAAAGAACGCAAACAGTTTGGCAGAAGCATTGCTAAGTTCCAGAATACGCAGTTCCAGCTCGCTGATATGAAGACCCGGATTGAAGCGGCCCGCATGCTGGTCTATCAGGCAGCATGGGCAAAGGATAATCAGAAACGGTTCTCCGAAGAGGCGGCGATGGCAAAATTATTTGCTTCCGAAACAGCAATGGAAGTGACAACAAAATGTGTTCAGCTTCATGGTGGCTATGGTTATACCCGGGATTATCCGGTTGAGCGCATGATGCGCGATGCCAAGATTACCGAGATTTACGAGGGCACCAGCGAAGTACAGAGAATGGTAATTGCAGGCGCAATGCTGAGATAAGAACAGGAGGAAGTGGAACATGAAGATAATCGTATGTATCAAACAAGTACCGGATACCACGGAAGTAAGGCTGAATCCTGAGACCGGTACCTTAATCAGGGAAGGCGTGCCAAGTATTATCAACCCCGATGATAAGGCCGGACTGGAGGCTGCCTTGCGGATCAAAGATCAATGTAACGCCAATGTAATCGTATTGTCAATGGGGCCGATGCAGGCTGATGAGGCATTACGGGAAGCGATGGCAATGGGAGCTGATGAAGCATATCTGGTGTCTGACCGCGCTTTCGGCGGGGCGGATACCTGGGCAACCAGCTCGACACTGGCTTCGGCGATCCGGAAAATTGGAGATTATGACCTGATTATCACCGGCCGTCAGGCGATTGATGGGGATACGGCTCAGGTTGGCCCGCAGATAGCAGAGCATCTGGGACTGGCCAATATCAGCTATGCCGAAGATATCCGGGTAGAAGGGAATGCAGTCATTGTAAAACGGCAGTTTGAAGACCGTTATCATATCCTGAAAGCAGCGATGCCATGCTTGATTACAGCCCTGTCAGAATTAAACGAACCACGGTATATGACTCCGGGTGGGATTGCCGATGCCTATCGCAATAAAGAAGTAACATTGCTGACCAGGCCGGACCTGGATGTGGAAGATGGCAATATTGGTCTGAAAGGATCACCTACCCGTGTGTTCAAATCCTTCACCAAAGCCGTCAAGGGAAAAGGAACTGTTGTTGCAATGGATGCAGAAGAATCCGCACAGTGGCTGCTGGAGCGGTTAAAAGAGAAATATATCATATAATCAGGAGGAGGTGACGAAATGACGAATCAGGAATACAAAGGTGTATATGTTTTTGTGGAACAGGTAGAAGGAACGATTGCCGGAGTCAGCTTCGAGCTGATTGGCAAAGGCCGGGAACTTGCGGAAGCTTTAAATACTGAAGTTACTGCTGTGCTGGCAGGCTATCAGGTAGACCACTTGACTGACGTGCTGGCTCAGGCAGGTGCTGACAAAATTATCCTGATCAATGATGCGGTACTGGAAACTTATATGACAGAACCTTATGTGACCGCTATGAAAGCCGTTGTTGATCAGTATCAGCCAGAGATCGTTCTGTTCGGGGCAACAGCCATCGGCAGGGATCTGGCCCCCCGTGTATCGGCCCGTGTCCATACCGGCCTGACCGCAGATTGTACGAAACTGGAGATTCAGGAAGAAACCAATAACCTGATGATGACCCGCCCGGCCTTTGGCGGAAACATCATGGCGACGATTCTTTGTCCCGAACACCGCCCGCAGATGGCAACCGTACGTCCGGGTGTGATGCTGCGTGCAGAAGTAAAAGAAGCTGCCAAATGTCCGGTAGAAGAACTGAAAATAGAAGACTTAACTGCCAGCCAGAACGTTGAGATATTGGAAGTGATGAAGAAAGTCAGTGAAAAAATGGATATTATCGATGCCGATATACTGGTTGCTGGCGGACGAGGTATGGGAAATGCCCAGAACTTTAAAATGCTTGAGGAACTGGCAGGTGTTCTTGGCGGCACCGTCGCAGCTTCCCGGGCAGCAGTCGATGCAGGCTGGCAGGAGAAAGACTGTCAGGTAGGCCAGACCGGCAAGACCGTACGTCCTAACCTCTATATCGCGTGCGGAATTTCAGGAGCGATACAGCATATGGCCGGCATGGAGGAAAGCGATATTATCGTAGCAATTAACCAGGATGAAACCGCTCCGATCTTTGAAATAGCCGATTACGGAATCGTCGGAGACGCATGTAAAATCATTCCGTTGTTAATTGAATCGTTAAAGTAACAAATCTGTTGGGAGTAAATCAGGATGCACGTCATACTGGTTTGCTCCCATTACTTTTTCGGATGGCTTAAGAACAGGCGTTGTGATATACTGAAATAATGACAGGATTAAGATAAGGTAAGGAGTACAATGCTGACATTCAATCAGATCTATCATCCGGTGATATCGCGTCCGTTTCTGGCCGATCAAAGTTATATGGAATACCGGCCGTGTCTGCAACTGCAGCCATATGTTGCCTGCTTCTGGACATCGGACGAACACTATGGTAAACATGCAGGGGAGAAGATTTTGGTGGTGCCGGATACCTGCATGGATATTATTGTCCGGATCAATCATACCAGGCAGGAGATTAACGGATTTCTATCCGCGATGCAGGATCAGCCGTTTATGACAGCAGGCCATGTCTCGGGAGATCTGGTCTCCGGCTTTTCGATCCGGTTTCATTTTTGGGCGGCACATTTATTTATGGATTTGAATTATCGGGAGCTTTACAACCAGAGCTTACCACTGGAAGCGCTGCGGCCGGAGTGGGTGGGGCTTTTCGGGCAGTTTTTTGACCATACATCTTTGACGGAGCGGATCAGTATGACAGAGACTTTTCTGCTGAACCGTTTAAACCAGGTGAAAATGAATCATAATTTATTTAATTCGATACAATATATGCTGGCACATCCGGGGCGCGCTACAGTAACGGATATCTGTGCTTACAGCTGTGTCAGCCAGAGGCAGATGGAACGGCTGTACCAGCAGCATATCGGTTTGCCACTAAAGCGGATCTCCAGTCTGGTACGTTATCAGAATGTATGGCATGATATGGTATCATCTCGGAACTTTGATATCCAGGATGCGGTGCAACGCTACGGCTATACCGATCAGGCTCATCTGCTGAAAGATTTCAAACGGTTTCATGGTGTTACCCCGACAAAAGCCTGGATGATTGCCTGCAGCAGCAGGTAGGATGTCGTATTTTTACAATACAGTCAGGATGCTCTCTGCTAAAATACAGAGTATTAATACAATGGAGGTTAATTAGTATGAGAATGTTGGACAATAAAGCCTTTCAGGAGATTGATACCTGGATGAACCAGAATGCCAGGCCGATGGAACTGGCTTTGTGGAACTATGATTGGAAGAGCGGGAGCAAGGATGCGGTGGTGCAGGCACTGGCCTATTACCAGAACCCCGATGGTGGTTTCAGTAATGCCCTGGAACCGGACAGCTGGAATCCTGAGTCATCTCCTTATGCAACGCTGATAGCTCTGGGTTCACTTAGAAAGATCGGATTTGTAGAGAATGCCGGGACAAGTCATCCGATGATACAGGGGATTTTTCAATTTCTGGCCAGTGGGAAGCACAGTGATGAAAACGGCTGGCACTTTTCGATTCCTTCGAATGATGACTATGCCCACGCCCCCTGGTGGACTTACGATGTCGAGGTGAATAAGATTCAGGATATGGGAATTACTGCTGGCTTATGTTCTTTTGTCCTGCAGTTCGGAGAACGCGGTACAGATGTATACCAAAAGGCTTCTGATTATGTCAGGGCAATGATAAACAAAGTAATGCAGGTTGAAGAATTCGGTGAAATGGGAGCTATCGGGATTTATGGATTGCTGGGTGTTATTGTACAGTGTAATCTGACCAGTGAATACCCGTGTGAAGGTCTGAAAGAACGTGTGGAAGCAGCTATCAATAAGACCATTGAGCGTGATTCCGAACAATGGAAGAACTATACACCAAGACCTTCACAGTTTATTGATGCACCATCCCATCCCCTCTATCCGGACAATCAGGAGATTGTTGAGCAGGAACTCGAGTATCTGCTGGATACCAGGAACCCGGGCGCAGTCTGGAATATCACATGGTGCTGGTTTGATTTACAGGAACAGTATGCGCGGGAATTTGCCATCAGCGAGAACTGGTGGATGGCAATAAAAGCGATTGAAAAAATGGAGTTTCTCCGCAGCTTTGGAAGGATCAATTCCTAGGGGACGGCATAGTCTGGGCAGAGCTTAAAATCAATCCACGATGTAATGTGGCAATGGGGAGAAGGTTATCAACAGCTTAAATGCCCTTGATTCTCATTATTAGAGTCGGGGGCATCTTTATAATTTACTCCAGCCTGCTCCTTTCCAAGGTTTTTGGCTATTGACAAATATAGAAAACAGAGATATGATTATAAGCAGTAAAAGGATAGAAGTCCTTGATAAGCATAGGAGTGGTTATTATGTTGGCAAGTGTGAATGAGGTAACAACAGAATAGATCATCAGTTAGACAACGATAAACACAGGTTTTTTATGTGCACGGCGGTTGTCGTGTTTTTTTGTACTTATTTTTAGGCCTGTGGGTATCAGCTTATTAAGGAGAATATAGTTTGAACGAAAATTTAATATTAATCAGTAACAAAAAGAACTGGGTAGAGCAGGCAGCAATTGATCAACTAGAAGGAGTCAGCAGGCTTGCACGCGTGAAACGGATCGTCGGCCTTCCGGATGTTCATCCTGGGAAATCACCGGTAGGGATGGCGCTTTTATCAGAAGGCAGATATTATCCCCACTTAATCGGTAACGATATTGGCTGTGGCATGGGTCTGTTTGAAACAGGAGTTAAACTAAAAAAATACAGACAGTCAAAATGGGTAAGCCGGTTGAATTATATCAGAGAGCTCTCGGATATCTGGATTGAAAATCCCTATGAGGAAGAAAGTCCGATTGCAGATCTTGGCACCATTGGTTCCGGCAATCATTTTGTCGAGTTTCAGTGTGTGGAGCAGGTTCTGAATGAAGACTTGTTCGCAGAATTAGATATTGCCAGGAGTCAGATTCATCTGCTGATTCACAGCGGTTCCAGAGGCTACGGTCAGAGTATTATGAGACGTTACCTTAACCCGGATGGATTGCAGGATGGAAGTGAGGAAGCAGCGGCCTATCTTGCCGAACATGAGAATGCCTTATTATGGGCAGAAAGAAACAGGAAACTGACAGCAATAAAACTTCTGAATTATCTTGGCGTAGAAGATACGGTCAGAACCGTAATTGACTGCTGCCATAACTATCTGGAGAAGCGGGAAGATGGATGGCTTCACAGAAAAGGTGCGGTATCTTCGAAACGGGGAGCTGTTGTCATTCCCGGTTCCCGTGGAAGCCTGACCTATATTTGTGTGCCAAAGGAGAATACTGACATCGCACTGGATTCTCTTTCGCACGGTGCGGGAAGAAAATGGGCGAGAAGCATCTGTAAATCCAGAATTAATAAGAAGTATGACAGAGATTCCATCCGCACTACCCAATGGAAGAGTCAGGTGATATGTCATGATACCAACCTGCTGTTTCAGGAGGCCCCGGAAGCTTATAAAAATGTCGAAGAAGTGATTCAATCCCTGATTGACTATGACTTAATTGAGGTAGCAGCAACCATGCGTCCGCTGATTACCTTCAAGGGATAGGAGGCTGATATGCAGATACAGATAAGCTCCGGCCAGGGTCCCCGGGAATGCGAACTGGCAGTAGGCAAATTATACAAGATTTTGAAGCAGGAGATAGAAGGTCTCGAAATGATCCAGGCAGTACCAGGTAAATACCCCGGCGGATATGCCTCCCTGCTGCTGCAAGCCGGTACAGATCTCAGTCATCTGGAAGGATCGGTACTATGGATCTGTAAAAGCCCGTATCGTCCGGGACATAAGCGGAAAAACTGGTATATCGATATCAGTTTGATTCCGGAGGCGGCAGCAGTCGACCGCCAGAACCATCTTCGCATAGACACCTTTCGCAGCGGCGGAAAAGGCGGTCAGCACGTCAACAAAGTAGAAACCGGAGTCAGAATTACCCATCTGCCGACAGGGATCTCCGTAACCTCAACCACAGCAAGGAGCCAGCATATGAACCGTCAGCTCGCCATGAACCGCCTCTGCGAAATGCTGGCAGTATTGGAACAGAAGAACAGGGCAGAACATAAAAATCTTGCCTGGATGGAGCACAGCCGTATGATTCGCGGTAATCCGATCCGAACCTATGAAGGAATAAATTTTATCAGAAAAGATCGTCATTAATCAGGCAGGGTGTTTTTTTGAGTACCAACCGGCCATTATGATAACAATGATACTGAAACCAAGGTATACGAAAAACATAGCATTCTGAATGCCTCCACCAAAGATGATAAGGGAGCCGATGATAGCGAGGATCGGGTTCAGATAGCCTTTGACTGCACTTTTGATCTCACCGTTTTTCTTTAGCCTGATTACCTGAATGTACAGGGCAATGTAGAGCAGGTACATGGTAACGATGGATATTTCCGATATATCCGAGTTGGGCAGCAGATTTAGTCTGGTGGTCAGGTAGTGGACTGCCATCCACAGGGTGGATATGACATAGGAGCTAATCAGAGCCGTGGTGGGAATGTCCGTCCGGGGGTTTATGCGGCACAGATGGGAGGCGCCGGGAATCATATTCTTGGTTCCGAGCGCGTACAGGCCACGGCTTCCTCCCAGGATCAGGCCGTTGGTAGTGCCCATGATGGAGATGATTACAAATACCAGCGCGATTTTTGATCCAATCGGTCCCATAATACTGTTAAAGGCAAGATCTACATGGGCATCGCCCAGTACCATAATCGTCTGGGGATCAACCAGTCTGGAGATTCCGGCGAAGTAGGTAATGTAGAAGACCAGAATAAAGATGGGCGCAATGATCAAAGCCCGGGGCAGGTTTTTTCTGGCATCTTTGATTTCATGTGAAATGCTGGGAGCTACGGTCCAGCCGTCATAACTGAAGGCGATTGGACCGATAGCGGTCAGCCAGCCGATACTGCCGGCTGCGGCAGTGCTGCGGGAAACGGCAGAGAAATCCGGGTTTCCAAAACATAATCCGGCGACGGCGATCAGTGCCAGGGGCAGCAGCTTAATGACTGTGGACAGATTCTGGAAATATCCGGCCAGCCGTGCACTTAAGTAATTCATGATGTATAGAAGCGTATAGACCAGAAAACCGATCAGAATCTGTAATTCCAGAGTCGCTTCGACACCAAACAGGATACAGCCGTAGATACCGGTAACCCAGGATACTACGATTGTGATGGTCGGGTAGTAGATAAAGTTTTGAATCCACCCGAAGATAAAGGCCGCATCTCTGCCGATGTTTTCTTCAGCATAGGCAATAATTCCGCCGGTTGAATCAGTTCGCATGGCAAGTTCAGATATCGTAAGACTTCCGAAAATAATGGCGAATGCGGCGATAAAGAATACCAGTACTCCAAGCGCAACGCTGCCATTGGTTGCCACCAGCACGTTATCACTTTTAAAAAAGATTCCGGAACCGATAACGATACCGATTATCATACAAACTGAAGTAAAAAGGCCGAATTTCTTTTTCATATTAATGTACATTCCTTATTTATTTTGGTATTACTATGTGGAAATAAAGGCAAAATATCCGGAATGATACATACTTGTAAATTTTGTCAGAATCCCTTATCATAAGATTCAGGACAGCCGTACGGGCGGAGACGGAATAAAATAACGAAAGCGAGAAGGTAACATGAAAAAACGATGCAGCTGGGCGATGCAGAGTGATATGGAACAGGAGTACCATGATCATGAATGGGGCAGGCCGGAGTATGATGACGCGAAACTATTTGAACTGCTGATTCTGGAGACCATGCAGGCCGGACTCAGCTGGGTATTGGTACTGAAGAAGCGGGAGAACATGGAGCGGGCGTTTGACTCATGGGATTATCAGCAGATTGCCCGGTATGATGAGCAGAAAGTGACCCAATTGCTGAATGATGAAGGCATTATCAGAAACCGGCTAAAAATCAGGGCGGCCATTACCAATGCCCGGGCTTTTATGCAGGTACAGCAGGAATACGGCAGTTTCAGTGAATATATCTGGAGTTTTATTGAAAGACAGCCGATTGTCAACCACTGGAAACACAAAGAAGAAGTGCCGGCTTCCACATCGCTGTCAGACCGGATCAGTAAAGATTTGAAGAAAAAAGGGTTCAAATTTGTCGGAACAATCGTTGTATATTCTTATATGCAGGCCATCGGGATGGTCAATGATCATACTACCGATTGCTTTCTCAGAATGGAGCAGTAATCGATATGAAATATCAGTTAAGTAATAATATAATGAGACAGGATGACTTGAGAGCGGCGTTTAACGAGCTGGCGGTCAGTACTTTTCAGGTGTCATTTGAAGAGTGGTACCAGAAGGGATACTGGTCAGAGCGGAATGTGCCATATGGATTGTTTGACCAGGGCAGGCTGGTGACTTCAGTATCGGTCAATCATATGGAATTGTTGTACAGAGAACGGTCTTACCGGTATATTCAGCTTGGCACCGTAATGACGGATCGGGCGTACCGAAATCAGGGATTGTGCGGGGAACTGATGAAGACTGTGCTGACGGAGTGGACGCCGTTCTGTGATTCTATATTCTTGTTTGCCAACAGGAATGTGCTGGATTTCTATCCCCGCTTCGGATTTGAGAAACAGAAATATTATCAGTACTCGATGCCGGTCAGGCAGCGTGCGAAACAGGCGAGACAGCTGAATATAGACAATCCCGATGATCTTACAATCCTGAGCGTAAATTATGCAAAAACCAATCCTTTTTCAATATTGCAGGTTACCGAAGATTTTGGTCTGCTGATGTTCCACTGCCTGAAGTGGATGAAAAACTGTATTTATTATTCCCAGGAAACCGAAGCGGTCATGATCGGCAAAACAGGGGGAAATATCCTTCACTGCTATGATATTTATTGCCGCAAGGGGCAGGATTTTGCTGATGTTATCAGCCGTTTTGTGCCTGCGGACGTGGAAAAAATAGTTTTTGGTTTTACACCAAATGAAGATCTGGGCGATTTTGAAATCGAAGAAAGCTGCGATGAAGACAGCACCCTGTTTGTACTTAAGGGCAAAGACAGCATGTTTGAGCGGGAAAAACTGATGTTTCCAATGCTCTTTCATACCTGATTAATTGTCAATTTTTCGATTTAGAATAAAAAAATCTAAAATTATGGTATACTGGTTACGTTGCTATTAAAAATTAATTTATGGAGGGATACCAAAGGGATATGGAAGGGCGTAAGATAATTCAAGTTGATGAGAAAGTACCGGCTAATCTATTGATACCGCTGAGTTTCCAGCATATGTTTGCAATGTTTGGGGCATCGGTGCTGGTACCGTTTATATTTCAGATTAATCCTGCCGTTGTCTTATTTATGAACGGTATAGGAACATTATTATTTATTTTTATTACGAAAAAGAAAGCACCGGCTTATCTTGGCTCCAGTTTTGCATTTCTGGCACCGGCAACAATTGTAATTAATAACTGGGGCTATGAGTATGCACTTGGTGGTTTCGTAGTGGTTGGATTCCTTGGCTGTGTTATGGCTGCGATCATTTATAAATATGGATCTGACTGGATCGAAATTGTTCTGCCGCCTGCCGCAATGGGGCCGGTAGTTGCACTGATCGGTCTGGAATTATCAGGAACAGCGGCAAGTACTGCTGGATTACTGGATGAGCAGATCAACCCCTCATATGTTATTGTATTTATGGCAACCCTTGGAACGGCAGTGATGGGATCAGTAGTCTTCCGCAAATTCCTCTCCGTAATTCCGATTCTGATTGCGGTTATTGTGGGATATGTAGCGGCACTGCTGACTGGTATTATTGATTTTGCGGAAGTGACAGCAGCACCGATGGTGGCAATACCGAATTTCATGCTTCCTAAGTTTAAATTAGAGGCAATTTTGATTATTCTTCCGGTTATTCTGGTTATTACCTCAGAACATATCGGGCATCAGATCGTCACCGGAAAGATCATCGGACGTGACCTGCTCAAGGATCCGGGACTTCACAGGTCTTTATTCGGAGATAATTTTTCGAGTATGCTTTCCGGATGTATCGGTTCGGTACCAACGACTACTTATGGAGAAAATATCGGTGTCATGGCAGTGACCGGTGTCTACAGCATTTATGTCATTGCAGGAGCGGCAATTCTATCGATTATCTGTTCCTTCAGCGGCAAGCTGTCCACGCTGATCAGTACCATCCCGGGGCCGGTTATCGGTGGTATCTCATTCCTGCTTTATGGTATGATTGGTACCTCAGGGATCCGCATTCTGGTGGACTCAAAAGTGGATTATGGCAAGTCACGGAACCTGATCCTGACATCAGTTATCTTTGTGACCGGACTCTCAGGGGTACATCTGAAATTTGGTAATCTGGATCTGACCGGGATGGTACTTGCCTGTATCGTGGCAATGATATTAAGCCTGATTTTCTATACATTAGAGAAGTTTAACCTTACAAATGATCAGTAATAAGAGCAGAGAAATAATGCTAAATGCAATGCCAGAAACGCCAAAACTCGCTGCGCTCAGACAGTTGGCCGTTTCTGGCATTAACGCATTAGAATTTTAGACAGGAGGAAATAATGATGAATGTACAAATATTTGGTACCAAAAAATGTTTTGATGCGAAAAAAGCAGAACGGTATTTTAAGGAGCGGAAGATTAAGTATCAATTCATTGATCTGAAGGAAAAGGGGATGAGTAAAGGGGAGTTTACAAAAGTAAAGCAGGCGGTGGGTGGGCTGGAACAGATGCTGAATCCTGCTTGCCGTGATCAGGATACGCTGGCGCTGGTTAAGTATCTGTCTGAGGATCAGAAAGACGCAAAGGTTCTTGAGAATCAGCAGATCCTGAAGACTCCGATCGTTCGCAATGGTAACCAGGCTACAATTGGTTATGTACCGGAGATCTGGAAAGGGTGGGCGTAAGCTTCTTAAACCGCCCAGTTCCGATCCTTCCGTCCAAATTCATCCCGACAGGTTTGCGATAGCCATCTACCCGCATATAATAGAACAATAGAAAAAATCAGGAGCTTCAGAATATGACAATCTATGTGGTTCAACCCGGTGATAATGTGGATTTGATTGCCGAACAGTTCGGTATTCCGGTATCTGTGATTACTTATGACAATCAGTTGACTTATCCCTACCGCCTGGCCGTTGGCCAGGCTCTTTATATTGATACGGGGCAGGAAGGTGACAGGGAGCCGCTGTATGTCAGTGGATATGCCTATCCATTTATTGATCCGGTAACACTTGAGGAGACGCTGACGTGGCTGACGGATTTGTATGTGTTTTCTTATGGCTTCACCGGAGATGGACATCTGATATATCCCCAAAGTGATGATGTATGGATGGTCGATACGATTCTGCAGACCGATGTCAGGCCGGTTTTGACCCTGACGCCGCTGGACAGTTCAGGTAATTTTAATAATAATATAATTACGGCGTTGATTAATAATGAGGAAGCCATTCAGCAGCTGTACTCCGAATTAATTGCGGTCATGCAGGAAAAGGGTTATGAAGGACTGGATATTGATTTTGAATATATTGTAGCAGATGATAGAGAAGCTTTTGCGGATTTTGTATCCTGGATGACGCAGAATATGAATGCTCGGGGATATCCCGTCACCGTTGCACTGGCACCGAAGACCTCGTCAGAGCAAAGTGGAGTTCTGTATGAAGGAATGGATTACCGTCTGCTGGGAGAGGCAGCCAACCGGGTTTTGCTGATGACATACGAATGGGGCTATACGTATGGGCCCCCAATGGCCGTAGCCCCGATCGACCAGGTCAGGAGGGTCGTAGAATACGCAGTATCAGAAATACCAACAGAGAAGATCAGTCTGGGCATTCCAAATTACGGCTATGACTGGCCGCTGCCATATGAGCGGGGAGTAACCAGGGCAAGGACTATCAGCAATCTGGAAGCAGTCCAGTTGGCAGTCGAACAAGGCGTCGAAATTCAGTTTGACCAAACCGCGATGAGTCCATTCTTCACATATTGGCAAAATGGAATAGAGCATGTAGTCTGGTTCGAAGATCCAAGAAGTATCAAAGCCAAATTCGACCTGATCAAGGAATTCAACCTGTCAGGAGCCGGATACTGGCAGCTAATGAACTACTTCAGAGCAAACTGGCTGATTCTGGAAAACATGTTCCTAATCGAAAGAAAAATCGTAAGAACGGAGTACAACGGTTAGTGGAAGAGGCAACCGAACTTTTATCACCGGCCGGCCGTCTGGTGGCAACAAATGTATCAGATTTAGAGCAGAAAAAAGGAGCAGTTCTAAATGAACGTAGAACTGCTCTGAATGTGTTTTAAATTCTAAAAATCTACACATACTATACCAAAAATAGAATGAGGTGATAGTATGCCAGCACACAAGTCTGCAATATCCGTGGGATTATTATATATCCCAGTTTCCTTACAAAAAGCTACTAGAGATATTAGTATATCGTTTAATCAACTCACAAAGGATACCCACGAAAGAATCCAATATAAAAAATATTGCCCAAATTGTACAAACGAGGTTCCGGCGGCGAACATTATCAAAGGCTATGAATATCAGAAGGGTAAATATGTTGTAGTAGATAATGACGAACTGGAGAAAATTAAGACCAAGAAAGATAAGACCATTCACATTGAACATTTCGCTAAATTATCAGAGGTTGATCAGATCTACTATGAAAAGAATTATTATCTGGTGCCAGATCCCGGCGCGGAGAAAGCCTATGAACTTTTGCGGCAGGCTATGTTCAGTCAGAAGGAAGTTGGAGTTGCTAAAACAGTCATTGGAACCACTGAGCAGCTTTTAGTACTATACCCGACCAAGGATATAATTATAGCAAAGACTTTGTTTTATCAGGAGGAAATACAGCCAATTCCGAAATCCGCAAATAGTAAGGTCGAAAAAGCCGAGTTGGATATGGCTAAGATGATGATATCATCTATGACGAAATCGTTTGACATAGCTGCTTATCATGACGAATATCAGCAGCGGCTAAGAGAAGCGATAGAGCAGAAGATAAAAGGCCAGGAGATTGTCAACATCGATAGCAGCGCTCCTGATAATATTATCGATCTGATGGAGGCTCTTAAAGGAACCATTGAAATGGCGAAAGACAAAGGAACTGCATAATGGATTTGTTCGACACTAAGGTTATTAAGCCGATGTTGATAGCTGAGATGTGGGAACCGTTTGATTCACCAGATTGGATCTACGAGATCAAACTTGACGGCATCCGGTGCGTGGCCTACCTGGATAGAGACAGTACAGATCTGCGGAACAAACGCAATAAGGAATTGCTGCCACATGTACCGGAGCTATCTGGCATTCACGCACAGGTAAATAAAAAATGTATACTGGACGGTGAATTGTTCGTCATGAAAAACGGAGTGACTGACTTTTTCGAAATTCAGCGCCGTGCACTGATGTATGATCCGTTTAAAATAAAACTTGCGGCCAAGGCACACCCAGCATCATTTGTGGCTTATGATGTCCTCTATATAGAAGGAAAGCAAGTTACAGACTGCCCCTTGATGAAGAGAAAAAAGCTGCTGTCAGAACTGATAAACGAGAATAACTATATCAGCGTATCCCGGTATATAGAGGAGAATGGTATTAGGTTATTCCAGGCCACCAAAGAAAAGGGACTGGAAGGTATCGTTGCAAAGCGGAAGGATAGTAAATACTATTTTGACAAGCGTACTAAAGACTGGGTTAAATGTAAACACATGTGGACAGATGATTGTGTTGTTTGTGGATACATCCGAAAACCCAACAACATGACCAGTCTTATTATTGGGCAATATGATAATAACGGATTGGTGTACAAGGGACATGTGACGCTTGGTGTTAGCCTCCAGGCTCTCTACGAGCATAGTCCCAGAGAAACGGACACCCCGCCGTTTAAAACGGCTCCGGAGGGCAATACCGAAGCCGTTTGGTTAGTTCCGGAACTGGTCTGTATCGTGGAATCTATGCCCTCCGATATGGGCGGATTTCGTCAGCCGGTCTATAAGGGGATAAGAGATGACAAAGCACCAGAAGACTGTAAAATAAGGGAGCTGAAGTAAATTTACGACAGTAACCTTGGCCACCTTGCACAGAATGGGGGACAACTCACATATACTAATAGAAATGGAACACAGGAGAAGTATAATGAAAAATATCAGTGCAGGTACCGCGGCCCGAACCGCAGTTTTGCTGCTTGCTCTTTTAAATAACGCCCTGGCGATTGCCGGAAAAAGTCCGCTTCCTATTGAGAACGAGGCCGTAACCGGAATGGTCAGTTTTCTTTTTACGACCGGTGCAGCGTTTGTGGCATGGTGGAAGAATAACAGTTTCACTCAGGAAGCAATTGAAGCGGATTGGTATATGAAGGATTTAAAAGGAAAATAAGGAAAAAGAAAGGGGGATGTCGCGCAAAACAAGTCTACGGGCCTGGTCGGCGGTGGTTCCGGTCCGTATTTCCTGCGGTTTCGGATCGTAAGAGTATCTAAGAGCAGAGCAATGACGCTAAAAGCAATACCAGAAACGCCATAACTCGCTACGCTCAAACAATGGCCGTTTCGGGCATTAACGCGTCATTGCTCTGTTCTAAGATACTCTATCGACCCTGCAAAGGCAGGAAATACGGACCGGAACCACCGCCGCCCAGGCCCGCAGACTTGTTTTGCACGACATCCCCCAGCTACATATTCTCGCGACAGCCCCTTATTCTTCATCTGGTACCCACTCCATGAGGTGAGCCGGTCAGATTGGCTTTTCGTTACATCCGCAATTGTCTATCAATTTATGCAATAAGCTTTTTTCCTTAACATAGGCCGGATTGCCGCACAAAAGACAGGAACATTTCCAGATATGCTCGCCATTTGCGCTTTTCCAGGACCATTTGGCCAGAAAATTGCCGTAAGTATTGCCGGATATTACTTCTTTGGAATTAGACATTTAATCCCCCCCCCCCTCTTTTTTATAATATCACTTTAACATAATAAAGTCACTGGAACTTATTGCCATCAGATTGAAGTTTTTATTGACAAAAGTTTTTTCTTAGGATATCATAATACATATAAATTATGTATGAAAAGAGGGTTTTGAATGAGGATATCTGTAAAAGGACGTTATGGACTTGCTGCAATGATCAATATGGCAAGTAATTATGATATCGGCGAATATATAACGGTAATCAGCATCTCTGAAAAACTGGGAATATCCAAAATATATTTGGAACAGGTTTTTTCCCTGCTGAAAAGGGGTGGCCTTGTAAACTCCATTAAAGGAGCGCAGGGCGGCTATCGGTTGTCGAGAATGCCACGGCAGATAACTGTGTTTGATGTTATAAATGCCGTGGAACCTTCGCTTTTTGAAAAAACAGAGGAGACGGTGGTGGACAAAGCACCTGAGATTGAGAGGGCGATGCAGTTATCTGCTTTTAGTATCCTTGACGAAGCAGTCAAGGATACACTAGAAAAAATAACACTTGAGAGTTTGCTTACAGCCATTGAAAAACATAAATCCAATGGGGAGTTTATGTTTTATATCTAGGCGGAAAGGATATTTTA
Source organism: Lachnospiraceae bacterium (assembly GCA_051654925.1). Lineage (GTDB taxonomy): Bacteria > Bacillota > Clostridia > Lachnospirales > Lachnospiraceae > Brotaphodocola. The sequence continues at coordinate 24,481 of JBOFYZ010000152.1, read as the reverse complement.
TGGATTTTAACACACTTTGCATCCATGCAAACAATGAGAAATATGATACCACCGGCGCAGTAAGCGTTCCTATTTTCCAGACTGCAACCTTCGCGCACATAGCCGTTGGACAGAGCACCGGATATGACTATTCCCGGCTGCAAAACCCTACGAGAGAATATCTTGAGAAAACGGTCGCAAGGCTTGAAGGCGGTACGGATGCAATGGCTTTTTCTACGGGGATGGCTGCGGTTACCACATTAATGGAGCTTTTTTCGCCCGGTGACCACATTATTGCTTCCGATGACCTGTATGGCGGGTCGCATAGACTGTTTTACAATATATGTGTAAAAAATGGTCTCACCTTTGATTCAGTTAATACATCAGATATAGCACTGATCGAATCCCGTATCAAGCCACAGACTAAAGCCATATTTATCGAAACCCCTACCAATCCCATGATGCAGGTCACGGATATTGCCGCCGTGTCGCAGCTCGCCAGGAAGCACGATCTATTCGTGATTGTGGACAACACGTTTTTGACGCCGTATTTTCAAAGACCGCTTTTGCTGGGCGCAGACATCATTATACACAGCGGCACAAAGTATTTGGGAGGGCATAATGATACCCTGGCCGGATTTTTGGTTGTCAAAGATGAACAGCTTGCCGAACGGCTGCGGTTTATCTATAAAACAATCGGAGCCTGCCTTTCGCCTTTCGACAGCTGGCTGATTATCCGGGGGATTAAAACACTTTCCGTACGCATGGAACGGCAGCAGGAAAACGCCATGGCAATCTCCAGTTGGCTTTTATGTCAGGATAAAGTAAAAGCAGTGCATTATGTAGGGCTGCCCGATCATCCCGATTATGAGATTTCGAAAAAACAGTCAAGCGGCTTTGGCGCCATGATCTCCTTTGAGGTTGACTGTGAACAAACAGCCAGGCTGATTCTGGAGCGTGTTTCTTTAATCCAGTTTGCGGAAAGTCTTGGCGGCGTGGAAACCCTGATCACTTACCCCTGTCTGCAGACTCACGCTGATGTTCCAAAAGAGGAGCGGGAGGCAAAGGGAATTAATGAGAGACTGTTACGCCTTTCGGTCGGTCTGGAATCAGCGAAAGATTTAATTGACGACCTGAAACGTGCGCTTGAGGAGTGAAAACATGAAATATATTTTTGACCAGGTTATAGATCGAAAAAATACCAATTCCCTGAAATATGATTTTGCCGGACAACGGGGAAAGCCTGACGGGATTCTGCCGCTTTGGGTGGCCGACATGGATTTCAGTGCACCTCCCTGTGTAATCGATGCTCTGACCCTGAGAAGCAAGCACGGTGTTTTCGGTTACAGCGAAACGGAACAGAAATATTTTGATACCCTGCATAAATGGTTTATCCACCATTTTAACTGGGAGACGAATCCTGACGGGCTTGTTAAAACGCCCGGTGTGGTCTTCGCCATAAGTGCCGCTATCCGAGCCCTGACAAAGGAAGGTGACACCGTACTTATACAGCAGCCGGTTTACTATCCCTTTGAGGAATCAGTCTTGACCAATAAGAGAAAACTCATAGTCAACCAATTGCTTTACCATGAAGGCAGGTATTCGATAGATTTTGAAGACTTTGAGGAAAAAATAATCCGAAATAAAGTTAAGCTTTTTATCTTGTGCAGCCCGCACAATCCTGTGGGCAGAGTGTGGACGAGGGAAGAGCTTGAACGCATGGGCGATATCTGCCTTAAACACGGTGTACTTGTTGTATCGGATGAGATCCATGCGGATTTTACATTTCCGGGGCACAAGCATCATGTATTTGCTTCTCTCAAGCCGGAATTCAATGAGATCGCCATTACCTGCACATCGCCTTCAAAAACATTTAACCTGGCAGGATTACAGATATCCAATATTTTCATCTCTGACCACACGATCCGGAACCAAATCAAGTGGGAGATAACGAAATGCGGGTTCAGCCAGCTTAATATTATGGGTATCGTTGCCTGTCAGGCCGCTTATCAGAACGGTGATGAATGGCTTTCAGAGCTGAAAGAATACTTAAATGAAAATTTGATTTTTATCAGGAATTTTTTAAAGCAACGGCTGCCCCAAATCAGACTCGTGGAACCAGAGGGAACCTATCTTGCGTGGCTGGACTGCAAAGAATTGGGACTGAATGATAAACAGCTTGACGACCTGATTGTACATAAAGCCGGGTTATGGCTTGACGCCGGGCCAATGTTTGGAGCCGGAGGAGAAGGTTTCCAGCGTATCAACATAGCCTGTCCGCGATCTGTACTTGATAAAGCTTTCGTTCAGCTTGAACAGACTATAAAGCTAGGTAATTAAATAAGCATATGGAGAAATTATTTTTACGGAGGCAGAGGAAGCAATTCCTTTGCCTCCTTTTACATATTCAATTCTCAATGATGCAACTTCATATCATACAAAACATATAAAAAAAATATGAGAAAGGTATTGACAAAACAGAAAGTATACTGTAACATTATCTCATATAATACATATATTTCTAGTATATATTAAAAAGGAGGATTTACCATGTCAAACATTGCAAAGAATTTAACGGATCTGATTGGAAACACACCACTTTTGGAGCTATCAAATTACAACACAAAGAACGATCTGAAGGCAAAGCTGATTGCAAAGCTGGAATATTTCAACCCGCTTGGCAGCGTAAAGGACCGAATCGGATATGCCATGATTACCGATGCAGAGGCAAAGGGGTTGATCAATCAGAATACGACGCTCATCGAACCCACCAGCGGTAACACGGGGATCGCACTGGCATTTGTATCGGCTGCCAAGGGGTACCGCCTCATCCTGACCATGCCTGAAACCATGAGCGTGGAACGTCGCAGCCTGCTGAAAGCGCTGGGTGCGGAGCTTGTATTGACGCCCGGAGCCGAAGGTATGAAAGGTGCTATTAAAAGGGCCGAGGAGTTGGCAAAGGAAACACCAAATTCTTACATTCCAGGTCAGTTTGTCAATCCCGCCAACCCGGAAATCCACAGGAAAACGACTGCGCAGGAGATATGGAACGATACGGATGGGGAAATTGATATCTTTGTCGGCGGTGTCGGCACCGGCGGAACGATAACCGGAGTAGGAGAGATATTAAAGGAAAAGAACCCGGATATAAAGATAGTAGCGGTTGAACCGGCCGACTCCCCGGTACTTTCGGGAGGGACACCAGGCCCGCATAAAATCCAGGGTATCGGCGCCGGATTTGTCCCAGATGTTTTTAATTCAGGCATCGTGGATGAAATTATCAAGGTACAGAACGAGCAGGCCTTTGAATCGTCGCGGCAGTTAGCGTCTGTTGAAGGATTGCTGGTTGGAATATCTTCCGGAGCGGCAGTATATGCGGCTACTGAGCTGGCAAGACGTCCGGAGAACAGTGGAAAAACTATTGTGGTATTGTTACCCGATACGGGAGAACGCTATTTATCGACCGTATTGTTTGAAAACTGACAGTAAGTCATAAAAACTTATTGCTTCACAAAAAAATAAAGTGGCAAAGACCCTTTATTTTTTTGTTAAATAACATACTATTCATATATGTTATAATAGATGCATATGGATAGTATAAAGCTGGGAGGATTTACATTATGTCAAACACCGCAAAAAACACGGTCCGTTTGCTATGGCGGCATAACGTATTCTGTTGACCGAGGCTGTTACCAAACTAAAATTTTAATAATAAAATTTATATGAGGAGAATAGTCATGAAAAATAACAGAATATTAACGGCAGTTTTACTGGTTACCTTACTAACAGGCCTCGTAACCGGATGCTCGGGAAATTCAGACGCAAAGAGTGAAACCATAGAACTGACAAATGTATCCTACGACCCGACAAGAGAACTATATGAAGCGTACAATAAAGAGTTTGCAAAATACTGGAAAGAAAAAAATGGCCAGGATATTGTAATCACGCAGTCGCACGGCGGCTCCGGTTCTCAAAGCCGCTCAGTCATTGAAGGAAATCAGGCGGATGTGGTGACTTTAGCGCTGGCATATGATATCACAGCCATTGAAAACGAGGGGCTTATAGAAGCAGGATGGCAAAGTGAATTTACAAACAACAGCTCCCCCTATACCTCTACAATTGTTTTCCTTGTACGTAAAGGCAACCCCAAAAACATATCAGATTGGGAAGATCTTATAGAAGATGGTGTCGGCATCATTACGCCTAACCCAAAGACATCCGGTGGTGCAAGATGGAATTATCTGGCAGCCTGGGCATTTGCTGATAATCTTTACGATGGAGATGAAACAAGAATAAAAGAATTCATAGGAAAACTTTTTGCCAACGTACTGGTATTGGATTCAGGAGCGAGAGGTGCAACCACAACTTTTGTCGAAAACAAGCAGGGTGATGTATTGCTTGCATGGGAAAATGAAGCTTATTTATCCCTTAAGGAATATCCGGATGAATATGAAATAGTTACGCCAAGTATCAGCATTCTGGCTGAACCACCAGTTGCGATCGTGGATGAAGTTGTGGATAAAAAAGGGACGCGTGAAGTGGCAAAGGCATATCTTGAATACTTATACAGCGATATCGGCCAAAAAATAGCCGGTGAAAATTATTACCGCCCTTCAGACCAGGATATTTTGAACAGCTTTTCCGACACCTTTGACTTGAATATCAATCTGATCACAATAGACGACGCTTTATTTGGAGGATGGGGAAATGCTCAGAAGATACATTTTGACGATGGAGGTGTCTTTGACCAAATTTACGAAGGAAGCTAAGTAATCCGGGAAGGCAAGGGAAGGAGCAGAACAGATGAAAACAAAAAAAGTAAAAAGGGTCATACCGGGATTTGGTCTTTCACTGGGGATTACATTAAGTTTTTTAAGCCTGCTGGTAATTATCCCATTTGCGTCAATTGTATTCAGTGCTTCCGGTCTGGGTTTTCAGGGATTTATAGAAACAGTAACAAGTAAACGGGTTTTGGCTGGATATCAGGTGAGTTTCCTGTGTGCGTTTGTAGCTACCCTGTTTAACAGCGTGTTTGGCGTGATCCTTTCCTGGGTTTTGGTTCGGTATCAATTCCCTTTTAAAAGGGTGGTCGATGGCTTGATCGAACTGCCCTTTGCTCTGCCTACGGCCGTTGCCGGGATTTCGCTGACAGCCCTTTATTCCGATCAGGGATGGCTTGGCCAATTTTTTAGTAAATTAGGCATCAAGGTTGCTTATACGCAAATAGGTATTATATTGGCGATGATTTTTATCACCATTCCCTTTGTGGTAAGGGCGATCCAGCCGGTTTTAGAGAAAATCGACAGCCAATATGAGGAAGCAGCCGCAATACTGGGTGCTAAAAGGTCTACTATTTTTTTAAAAGTGATTTTTCCTGAAATTCTGCCGGCTTTGCTTACCGGTTCCGGTCTTGCCTTTGCGCGGGCGTTGGGCGAGTATGGAAGCGTTGTATTTATCGCGGGAAACACACCGTTTAAAACGGAAATAGCTCCGCTGCTGATCATGAGTAAACTGCAGCAATATGATTACAATGGTGCAACTGCTATAGCTCTGGTTATGCTTATCATTTCTTTCATTCTACTTTTGATTATTAATGGGATACAGATGTATTCAAGTAAATTTACACGGGAATAGGAGGAGATGATATTGGAACAAACACACCAGGATTCGAAAGCGGTACGGTGGATACTTATTGCGGTCAGCATTTTCTTTTTGGTTATCATGCTTGTATTCCCCGTAGTATTAGTCCTGACCGAAGCATTAAAACGCGGATGGAATACATACATCCACGCAATTTCAGACCAATATACGATAAAGGCTTTGCAATTAACCATAACAGCAACCGTAATCGCTGTATTAACAAACACCGTCTTCGGATTATTTGCCGCGTGGCTCATAAGTAAATTTGATTTCAGAGGAAAAAGGATCCTGACTACATGTTTGGATATTCCCTTTGCGGTTTCTCCCGTAATAGCCGGCCTTATTTTTATAATGACTTTTGGCCGGATCGGATGGATGAATGGTTTTCTGACCAAAATGAACATTCAGATTGTATTTGCCGTTCCCGGTGTCATATTGGCTACTATTTTTGTAACACTGCCCTTTATATCCAGGGAGATTATCCCTGTTATGAACACCCAGAAGAATGAGGAAGAAGCGGCCGCCTTAATGGGCGCGAAAGGATTTTATATTTTCAGGAAGGTAACGTTTCCCCATATCAAATGGGCGCTCCTGTACGGGATTATTTTATGTACGGCACGGGCGATGGGCGAATTCGGGGCGGTTTCTGTTCTTTCCGGACATTTGCGCGGCAAGACAAATACCCTGCCCCTTCATGTTGAAATTCTATACAATGAATTTAATTACACACAGGCGTTTGCAGTTTCGTCCATATTGGTCGTTCTGTCTATCGTGATACTGATTATCAGAAATATTGTGGAATATAAAGGTAAAAAGGAGGCTGGGTTGTAATGTATGTAGAATTAGAAAATATTGATAAGGCATTTAATAAGTTCCAGGCCTCGGATAATATCAGCTTTGGCATTGAAAAAGGAAAACTAGTCGGTCTTTTGGGACCCAGCGGCAGCGGGAAAACCACGATACTGCGGATGATTGCCGGCCTGGAGAATCCTGACGCGGGCGATATATTTATCGATGGAAAAAGAGTAAATAACATTGCCGCCAACAAAAGAGGCATTGGTTTTGTTTTTCAAAATTACGCCTTGTTCCGGTATATGACGGTTTATGATAACGTGGCATTCGGCTTAAAAGTACGTAAAGATCCCAAAAACATAATTCATGAAAGGGTGCTTGAACTGATCCGGCTGGTTGGGCTGGAAGGGATGGAAAAACGCTATCCCCATCAATTATCCGGCGGGCAGAAGCAGCGTGTTGCCTTCGCGCGGGCTTTGGCGCCCAATCCCCATCTGCTTTTACTCGACGAACCTTTTGCCGCCATTGACGCAAAAGTTCGGGTTGAACTGCGCGGTTGGCTGCGGGAAATGATAAACAGGCTGAAAATTACCAGCATATTTGTGACGCACGACCAGGATGAAGCGATAGAGGTAGCTGATCAAATCATTGTGACCAATAAAGGAAAAGTAGAGCAGATCGGTTCACCGGCGGATATCTATAAAAATCCCGCTACGCCTTTTGTGGCGCAGTTCATGGGGCATTCCTCCCTGCTGGAAAACGGAGTCCGGTTTCGCGGCTTTGAGGAGGCTGCCGGCCTGTCCCAGGCAGTAATCCGGCCCGAGTTTGTTAAGGTTGTTAAAAAAGGAAATTTACAGGAGTATATGAGCGCTTCTGAAGAGGGCAGGATTGAAACTATTTCTTTCAGAGGCGATTCATTGGAGCTTAAGGTAAACGTAAACGGTGTCGTGATAACAGCGAACCGTTCCCTGGAGAAAGAAGAACTTCAGGTTGGTGAGGCCGTTGATGTATTGATTTACCGGATCTATGCGTTTGACGGCAATACCACTCGTTTGATCCAAAATGAAAACATGAAGGATAGTAACTCGATTTTTATTTAATAATGTTTCAAGCAGAGGTATCTACATGGGAACACAGCAAATTAAGACAGATGTGCTTATTATCGGTGGAGGGACCGCAGGCTGCTACAGCGCTCTGACGCTGGCGGAGAATCCGAAGATTAATATCGTGATAGCAGAAAAAGCCCATATTAAACGCAGCGGATGCCTTGCGGCCGGGGTAAATGCCATTAACGCTTATATTACGGAAGGGAAAACTCCTCAGGATTACGTGGAATACGCGAAAAAAGACGCGGACGGGATCGTGCGTGAGGATCTGCTGTTGACAGCGGCTCTGCGTTTTAATTCTGTTACCGAAAACCTGGAGCGTTTAGGACTCGTTATTTTAAAAGATGAAAATGGTAAATATGTAACAAGAGGCGACCGTAATTTAAAAATCAACGGGGAAAATATAAAGCCGATCCTGGCCGCCGCTGTAGAACGTTATCCAAATATCAAAGTGCTGAACAAGGTCAATATCATTGAATATATAGTAAATCATAACATCATATACGGTGCGGTGGGATTCAATATGATTGATAAAGTCTTTTACGATATAAGGGCAAAGGCGGTTATCTGCACCACTGGCGGTGCGGCCGGATTGTACCGCCCCAATAACCCGGGATTTTCCCGTCATAAAATGTGGTATCCCCCTTTTAATACCGGAGCGGGATACGCCATGGGCATACGGGCCGGAGCTGAAATGACTACGTTTGAAATGCGCTTCATTGCACTGCGCTGCAAGGACACAATTGCACCTACCGGTACGATTGCCCAAGGCGTAGGCGCAAGGCAGATTAACGCGCTTTCGGAAAATTATGAGAACAAATACGGACTTGCGACCAGCGAACGGGTATACGGTACGGTACAGGAAAACCTGGAGGGCCGGGGACCTTGTTATTTAAAGTCCGAGGGCATTTCATCAATACAGGAAGAACAGTTATTAAAGGCGTATCTAAATATGGCACCAAGCCAAACCCTGAAGTGGATCGAAAGCGGAAAAGGTCCCGGTGTACAAAACGTTGAGATTGAGGGCACCGAGCCATATATCGTCGGAGGACACACTGCAAGCGGATATTGGGTTGATACTGGACGCGGGACTACCGTCAGGGGATTGTTTGCCGCAGGTGACGTAGCAGGAGGATGTCCGCAAAAGTATGTTACGGGCGCCTTGGCGGAGGGGGAAATCGCGGCCCAATCAGCAGAGGTTTACATACAAGGAAAACCATTCCGTTATTTTGATGAATCCCTTTCCGGAGAAATCATCGGCAGAGCCAGACGTTTCTTAACGCAGAGCAGTGGACTGTACACGGTATGGCAGTTGGAAGAAGCTATGCAAAAAACCATGGATAATTATGCCGGCGGCATAACGGTTCATTACAGGTACAATGAAAAAAAACTGAGGCAGGCTGACGAAGGGATCGACCAGCTTACAGCCTTAAGCAATACGCTGCACGCAAAGGATATGCATGAATTGATGCATATATACGAGCTGAAAGAACGTCTTACCGTCTGCAAAAGCCTGATTGCGCATTTATCGGCCCGTAAGGAAACAAGGTGGCATAGCTTCGGCGAGCATACGGACTATCCGGTTAAGGATGACGGAAGGTTTAATAAATATATAAATTCCATTCTTAAAAACGGAAAAATTGAAATTATCTTCCGGGATTTAGTGGGTAAAGGAGAGACGTATGAGCATCAAAATTGACAAGGCAATCTGCAGAGGCTGTAAAAAATGCGAGGCAATCTGTCCCGGAAACCTGATTTGTATGGATTCCGGCGGCAAAGCCAAGATTCGCTGCCCACAAGACTGCTGGGGCTGCCTTTCCTGTGTCAAGGAATGTAACTATGGTGCCATCCGGTTCTTTTTAGGGGCAGACATCGGCGGCCGGGGTACGACTCTTTATACCGAATCAGATGATAATACAATTCAATGGATCTTTGAACATCCTGAAAAAGAAACTCGCAAAATAATAATTAACAGAAAAGATTCCAACGCATATTAACTACGCTGGAAACCGGGAGGATTTATTCATGAGCATATTAACACATCTTGACGAGCTGGAGGCTGAAGCGATTTATATCATTCGTGAAGTCGCATCAGAGTGTGAACGGCCGGTCATGCTTTATTCCATCGGAAAAGACAGCTCGGTCATGCTTCACCTTGCCCTCAAAGCGTTTTATCCGGAAAAACCGCCTTTTCCCTTTTTGCATATTGACACCACATGGAAATTTAAAGAAATGATTTCCTTCCGTGACCGCATTGCGGTAAAATATGGGATAGAAATGCTGGTATATACCAATATGGACGGTGTAAGACAGGGAATCAATCCCTTTGACCACGGTGCGGCATATACCGATATTATGAAAACACAGGCTTTGAAACAGGCGCTGGACCAATACCGCTTTACGGCAGCTTTTGGAGGAGGCCGGCGGGATGAGGAAAAGTCCAGGGCCAAGGAAAGAATATTTTCGTTCAGGAATGAAGCGCATGCGTGGGACCCGAAAAACCAGAGGCCGGAAATGTGGAAATTATATAATACAAGATTAAAAAAGGGAGAAAGTATGCGTGTTTTTCCCCTTTCAAACTGGACGGAAAAAGATATCTGGCAGTATATCAGCCGCGAAAGCATCGAAATAGTGCCCCTTTATTTTGCTGAGGAAAGGCTGGTCGTGTACCGTGACGGAAGTATTATCATGGTGGATGACGACAGGATGCCCTTGTTCCCCGGCGAAAAACCGGAAATGAAGAAGGTGCGTTTCCGTACGTTGGGATGCTATCCGCTGACCGGTGGCTGTGAGTCTGAAGCCGCCTCACTTGACGAGATCACCCGGGAAACCTTAGGTGCCGTCACCTCCGAACGGACCAGCCGGATCATTGACAAAGAAGCAGAAGGCAGTATGGAGCGCAGGAAAAGGGAGGGCTATTTTTAATGAGAAAATTACTTAAATTTATCACCTGCGGCAGTGTGGATGATGGTAAATCAACTCTGATCGGGCATCTTTTATACGACGCTAAGCTTCTTTATACCGACCAGCAGCAGTCTTTGGAGCTGGACAGCAGACTGGGAAGCCGGGAAGGCGCAATCGACTATTCGCTGCTGCTGGACGGCTTGATGGCGGAGCGTGAACAGGGTATCACGATTGATGTGGCTTACCGATATTTTACAACTGATTTAAGGAGCTTCATCGTCGCCGACACGCCGGGGCATGAGGAATATACCAGAAACATGGCAGTTGGCGCTTCTTATGCGGATTTGGCGGTTATCCTGATCGATGCTTCCCAGGGCGTCCTCGTACAGACAAGGAGGCATGCGAGGATCTGCGCGATGATGGGCATTAAATATTTTGTATTTGCCGTAAATAAAATGGATCTCGTCGGATATAAAAAAGAAATCTTTGAGGAAATAGAAGCGGACGTATTAAAGCTGAAAGACAGCCTTGATCTGGAGAATATATACATGATTCCACTTTCAGCCACTGAGGGAGATAATGTCACCCATAAATCCAAAAACATCCCGTGGTATGCAGGTGAACCCCTGATTTCCTATCTGGAAAACGTGGATATAACGTCAAATACTGCGGCAGAAGCGTTCTATCTTCCGGTGCAGAGGGTTTGTCGTCCCAATCATACCTTCCGCGGGTTCCAGGGGCAGGTGGAAGAGGGAAGGATCCAGGTTGGCGATGAGATCACCGTGTTGCCAAACAAGGAAAAAGCATTGGTAAAACAAATTTATGTCACTGATAGAAACGTGAATGCAGCCTTTTCGGGTCAGCCGGTTACCATACAATTAGATCGTGAGGTAGATGTGTCACGGGGATGTGTGCTCACCACAGAACCCAATCTGCCTATCCTTAAATCCTTTATGGCATCTGTTTTGTGGATGGATGACCAGCCCCTGCTTCCAGGCAAAGATTACCTGATAAAAGCAGGAGCTAAGATGCTGCCCTGCGTTGTCGCGGCCATCAAGTATAAAACGGACGTAAATACAGGAGAACAATTACCGGCTTCACAAATTACAAAAAATGAGATCTCCTCATGCGAAATCGTGCTTTCCGAAAAAGCCGTGCTTGACGTCTTCAGCTCTCATAAAACATTAGGTGAATTGATTCTGATAGACAGAGTGACTAACGCAACAGCCGCCTGCGGCATCATTGCCAGCCTGAACGGGCAGGAAGCCGAGGATAAAACCTGTTTCCGTTATCGTGATATATCAGCACAATCGGATATATTTGAAGAATTCTATTATAATCTGGAAAGCAGCACGATTATTGGACATAATCCGGATCGGAAAACCTACACCGTGGGAGATACGGTTCCGATTAAAGGAGAAAGCTATCGTTATCCTGACAGCTTCGACATCATTATTTTAAAAGACCGCACAGCGGTACTGGTACGGGATCGGGAAATTACAGACATTCTCCCGATAGAAACATACACATATACCGGTATACCTCTGAGCAATGAACGCGGGTTTGGGATCAGGGTGAAATCACGGGAGGAGTTTACCAATTTTTTGTCGGAGTATCAAAATGCCCTGAATGAAGGAGGCGCAGCTTTCTTCAATAAATGGAATTCTTTTGATTCATATCGCCAGGTCATCTTTAACAGCGATTTCTGGATGATATAAGTAAGCAAAAACCAAATGGAAGAATTAAATGATAAAAAGAATGGCACCGGAGAATTAACTCTCCGATGCCATTCTTTTATCTTTGGTACTATGAAAATCATATGTATTACTGCCTGCTCTTAGTAGAAGTAGCAGTTTGATCCTGCGCTATTTCCACCGAAATAAGAACCACAGATATTGCTAAAATAGCTACAAAAATTATTGAAAGAACACATAAGTACTACCTCCTGAAATTATTATTTAATAGTTGCGTTAGCTAATCACAAATAAATTGTAACACATTTGTAACATATTGAAAAGTACAAGATTATGGGATAAAAGTAAATAAAACACAAAATTACAAAATAATGAAAGTAAAGTAACTTTTTGTAAATGAATTTAACTTATGATATAATAGCCGAAAACTTATTAGTCAGTGAAGGTGCTGGCTGGGAAAGGAGCCTCTTTTTTATGAAACGTATTCTCATCATAGATGATAATCTATCAAATTTAAAGTATGTAAATACACAGCTTGAGGGAATCTACCATACGATGCTGGCAAAGTCAGGGGAACAGGCTCTGAGGATTGTGTCTATGAAATCGCCCGATTTGATTCTTCTTGATATTGACATGCCGGGAATGGATGGTTTTGAAACGATCGAGCGGCTGAAACGGGGGCAAGATGGACGGATTCCGGTAATTTTTTTGACAGCCAGTTATAATACCGAAATCGAAGCAAGGGCTCTGGAATCAGGAGCGGTTGATTTTATTTCAAAACCGGTGGAAAGAAGTATCCTGCTTCATAGAATCGGCATTCATCTCGAGTTATCTGGTTACCAGAAGAATCTGGAAGATAAGGTAAAGGAGCTGGAGAACAGCATCGTTATTTCTTTTGCCGAATTAATTGAGTGCCGCGATGAAAATACCGGCGGACATGTACAGCGGACAAGCAGATATGTCAGGCTGCTGGGAGAAGAACTGCTTAGAAAGAATGTATATGAAAATCTGACACCTTATGAACTGGAAATGATTATCAAGGCGGCACCACTCCATGATATCGGCAAGCTCGCTATCAGTGATACAATTCTGCATAAACCATCATTGCTTACCGCGGAGGAGTTTGCAAAAATGAAGGAGCATCCGGTTATCGGCGGAAAACTACTTGAAAATATCTATGATCGTACGCCAACCCAGCATTATCTCAGATGGGCGATTCAGATTGCGCAAGGACATCATGAAAAATATGACGGGAGCGGATATCCGAAGAAGCTCAGCGGCGATCAGATTCCAATCAGCTGTCGTATTATGGCTGTGGCAGATGTGTATGATGCATTGACTTCGGATCGGCCATACCGTAAGGCATTGTCTTATGATCAGGCTAAAAACATCATAGATACAGGTGCAGGCAATCATTTTGACCCGCTGGTGGTTGATGCATTCTTAGCATTGGAAGAAGAATTTAAAGCATTGATTGGTGGTGAATAAATGATTGCGAAACGGTGTAAGCGGAATTCAGGTCAGCAGATCTTAGCTATATTTTTAGTAGTTTTCACCATTATTATGAGTGCTGATATCTTGGTCAGCAAGATCATGCATAATCAATTACTGGATGCGGCTGAAAAGCACTTGGGTATGACAGAGCTCGTTATCCGTGAGGGGCTGCTGGAGACACAGGCAACCGTGGTAAATACAGGAATCACCCTGGTACATATGATTGAGGATGGCTGCGGACAGGATGAAATTATTGAGTATATGCAGGAGGTCACACAATTTCTGATAAACGGCAGAGAACCAATCTCCGGTATTAACGGTATTTACGGTTATATAGACGGAGCATATCTGGATGGTTTCTCCTGGGAGCCGGATGACAATTACAATCCGCAGGAACGGCCCTGGTATGCCGCAGCAATAGGACGTGAAGGAAAAATAGCATATTCCCATCCTTACAAAGATGAGATGACAGGCGTTATGGTTGTTTCTGTATCCAAAGAGTTGAATGGTGCTAATGGCGAAAGTTACGGGGTTGTGGCTGTCGATGTAGTAATATCTAATATAATAGAACATGTCAGGAAGCTTAAACTGACAGACAATGGATACGGTCTGCTGCTGGATAAGGATTTTAATATTCTGTACAACGAAAATCCTGATCATGCCGGAGAGGACAGGAATGTAGTAGCAATTGATAAAGAACAGCTGGCATCTGTTTTAGTAGATGGTGAACCGGTTCTGGGAAAACAGATTAGGGATACGGATGGCAGGGCAGTGATTGTGAACCTTCGCAACCTTCATAACAACTGGTATCTGGGGATCGTGACTCCGGTTAACCAGTACTTTGCAGATTTGAAGCATGTAATGATCATACTGGGATCAGGAAGTGTGGTACTGTTGACGGTACTTTGTATTATTTTACATCGTTTAAATAAGGCATGGAGCCAGGCGGAGGATGAGAGCAGAAGCAGAAAAAGCTTTCTTGCCCATGTCAGCCATGAAGTCCGGACACCGATGAATTCTATTATTGGGATGAGTGAGCTGGCTCTGCGTGATGAGACCATTACTGACTCCGTATTTGATAACGTTTATGCCATTTATCAGTCAGGTGTAAATTTGCTGGCATTGATTAATAATATTCTGGATGTATCAACGATTGAATCAGGCAAGATGGAGATTATTACAGCGCCATATCGCATCAATACCGTCTTGAACGAAGCATTTAATGTGATTAAAGTCAGGATGGATAAGCGGAAAGTACGATTTGCTATGTATGTCAGCGCTCAGATGCCGTCTACATTAATAGGTGATGAAATCCGGATCAGACAGATTTTATTAAACATTCTGTCGAATGCAGTAAAATATACCCGTAGTGGCTGTATTGTTCTTTCTATATCAGGTGAATACCGTACTGATTCAGAATTTCTCCTGAAAATACAGGTAGAAGATACCGGCATCGGAATAAAAGAGGAGGATATGGAAGCGCTGTTCCAGGAATTCAGCAGGGTAGATAAGAAAAAGAACTACAAAGTAGAAGGAACCGGACTGGGGCTGGTCATTACAAAGTATTTATGTCAGATCATGAGTGGTACGATTCACGTAGAAAGTAAATACGGGAGTGGTTCGGTCTTTACCGTAGAAATACCGCAGCAGGTAAAAGAACGCAAAAAACTGGCAGCAGTCGAACCTGACCGGATCGAGCCGGTATTAATCCTTGAGGATAATGCCAAGGTTGCCCGGACTGTTCAGCGTACTTTTTTAGACTTTTCGATATCCGCAACCGTGGTGATAGATGAGGATGAATTTGTAAAATATCTCAAACTGGGTCGTTATGGGTGGGTATTCACTCCTTATGAAAAGCTGGAATTTACAAAAAAATGGATTCAGCGCTGCGGAGTAGATGTGAAGCTGGTGGAAATGGTTCCTTGTAACTGGACTCCTCATAATTCGGTGATGAGTGTCATCTTGCCGGTTTATTCAGTGCCGGTTGCCAACGTACTGAATGGACTGGTAACCACTGATGTTGTCCAGTTAGTTGAAAAAGAAGGCCGACTGATTGCTCCGGAGGCCAGAGTGTTAATTGTAGATGATATCCGGGTCAATCTTAAAGTGGCGGAAGGAATGCTGGCTCATTTCAAAATTAAGGCTGATACCTGTCTAAGTGGGAAAGAAGCCATTCGGAGGGTACAGGAGAAGGATTACGATCTGGTCTTACTGGATTATATCATGCCGGAGATGGATGGGGTTGAGACTGCCCGGGAAATCCGTGCCCTGCCTGACAGCAGATTTCAGGAGCTTACCATTATCGCCCTGACTGCGAATGAAGTGTCCGGAATCAGGGAATTGCTGCTGGGCAGCGGTATGAATGATTACCTTGCTAAGCCAATTGAGCTTCGCAATCTGCATTACATTCTGGAAAAGTGGCTGCCGAAAGATATTCAGCAGGAGAATGATGAACCGGATATCGTGGGCGAGAACTGTGACAATGAGCTGTTAATTACCGGAATTAATACAGGCGATGGGATTAAACGATTTGGCGGCGATAAAAAGGCATATCTGCAGATGTTGAATTATTATGCCCTGCATACACCAAAGCTGCTTCTTCAGATCCATGGATGTACAGAACAACTCGATCAATATGCCACAGCTGTCCATGGCCTTAAGGGCAGCAGCTATTATATCTGTGCATATGAAGTGGGGTCCTATGCCCAGTATCTTGAGCAGGAGGCAAAAGCCGGCAATAAGGATGCTGTAACATATCAAACAGCAGTCCTGCTTACTTTGACGAATACTTTGATTGAACATATTCGCCAGGCTCTTGGGCAGGATCTGGAGACACCGGGACGAAAAGTGGCTGTCGCACCGGATCAGAATGTATTGCGGCAGTTGGAAAAATACTGCCATTCCTATGATATCCAGGGCATGGAGCAGGCTCTGGTTGAGCTGGAGGAATATCAATACGAAAACGATGGCGACCTGATTCCCCGGCTCCGTACCGGGATTGAGGAACTGGAATATGATGAAGTCCTGATACAGTTGAATGATTATCTGAATCGGACAGCAAAGGATTTCTGAATTCCGATCTGAAATCCAGGCGATGGATCGGCGAAATCATCAAGATTTCGTCGATCCCAGGGCCTTCTGTTCATCCCAGGAAAGAAGGCGGCAATTATTCCAGAATGTTTCCGTCAGTTGAAATTGTAACTACCTGCCACGGAATGAATTTCTGGCTGTCCTGAAGCGCTGTTTTCGCAGCTTGTCCGAGCCCCCCGCAGCAGGGGACCTCCATACGGACAATCGTGACACTCTTTATATTGTTATTACGGATAATTTCTGTCAGTTTTTCTGAGTAATCCACGGAGTCCAGTTTCGGACAACCGATTAAAGTGATTTTTCCTTTGATAAATTCCTGATGGAAGTTGGCGTAAGCATAGGCGCTGCAGTCAGCGGCTATTAACAGGTTAGCGTTCTCAAAATAAGGGGCCTGGACGGGCACCAGCTTAATCTGAACCGGCCATTGACGGAGCTGGGATACCGGTACAGCAGATACCGATGCCTGAGACTCAGATGCGGGACGGTTAAATTGGGCGGCACGTGTACCGGGACACCCGCTGTGCAGAACCGCTCCTTCAGACTGCATTTTTTTCTTTTGATTCGCCTGCACAGCAGCTTCATCATAGGCAGCAGCTTCACGCTCTACGAAGGTAATTGCTCCGGTCGGACAGGCTGGCAGACAATCGCCCAGCCCATCGCAATAATCATCCCGCAGTAATTTTGCTTTTCCATTTACCATACTTATGGCTCCTTCATGACAGGCAGCAGCACAAATCCCGCATCCATTACATGTTTCTTCGTTAATATGAATAATTCTACGTATCATGTTTATTCCTCCCAAATCCTTGACTTAA
The DNA here is from genome assembly GCA_051654925.1 of Lachnospiraceae bacterium. GTDB lineage: Bacteria > Bacillota > Clostridia > Lachnospirales > Lachnospiraceae > Brotaphodocola. The sequence goes on along the minus strand of JBOFYZ010000152.1, from coordinate 6,967 downwards.
TAGCCATATCATAATACAATGAATCCGACTTGTATGTTGTTTTAACAACAAAAATAAAAGAAAGTGAGAAAAATTATGAATTATCAATTCCTGTCCATGACCCAATTGTTCCTTGGGATGAGCGCAGAAGAGACAGAATCTGCCCTGCACTGCCTGCAGGCCCGTACCAGAGTGTATCAAAAAGGAGAAGCAATTTGTCAGGCGGGAAATATAATAGAAGAGATGGGATTGATTCTTTCCGGCAGCGTTAACATTAAACAATTCGATGCTTGGGGAAATGTTAGTATTTATGGCAATGCAGGACGGGGCGAGGTGTTTGCGGAAGCTTATGCCTGTGTGCCGGATGAAATCCTGATGGTTGATGTCATTGCCGCAGAACCGGCAAAGATCCTGTTTTTAAATACCAACAGGATGCTTAATATCTGTACTGCGACCTGCCCCTTTCATATCCGGCTGGTACGCAATATGCTGACAGTAATGGCTTCCAGGAATCTGAATCTGTCAAGGAAAATCAGCCATACCACACCAAAATCCATCCGCGGCAGGCTGCTTTCCTATTTATCAGACCAGGCCATCCGGCAGGGCAGGTATCAATTTGAAATACCATTTAACCGCCAGCAGCTGGCCGATTATCTGTGTGTGGACCGGAGTGCCATGTCGAATGAACTGAGCAAAATGCAGAAAGACGGACTGCTGACCGTTAGAAAAAATACATTTTGTCTAAAAGAAGGAAACAAAATAAAGCAGGCTTGACTAGCCTTTGGGAATCTTCTATAATAAATATTGTATGTTTATCTTTAAGAAATAAAAGAAAGCAGGAATAACATGGTAAAAAAAATAACAAAATCGTTCAGGATTGTTATGATTGCGGCAGCAATGATTGTTGGCGCAGCATTTACCGTTCTGGCAGATGAGACCACCTTTGTCTCGGGAACATCATTGAATGGCCTTGGCATCAGTGGTATGACGGTAGAAGAGGCAACGGAGCGGATCAGAAATTTTTACAGCAGTGAGTATAAGCTGGTGGTGAAAGCCCGGAGCGGCAGCCAGGAAGTGCTGCTGGGAACTGATATCGGATTTACGGTTACAGTACCGGACGGGATGCTGCAGGAGATTCTGGATACTCAGAATGCCGGAGGAAGATTATCAGGACCGGATATTGACAACAAGCATCGTGTGGAAATGCAGAATACATACAGCGAAGAAGCGCTGAGAGATAAAGTATACGGTTTGAATTGTATCAGCGGCACCAATATAGTTACCACAACAGATGCACATATATCAGCATATCAGGAGGGTCAGCCCTTTGTCATTGTACCGGAGGTAATTGGCAATAACGTAAATCCCGACAACGTGGAAGCCGTCATCCGCCAGGCTGTTATATCCGGTGACAAGGAGATCGATCTGGATGCCAACGGATGCTATTATCAGGTACAGATTACATCCGGAGATGAGACCCTGATCGCGTTATGTGATACGATGAATCAATGCCGTGAGATGACCGTGACCTATGTGTTTGGTGATGTCGAGGAAGTATTGGAATCCGCCACCATCTGTACCTGGATTACCGGTGCTGAGAATGGCCAGATTACGCTGAACAGAGATTCTGTTGCGGCCTATGTAAGTGCTCTTGCAGGTAAGTATAATACGGCCGGAACGACCCGGGTATTCCATACGGCTACGGGACGTGACGTGGAGCTGAAAGGCTCGTATGGCTGGACAATCAATCAGCAGGCTGAGACGGATGCTCTGTACGCAGTGATCCAGACCGCTCAGAGCCAGTCCCGCGAGCCGATATATTCAGCATCGGCGGCAAGCCGGTCCGGTCAGGACTGGGGCATTACCTATGTGGAGGTGGATCTGACAGGCCAGCATGTTTATATGGTGAAAGATGGTACGGTTGTCTGGGATGCCTCCTGTGTAACCGGTAACCTGGCGAAAGGGAACGATACTCCTGCCGGTATTTACAGCCTGGCCTATAAACAGAGAGACAAGGTATTGCGCGGTGCCAAACAGGCGGATGGTACCTATGAATATGAAAGTCCCGTATCTTACTGGATGCCGTTTAACGGCGGCATTGGTCTGCATGATGCCAACTGGCGCAGCAAGTTCGGCGGAACGATCTATAAGACGAACGGAAGCCATGGATGTATCAACCTTCCGCCGTCACAGACCGGTGCTTTGTATGAATTGGTGTATGCGGGGATTCCGGTGCTTTGTTATCAGTAAGGGGGTGTCGCATGTATGGTGTGAGAGGCTGTCGCGCTAAAAAGCCTGCGGGCTCTGGCTGCGGCCGTGGTACCAGTCCGTATTTCCTGCGGTTTCGGATCATAAGAGGCTCTAAAAGCAGAGAACTGACGCTAAATGCAATGCCAGAAACGCCAAAACTCGCTATGCTCAAACATTGGCCGTTTCTGGCATTAACGCGTCAGTTCTCTGCTTTAAGAGTCTCTAATGATCCTGCAAATGCAGAAAATACGGACTGGTACCACGGCCGCAGCCAGAGCCCGCAGGCTTTTTAGCGCGACAGCCCAGCTACATATATGGCTCCTGTCAGGTAAAAAACAAAAAACATAGAAGCTTCTGTTATTTGTCAGAATAATCGTTTTCCGTCTGAAATATTTATATTGAGTTCTTTTGCCAGGGTGGCTTGTTTGAAAGGATTTATCTTTTTAATGACACCGTTATGTTTGAAACATGTTCCTGTACTCTTAAACCAGAAGGTCACTCCCGCTTTCTCGCATTGCTCGCGGATGCTGAGTATCCAGTCGTAATTACATTCTCTTGCTTCACGTCCGGTCTCACCGCTTACGGTAACGTGGTCAACTCCGGTTAGATACGGAGATATATCTATCTCTTCCAGTAATGGGGAACAGGCGATAAACCGTCGCTTTATTGGATATGACAGAAATAGCGGTAAGCGATAATCTGCCAATTCTTGATTTTCTACCGTGCAGCCAATATTTATATTATCATATCCCTCACCCCAATCGGATGGAAGTGATTCCGGGAAACGTTCAATTCGTTTTGTCAGTATTAGAAAATCAATATCTGTTCGTTCTTTTATCATCGCCCAGGCTTCCTTACGCCATTTATCGGCCTCGGGAAGAAAAAAGTCGGTCGCAAAGCATGTGGCCAGAATCTTATTCCCCTTAATGTTATATTCGCCTTTGGCGTTGGTTCTTATCGGCCAGTCAAATTTATCGGTTTTCTCGATGGTATTTTGACCATATCGCTTCGCATGTGGTCCATAAAAATAGCAATAAGTACATCCTTCACTAATCTTATAGCATCCTGTCCATGGTTCCCAGTTCATAGTCTCCTCCTTGCAAATTCTGTTTTCTTGTTTTAATTTCGGTTTATATAATTATAACAGAGTATTGATAAAATAAATATTACTTTGTCGGTAGTTTGAGTGGCTCCGGCGTGAATTTTTTGAGTGAACAGAGTGAATGGTGCATAAATTAGTAAGAAGAGTTGGGGGGGAACAGGATGTAACTATGCGTGAGGAACTTTGCTGTTATTTTACGAGACGGTTTTTGGAGGAGCAGTTGTTGTATCTGATTGTGATGTATCTTCCGTTTGAGGCATTGGAGATCGGGGATGGGGAGTCTTTGGGGGAGATTGTGAGGGGGGCGCTACAGCGGCTTTCGCAGGGCGGGCTTTCGGATTCGGATAGAAGGAAAGTGGAGCAGTATCTTCCTTATATGGAGGGGATTCTGGCGCGGAGAAAGGAGTTGGGGAATTCGCGGATCGGGAATCTGAGCTGGCTTGATTATGATGAGGATGGACGTAAAGATCACCCTCCGAATGGGTTAGTGGCGGCGGTGTTTGTGAATAGGGCGGCGGATTCTTTATTTGTGGCTTTTCGGGGGACACCTAAGGGGGCGTGGCTGGATAATGCCAAGATGTTGATTGGTGATTTGAAATATTGCCGGGATTTTAAGGATTTGGATGGGAATGTCTGGCGTTATCTTTCGCCGATGCAGGCGGAGGCGATGGAGTATGTCAGGGAACTGGTCACAAACCGGAGAAAGGTGTGGGATCAGGCGGGAAGGCATTATGTGATCGGACACTCCAAGGGCGGAAATCAAGTCCAGCTGGCCATTATGTTGTTTCCTGATTATTTTGATGTGGGGATTTCTATGGATGGGCCGGGAATGTCGGAAGAGGCAATCCGGGAGATGGAGGATAGGATGGGGGCTAAATTGTTTGAGCAGGCTTTGGGGCGGCTGATCGGGGTGAATGCTTATAATGATTATGTGCATGGCCTGGGGCTTCCCTTGATTCCGTGTGATCAGAACTTCTGGTTTCTGGAGACGGCCTGTACCCCGGTGATGCTATGCAGCCATTTTGTAACGGCTCTGCTTGCGGGACAGGATGGCGGGATGGTACCATTTAATGCTGATGGGCCGGGGCCGGCGGCTGTCTTTATGAGACGCTTATCGGATGAAGCAATGGCGATGCCGCCGGCGGACAGAGCCGATGTTTTTATGACGGTAATGGCAGTGATGCAGGCAGTTCTGGGTAAATCGCTGCCGGTCAATGCGCGGCAGGAAGACTGGATCGGTCTGATCGCAGGATTTGAAGACGGCAGTATAAAAGCAGCCAATCTTTTGAGTTCAGTGCTGAAAGAATCGATGGTTACAGGTCTGGAACATTTTTCTAATTAGGGATAATGATTGGACATCATGGTAGTTATTAGGTATAATACAACCATGGTTTTTAAATTTACAGAATCAGAAAGGGACAGATATCGTATGGGAGTATCACCGGATAATAAAGGTACAAAGGATGAGAATCCATGGGGCAGAAGCCGTAGAAGAAGTAATAAGATATATAGACTTCAGAACAGCAGGAAGTTAATTGCGATCATATGCCTTTCGGTACTTGCAGTTCTGATTCTGACAGCAGGCGGGTATGCCTGGATGGGTCAGAAGTACAGGCAGGTGTTTTTCCCGAATACGGTTATTAATGGCCTGAATGCGTCAGGGAAGACGGTAACGGAGATTGAGGCAATGATTACCGATGGCATGTACGGCTATGTTTTGACCCTGACGGGCCGGGATGGAAGTACGGAGCAGATTGCCGGGACGGAGATCGGACTGCATTCTGAATTTGACGGGGAGCTGCAGCAGATTCTGGCGTCTCAGGATCCGTTAAGATGGGCGTTTCATCAGATGGAAGGCAGTGAATATACGATTGAAACAATGATTGTATATGACCAGGATCAATTGGAAGCTGCCGTTAACCGGCTGGAATGTATGGATGAACGTAACACAGAATTGCCTGAAGATGCCTATATCTCTGCTTATCATCAGGGCATCGGTTATCAGATTATTCCTGAGCAGGAGGGCACCAGACTGGTGAAAGATGTGGTCTGGTCAGAGATTGCCAGGGCGATCCTGAATCTTCAGGAGACAATTTCGCTGGAAGAACTGGATGCGTATGAAAAACCGCAGATTACTGCTGATGACGAAAGGCTGGCTGCTCAGCTGGAGGAGTGGAATCGTTATGCGAAGGTTACGGTAACGTATCAATTCGGAAGCCAGACGGAAGTAATAGATGGCAGTACCATACATACATGGCTGTCAGAAGGTAACAACCAGAATGTAGTACTGCATGATGAGCAGGTTGCCGCTTATGTTAAGACCCTGGCGGAGAAGTACAATACCGCCTATCAGTATAAATCATTTAAAACCAGCTATGGGCCGACGGTGACCATCAAAGCCGGTAACTATGGCTGGAGAATTAACCAGAGTGCAGAGACAGCAGCTCTGACAGAGATAATCCGTTCCGGTGTCGGACAGACCAGAGAGCCGGTATATTCACAGACGGCCGAGAGTCATACTGCTCCGGATTACGGCAATACATATGTTGAGATCAATCTGACAGCACAGCATCTTTATTATTATAAAGACGGCAAGCTGCTGGTGGAATCTGATTTTGTGTCAGGCAATGAATCAAAAGGATGGGGTACTCCGGCCGGAGCCTTTCCGCTGACCTATAAGCAGCGTGATGCCACACTGAAGGGTGAGGGGTACAGCACTCCGGTATCTTACTGGATGCCGTTTAACGGCGGAGTCGGACTGCATGATGCCAACTGGAGAAGCAGTTTCGGCGGTTCTATTTATAAGACCGGCGGCTCACATGGCTGCATCAATCTGCCCCCTGCTGTTGCCAAGACGATATATGAGAACATTACGGCAGGAACTCCGGTGTTATGTTATCATTTGGAGGGAACTGAGAGTGTCCAGGCTTCGGCCACACCACCGGCGGCAACCGAGAGTCAGCCGGCCGAAACCACGGCGGCGGCAGCGGCAGCAGAGAGCCAGCCTGCCGGGCAGCCGCAGGAGTCTTCAGCCGAACAGACAAAGCCGGCCGAAAGCAGTCAGGCCACTCAGGAACAGACAAGTCCGGCGCAAACACCGGTATTTTCCCAGAATCCGATTCCGACGACCGGGGCGAAGACCGAGAGCGGGACGACAGCCGCACCGGAGTCAGCAGCAGGTCCCGGCGGTGAAAAGACCAAGACCGACAGCGGCGTGGTAGACGGACCCGGAATGTAGTTGACAGGCCTGAAAAAATCGCATATAGTATATTTAAATAAGACAAAGAAGCCTTGTCCCTTGACAAGGTTTCTTTTATTAGATTATAATGTTAATATTTGTATCACAGTAAATAAAAAGAGGAGAATGATTATGAAGAAAAGTATGAAAAAAGTATTTGCATTTGGATTTACCTGTATCATGGCGGCAGCTTCATTAACCGCATGCGGCAGCAGCAACGCTGCTCCGGCAGAACCGGCAAAAGAAAATACAACAACTGGTGCAGCTGCCAATACCGATGAGAAAAAAGTATTAAAGGTAGCCATGGAATGTGGTTATGCTCCTTATAACTGGACTCAGCCAGATGATTCCAATGGTGCCGTTCAGATTTCTGGCAGCAAGGATTACGCCTATGGTTA
>JBOFYZ010000151.1:0-49565 GCA_051654925.1 Lachnospiraceae bacterium | reverse complement strand
TGCAGGCGAGTTAGAGGAGTTTAGGTTTAAAAATCAGGCGTTATAAACGGAAATGGACCTTGTTTGAGCTGATAAGCGAGTTAGGCCATTTCCGTTTATGCTTTTAGCCTTATTTTTGAACCTTAGCTCCTCTTACGATCCGAAACAGCGGCCAATCCCTGCCATCCCCACACCCACCCAGGCCCCCTCCCTGCGCCGCTCACTCTCTGGAACAAACTAACTTACTGAGAAAAAAACACCATCACCAATCATTTCCAATCTACATGAACCATGATAAGGTTATTACACTACCAAAGAAGAGGAAATGTACATGGAAATCAAACAACTACAATATTTCGTTACCGCCGCCGATCAGGGAAGCCTGAACCGGGCCGCCCAACAACTATATACCAGTCAGCCCAACGTCAGCAAAGTCATCGCAGGACTGGAAAAGGAACTGCAGACCAGCCTCTTTGAACGGGGCAATCGCGGAATCCGTCTTACAGCAGAGGGAGAACAAGTCTATGGTCATGCAATTAATATGTTAAAACATGCCAATATTCTAACATCGATGTTGAAGAAATATAACGGAAAACGGTTTTGTGTATCCGGCTACCGCAGCAGCCTGCTGACCAGATTTTTGACGGAAATCTACCGGCAGCAGTCGAATCCCGACTTGAAATACGAATACCGGGAAGGAACCGTGGAGGATATTACCGATGATGTTGCCGGGCATGTTTCTGAGATCGGCATTGTCTATCTGGCTCATGCCCACGATTGCTGCTTTAAACATATTATGGAACATAAAAAGCTGGAATTTCATCCGCTGGCATCCATAGGGATCAGCATTTACGTAGGGAAGAATCATCCGCTGTATGAGCGTAAATCGATTGGTTTTTCAGAACTGAAAGGTTTAAAATTTGTAGAAGAAACAGAAGACTTCTACGCATTGGAGCATAATCTGGAGCAAGTCAGTGTCGGAATGGTTCATATGGGGCATTTGAACAATGTGTTCTATACAAACAGTGACTATATGATTAATAATCTGCTGCTGCATACTGATGTATGCTGTATGGGCGTAGATCTGGTAGATCGGGAATATCACAAGTACGATATCAGGGCACTGCCGGTAGAAGGCAGTGAGGCATATCTTAATTTTGGTTATGTGACCCAGCGGGAGGCCAGACTCTCAGCAGAAGCAGTGCAGTTTCTTGATATGTTGAAAAAGATTGTAACTGCCTATAACAAAATGTTATAACCAGACCCCTCTGTTTTGATATTGGTAAGTTTATGCTAACTGTGATATATTATTGCCTGTAGACAAAAAGAGGAGGTCTTTATGATTATGAAGAAACAAGTGATTAGTTTATGCCTGGCAGGACTCGTAGCTGTCTCGGCAGCCGGTTGTTCATCTTCCGGAACAGAGACAGGAGCTTCGGGGTCGGCCGTCAGCGCAGATAATACAAGCACAAATGATACCGGCAGTACCGGCGGCGCTGATAATACCGGCGTGGCAGAGGAACTGGTATTTGTTAATTTCCGCGATATCCGCGATCTGAATCCCCACCTGTATGCCGGTGAGATGTATGCTCAGAGTATTATCTATGAGCCGCTGGTCAGAGTTGCCCATGAAGGTGTGGAACCGTGTCTGGCAGAAAGCTGGGAGATCAGCGAGGATGGCAAAGTATATACGTTTCATATTCGTGAAGGCGTAACCTTTACCGATGGTGAAGCGTGTGATGCCAATGCAGTAAAAGCTAACTTTGATGCTATTTTAGAAAATAAAAGCCGTCATACCTGGCTGGAAATGATGAACCTGCTGGACTCCGTAGAAGTAGTGGATGATTATACCTTCCGGATTAATATGACTTCTCCGTACTATCCGATGCTGATCGAATTAGGCGGAACCAGGCCATTCGGAATGATTTCCCCGAAAGCGATGCAGGATGGCAGCACAATGAACGGTGTCAATGAACATATCGGTACCGGCCCATATAAGCTGACTGATTTTGTTACTGATGAGTACGCTGTATTTGAAGCCAATGAAAACTACTGGGGAGAAGCTCCGGCAATCAAAAAAATTACTGTTAAAGTAATTCCGGACAACCAGACGCGTGTCCTTGCGCTCCAGAAGGGTGAGATTGAACTGATCTATGGAAAGGATATGCTGGATGCGGAAACAATTATGAGCTTCCAGGGAAATGATGAATTTAAAGTATCCTTGTCTGATCCGATTTCTACCCGTCAGCTGCTGATGAATACAACCGATGAAGTGCTGGGTGATGTCGAGGTCCGCAAGGCCATTCAGCATGCAACCAATAAACAGGCTATATCCGACGGTATTTTTAATGGCCTGGAGAAACCGGCCGATACCCTGTATTCGACCAGTGTTCCTTACTGTAATGTCGGTCTCACCCCATACGAATACAATATGGATACCGCTGCCGCGATTCTTGATGAGGCCGGATGGGTGACAGGAAGTGACGGAATCCGCGAAAAAGATGGCCAGAAGCTGGTATTTGGCCTGCTTTACTGTAATGACCGTGTAACTGAGAAAAACATTTCCGAGTATCTGCAGAATGAGTATGCTAAGATTGGTATCCAGATGGACATTCATGGTGAAGAAGAACAGTCTTACCGTGATAATATGAAGTCCGGTAACTTTGATATGGTATTCAATATTGCCTGGGGAACTCCTCAGGATCCGCAGTCATCCATGGCTGCTATGCGTGCTCCGGTTTATGGTGACTTTGCGGCTCAGCAGGGGCTGAAAGACAAAGCAGAAATTGATCAGGCGATTACAGATATTCTGGTCTCCACAGATGAGGATGAACGTCAGGAGCTGTATAAGTTTGTACTAACCCGTCTTCATGATGATGCTGTTTATATTCCATTAACCTATGAATGCAACAAAGCATTGTACAGCAATAAACTGAGCGGAGTGGATTTCTCAGCAAATCCATATCTGATTCCTTTCGAGGATATGTTTTTTGAGTAATCAATAAATTTAGAAATTATAATGCAGAGGCATGTCAGCTGAGGGATAACCGGGCAGGCATGCCTTTTGCAGGAAAGGGAAGTTATGAAAGCATATATCGTGAAACGTACATTATCTGCTGTTCCGTTGCTGCTCTGTATCTCATTTTTGTGTTTTGTTTTTATTAATCTGATTCCGTCAGATCCGGCTGAAGTAGCCCTGCGTGTCCGTCAGACCCCGATTATCACAGAAGAGGCAATTGCCCAAGTGCGGGCGGAACTGGGACTAGATGATCCCTATCTGATCCGTTATGTGAAATGGGTATGGAGCTGTCTGCATCTGGATTTTGGAGTCAGCTATACCAACCCGTCCAGAACCGTGCTGGGAGAGATTACGCGTTGTCTTCCGGCGACCTTTGTATTAGCTATGACATCGCTGGTATTTGTAATTGTGCTGAGTCTTCCGATCGGATTTTTCTGTGCCGTTTATAAAGACAGCTGGTTCGACCGGCTGATCCGCGGCATTGTTTTTATGACTACGGCCATGCCGGCATACTGGATTGGCCTTTTGCTGATCTGGCTGGTCAGTATCAAATGGGATCTGCTTCCCACCAGCGGAAGCGGAAGCTGGAAGCACCTCGTGCTGCCAGCATTTACCGTATCCCTGACATACATATCAACCTATATCCGCCTGATCCGCAATAATATGCTGGAAAATATGAAGGAGGATTACGTGCTCTATGCGAATGTACGCGGCTTGAAGCAGCGCAATATTCTGGTCTGTCATATTTTGAAAAACTCCCTCCATACCTGTATTGTGGCGATTGGCATGAGTGTGCCGCAGCTGATGGCGGGGACCATTGTAGTGGAAAATGTATTTGCCTGGCCGGGGCTTGGAAAGCTCTGTATTAACTCGATCTTCAACCGTGATTATCCGGTTATCCAGACGTATGTACTGCTGATCGGAACATTGTTTGTTGTATTTAATCTGCTGTTTGATATTATCCAGTGTATTGCAGATCCAAGACTTCGAAGAGAGGTGTCCTGATATGTGGAAGCGTTTATTTCAAAATAAGATGGCGTTAGTGATGATCGGTTTGCTGCTGATTGTGTCGTTCATGGGAATTTTTGCTCCGTGGATCGCGCCTCATGATCCTTATGAAAATGATATATTAAATAAATTTGCCGGCTACAGTCTCGAATATCCGCTCGGAACAGACCAGCTGGGCCGCTGCATTTTATCACGGATGATCTACGGGATTCGCCCGACCCTGTTTCTGTCTCTGGTAACGATGCTGGGAACCATCGGCCTGGGAACGGTGATGGGTCTGCTGGCCGGATACTTCAGGGGGCCGCTCGAAGAAGTGATTATGCGTATGGTTGATGTGATGATGTCATTCCCCAGCCAGATCATGGTGTTTGCCGTGGTGGCACTGCTTGGTATTGATGTACGCAATGTTATTATGGCCAATGTCCTGATCAAGTGGGCCTGGTATGCCCGGATGATCCGAACGAATGTTATGAAGTACCGGGACCGTAATTTTGTCCTGTTTTCCCGGACGATCGGAAGCGGCGAGCGGTTTATCCTGCTGCACCATATGCTGCCCAGTATTGCGTCGGAAATGGCAGTACTGGCGACTCTTGATATCGGGTGGGCGATTCTTAATATATCGACCCTGTCCTTCCTGGGTCTGGGTGTACAGGCACCGACACCGGAATGGGGAGCAATGCTTAATGAAGCCAAAAATGTTATGACGACGAATCCGGTCCAGATGATTGCGCCTGGTGTTGCGATAGTCGTGGTGGTAGCAGCCTTTAATATGCTGGGTGATGCCTTGCGCGATGCACTGGATCCGAAGGAGGTGCAGATCTGATGGCGGTGATTCTGGAAGTAAAAGATTTATATGTTGATTTTCATTTTAAGAAACGGGTTCATCCGATTGTAAAAGGTGTCAGTTTTCAGGTGGAACGAGGCAAATGCCTGGGTATCCTGGGTGAATCCGGCAGCGGTAAGAGTATGACGGCCAAGGCGATTATGGGACTTTTGGATAAAAGTTTTTCGGTCAGGGGCCAAGCTTTGTACCAGGGGCAGGATCTGATCGCTTCAGATGGCGAGGCATTGAGACAGATCCGTGGCAAAGAAATTTGCATGATACTGCAAAATCCGATGACCTGTTTTGATCCGCTCTACCGGATCGGGGCGCAGATGGAGGAGACCTTTGCAGAACATACCCGGATGAGCAAAGAAGAAATCAATAACAAATCGATTCAGGTGCTGCAAACGATGCAGATCAGGAATCCAGAAGAAGTATTGCAGAAATATCCGCATCAGTTAAGCGGCGGAATGCTGCAGCGGATTATGATTGGACTGGCGATGGCTCTGGAGCCGGATATTCTGATTGCAGACGAGCCAACCACGGCCATTGATGCGATTACCCAATATGAAATTATGAAAGAATTCGCCCGGATAAAAGAAAGTGGCAGGACAGCAATGATTTTTATCACCCATGACCTGAGTGTGATTTCAAACATATCGGATCAGGTGCTGGTAATGAATCAGGGGCTGATCGCAGACATGGGAACATTTCAGGAGATCATGGATCATGCCAGGGATCCTTATACCGTCCTTCTTGTTGAAAAAAAGAAAGCTGTAATGGAGAAATACCGCGCGGCACTGCAGAAGGGAGGAAATCAGAATGATAGAAGCCAGCCAGATCAATGTGAGTTTTCGTAAGGAAAATCAGACCAGGGTGTTTGGCATCGACCGGCAGCAGATCCTGCATGATGTTTCATTTCGTGTCAGCGAGGGTGAATGCCTGGGGATACTGGGCGAGAGCGGCAGCGGAAAAAGCACCTTGGGAAGGGTTATGTGTGGGCTGCTGAAACCCGATTCCGGATCTATTTTATTAGATGGTGAACCTGTCTATGGGCGGGGAAAGAAAGGGCGTACCCTTATGAGTGTGGTCTTCCAGGATTACACCACCTCCGCCAATCCTCGATTTTCAGTCAGTAAGCTGATTGGAGAAGCATTAAAAGTCAGGGGACGGAGAGAGCAGATCCGGCTGAATTATCAGGAAGAAATCAATCATTTACTTGAATTGGTTGGAATGGATCAGACCTATGCACAGCGTTTTCCGCATGAACTGAGCGGGGGCCAGCTGCAGCGGGTCTGTATTGCCAGAGCAATTGCAGTAAATCCTAAAGTGATTCTGTTCGATGAAGCGATCAGTTCGCTGGATGCCCATACCCAGGTTCAGGTTATGGATCTGCTGAAAGACATTCAAAAAAAGAAAAATCTTACCTATGTATTCATTACTCATGATTTAACATCGATTACCTATTTTTGCGATCGTGTGTTATTCTTATATCAGGGCAATAATGTAGAAACAACAGATGTTGAGGCAATTGCCGGAGTAGAACATCCGTATTCCCAAAAACTGCTTGAGTCCATTCTGGACTTCTAAGGACATACATATGACAGACAAAAAAGAATTGACTTATCAATCCTATCTGCTGGTGGCCCTTCCGTTTATGTTATCTACTGCTACGCAGCCGCTGCTGGGAGCGGTAGATACAGCGGTGATCGGGATGGTCGGAGACGCTGCGGCGATTGCCGGTGTTTCTCTGGGCGCCACACTGTTTAACACGTTATACTGGATATTTGGTTTTTTAAGAGTCAGCACGACCAGCCGCAGTGCCCAGGTTCAGGGCAAGCCTTCAGGGATAGAGCGGAACCGGTCGTTGCTGCTGCCGCTGCTGATGGCGGTTATTATTTCACTGTTTTTTCTGCTGCTGCAAATGCCAATCCTGTCAGTGTATCTGTCGATGATCGCGGTTGAAGTACAGGTGATGGAGTACGTCCGAAGCTATTACCGGATCCTGATCTGGGGGGCTCCGGTAGTGCTGGCCAACTACGTGATTCTTGGCTGGCTGATGGGGCAGGCCCGGGTCAGAGAGTCCCTGTTTATGCAGATCAGCGGTAATGTCGTCAATATGGTGCTGGATTACTGGCTTGCAATTAAATTGGGACAGGGTATTACCGGAGTGGCGGCAGCAACACTGGTTTCTCAAATTTACAGTACGTTATGTGGTATTATATTTCTATACCGCAGTGAATGGTTTTCCGGCAGCAGCCTGCGCGGAATATGGAACAGAAGCGAAATCCGCTTGCTGCTCCAGGAGAACCGGGATCTGATGCTGCGGACCATCTGTCTGCTGATCCACAATAATGTCTTTGTAATGATGGGAGCCCGGCTGGGAACGGAGATGCTGGCGGCTAATGCGATCCTGCTGCAGCTGACATCGGTGCAGGCGTATCTGTTTGAAGGAATGGCCAATGCGGCCAGTGTATTTGCCGGAGTGGCTAAAGGCAATTCATTGCCTGGCCTGCTAAAGGCAGTAATCAGAAAGACAGCCCATTGTTCCATGGTACTTGCCCTGATGATTATGATGGTCACGTTGACAGCCGGGCAGCATATCATCCGTTTATTTACAAAAGAAGAAGCGCTGATTTGGTGTACGGAGAAATATTTGCCCTTTGCCTGTCTGTACCCGCTGGTGGCCGTATTTGGGCTTACCTATTATGGGATTTATACGGGCAGCGGTGTTACCAGACCGGTATTTCTGTCCACGGTATTTGCCCTGCTGGCATTTCTGCCGGTTTGCTTCTTCGGTGTTCCGGCACTTGGCAATATCGGGTTGTGGCTGGCCTATCTGACCTTCTACGGCGGCAGAAGCATAGGACTGGTTGGATACAGGAAACGGCTGCTGACAGCTGTGACGCAGCCATAAAAGGCACAACGTAATTTAGAAAGGTGAATTATGGAATTACAAGTTGGTACATATCGTTTAAAATCAGGTGAAAAACAATCGGAAATGCTACCGGTCATAAATTCATCGGTAGAACTGCCGGTGACGATGATCTGTGGCTGTGAAGAGGGCCCTGTGGTTTTGATCTCGGCCGGAGTTCACGGTGCCGAGTATATCGGGATTCAGACTGCGATGGAATTATCTCGGGAAATTAATCCACAGATGGTGAAGGGCAGTATTGTGTTCCTGCTGGTAGCCAATCCGACCGCATGCCGGGATTTTGTAAGATTTGTGGTGCCGGAAGACGGCCATAATCTGAACCGGATGTTCCCGGGCAATAAAGAAGGCGGATTATCTGAAAAAATTGCTTATACCATGGTTCATGAGCTGCAGAGCCTGGCTGATTACTACATTGATATTCATGCCGGAGATACCAGCGAGCGCGTCATGCCATTCGTATACTTCCCGGGCGTGGCAAAAGACGATGTGGTGGAAAAATCGAGGGGCATGGCACAGGCTGCTGATCTGCGCGTCCGGGTCAAATCATCCGCGACAACAGGAGCATACAGCAACGCCGGTGTCCGGGGAATTCCATCCGTACTGATCGAGCGCGGCGGCGGCGGGTTCTTCACCAGAGAAGAGGTGGATCTGTATAAACAGGATGTCAAAAAAATTCTTATCCATCTGGGAGTTCTGGAAGGAGAGGAAGTACATCATCAGATCCAGCAGGAGATAACCAGGGCGGCCTACCTGGAAGCAGAAACAGATGGTTTCTGGTATCCGGTCTTTGCAGCTGGAGACTGTTTTGAGAAAGGGGCGTTGCTTGGCGAAATCACCGATGTATGGGGCAATCAGATCGAAGCATATCATGCTGAATATGACGGAATTGTCCTTTATCAGACGGTTGGGATGGGGATTAAAGAGGGCGATCCGTTGATTGCATATGGAAAACTACACATTTACCGGAACCACTGCACATGATATAATGAGAGCGTTAACAAATTAAAAACAAATGATAAAAGTAAGGAGAATCATGGCAGGACAAAACAAAGGAAAAAGCCTGATGAAATATGTTCCGGACTACGTAGTATTTGATCTCGAAACCACCGGACTAAGCCCCATCAAGGATGAGATTATAGAGCTATCTGCATTGCTTGTAAAGAACGGAAGTGTCACAGACACCTTTTCCACCCTGATCAATCCCGACCGAAGCATCCCCGCTTCCGCTTCCCGAATTAATGGAATCACCAACGATATGGTAGCCGGAGCACCTTCGATCAGAACCGTAATGTCGGACTTCCTGGTATTCTCACAAAGTCAGATACTGGTCGGACACAATATCAAGTCCTTTGATTTGAAATTCATCAATTGTGCATCGGAGCAGCTATTTGGAACAACTATAGACAACGATTACATAGACACTCTTTACATGTCCAGAAGTTTCCTGCCGAAGCTCAGAAGCCATAAACTGGTGGACATATCCGCCCACTTCAACATCAACAGTGAAGGCGCACACAGAGCTCTCAACGATTGCATCATGAATCAGAAGTGCTTTGAAGCCATGGGGAGGATGCAGCCAGCTGCACCAATCGTACTCTGTCCAAGATGTAGTGGCCAACTACAAAAAAGAAATGGAAAATTCGGTCAATTCTGGGGCTGTGCTAATTATCCTGTCTGCCGTTATACAAGAAATGTCTGATGACATGCAGCATTAATGTGTTGTTTCGCGTATTCCAGTCCTGATGGATCCGGCATCGCTGGCTCAGTGGCCGCAAAAAGTCCGGGTTCCCTGGTGTTTCGGAGTATAAGAACCGCTAAGTTTCCGGGGAATGAGCCACGGACAGCCTGTTGCAAATCTCTCCATACAGCCTGTGTACCTCCACCACATTGGGGGCAAAAATCTGTCCCGTATTGAGCCGAACTAATATCTGATGCAACATGAAGAACATGACAAAACAAAGGGCGGAAAAAATATATCAGCAAGTTGCTCTTCAGAACCATACCACGGTTGAGGAAGTAAAAAAAGAAATCAAATTAGCCATGCTGGTGGGTATGTGTGATCAAGATCCTGCTGTTCAAAAAAGGTGGAATGAGATACCTCATGATGGAGAAGTTCCGACACCGGAAGAGTTACTTATTCATGCATAAAATCCGACTAATTTAAGAGTTTAGCCACTGCACTGATAAATAAAAAGTGCAGTGGCTATTTGTTTGCTACATCCCCTAACGTAGCCCAGAGTAGTATTGCAAGATGACAGCGAACACAAGCATAGAGGTGTACAGCTTTTAAGATTTGCCGTGGATATCTAAGCCCTATTGCTTTTCTTTTGACACTGTTAAAAAATAGTTATGCAGCTTGCTTTTCGGCATTTGCATTTATTTGTTTTATTGAATCTTGAATACGAAGCCAATTGGATTTATCGCTCTGCTGACTCCAATTTTCAATGACATTAAGCCCACCGAAGAATTCAGGGTCTCTCATATCTTCCAAATCAAGCGTCCCATCGTTTTTAATAGATTCAATGATGTACTTAACCATTTGAATCTGTTCTTCGGTATAAAGAGATTCATTCAAAAACTCAGAGAACGATTTTTCAATGGCTGCGTCAGATAATCCAGTAAGCGCTCGGGCAAATTTACCCAAAGAATTGTCACCTACCTCCTTGCGGAATTCTTCTTGGGTGCCAACTTCCTGCCAAAATATTGTTTCTAACTCGTTCCAGTCAGCATCAGTTAAAGGTTCATTGTTCTTCAATTTTTTGAGACTAGACTTATCGGAATGTTCTTCTACGTATCTGTTTGCTCTTCGATAATAACTTTCTAAGTCCTTGTCTGCAGTGAATCTTTCGCCCTCTTTTTCAAAAATAACGCTATCTGTGATGTTAATAACCCTTGTTTTCATCTCGGCTTTTAAGCAATACATTAATTCTCGCAATTTTAAACGCATTTGGTCTAAATCATTGAGAGTAGCCGTTTCCCAATATTCGTCTTGCTGAATTTCTTGTAAAAGTGCCTTATTCTTTTGAACATCTGGTAAAGTGCCCTTTGTAGATAATACTGTCGCAATACCCTTTATTCTATTCTCTATAGAGCGCTGCACACTATCATCAGCAGTCACTTTTGCAAGCATATATCGATAGATAAACACATCCAGACGACGAGCGGATTCATCATCATTTTCGGCCATAACTAAGTTTGCTATATGTGCAATCAAGCTTTCTGTATCCGAAATAGATAGACATTGGAACGCTACCTTATCAGAATATTTTTCTACATACTTAAGATTTTGGCGCACCTGAAATTGCTCTTTGTTTAGTGCTGATACTTTTGCAACTAAGTCCTCTACCAATGCCGTTCTAAAATCGACGTATTCTGCCGCATCATACTTTAAGTCTTGCAACTCGTGAACTATTCTGGCTTTTAACTTAAATGTATATTCTGCAAGCGACCCTGTTTCACTGGATTCTTTACCTTTAGGGTTTTGGCGGAAATACTCGAAGTTACCCATATAGTCAAAAACATAGAATTCTGATTTATCTTCGCCTGGGCCAAATAAATCAGGACACAAACGAGTGCCACGACCGAACATTTGCCAAAACTTAGTTTTTGACATTACTCGTTTAAAGTATACAAGATTTAAGATTTCAGGGACGTCAATGCCGGTGTCTAACATATCTACAGAAATAGCTATTTGAGGATACTTGTCTTTTTGTTTAAAATCGTCCAACAGCGATTCTGAATGTTCCTCTGATTTGTAATCTATAACTCGCGCAAAAGCACCCTTGTATTGAGGATAAAGCGCATTAAATTGCGCCTCTAAGAACACAGCGTGAACATGATTTCTAGCAAAAATAATTGTTTTGCCCAGCTTATCGCCACCTTCAACCTTGAGCCCCTTTTTCATTAATTCGGTTAATACTTGCTGGCAGGTGTTCTTGTTGAAGAAGATTTTATTTACATCCTCGCCAGAAATATAGTCTGGAACTTCCTCACCTTCTTCGAAAACATCATCAATTGCTTGTTGCTCTTCTTTTGACAATTTATCTTTAACAATGCCTTCTGTAGGGATTTTGAATAGGCGCTCAAGGCAATGGTAATCACAAAGATATTTTTCAGAAACTGCCGTGTCATATTCATAAGCATAACTCGGCATATGGGTTTCCAAATCAAAGAATTCGTATGTGTTTTTATCCACTTCTGATTTTGGTGTTGCGGTTAACCCAACAACAAGAGCATCAAAATAGCTGAATATAGCACGGTATTTGTTAAAGATACTTCTATGTGCTTCATCCACAATAATTAAATCGAAGTGAGCGGGTGTAAATAGCTTTTGTCCATCTTCTGTTTTTTCCTCATTAATGGCATTCATAATGGTTGGATAGGTAGAGAAGATAGCTCTATCAGTCGGTTTTTCGTCTTTTTCTTGCTTAAGTAGATTGCAGGTGGACAAATTGGGCAAGTGGCGATTAAAAGCCTTCTTTGCCTGTTTAACAAGCTCTTTGCGGTCTGCTAAGAATAGGACATTAGTAACCCAACGATGGTTTGCTAAGACATCAACCAACGATACTACGGTTCTAGTTTTTCCTGTTCCTGTTGCCATAACTAATAGGGATTTACGACGACCATCAGCAAAGTTTTTGCAAGCACGCAGAATGGCGATTTTTTGATAGGGTCTATCAGAAATCTCGTCTTTTATGCCGAGGTTATCGTTGAAGTCTTTGCGTTGTTCTCTTCGATTGATAATTCGCTGTAGATCTTCTTTGGAGAACACTGAAAAAACTTGTCTCTCCGAATAGAAAAGGTCATCCCAAAGCCAAGTGTCATATCCGTTTGTATAAAAAATCAAAGGACGCTGTGAATAGGTTTTTTCAAGACAATCAGCATACAGCTTTGCCTGTTGCTTTCCCTCTTTAGGACTACGAGTCGTTTTCTTCGCCTCTAACACAGCGAGTGGCTTGCCATTATCTCCATAAAGAACATAATCAACACGTCCGTTCCCTGAATCTGTTGGCATACCAACCACAGGAACTTCTGCTAGGCAGTCTGCGTTTTCTCCCGCCATCAACCATCCCATAGACTTAATATCAATATCGATAATACGACTGCGAGTTTCAGCTTCAGTATCATTTTGAATTGTAAATGTACGGGCTTCTATATTTGCCATCTTGATGGATGCCATCTCATCTTGAAGCTTTTTTACTTCCATAAGAAGTTTGTTGCGTTCAGCATCTTTGGAATCCAATTCATCTTTCAGTTTTTCATACTCAACCTTTGAAAGATATGTGTCCGTTTCTAATGGAACAAGAGTTTCATTAAAGCTACGGTCTTCAAAATCAGAGCCATAGCAATAGTCTATAAACTGAACAAAGTCAAAAAGATGTCCTAATGCGAGAACTGCTTCTCGATATGTAACATTTTTATTAGTATGCGCTGCGAAATTGCCTAGCTTAATGATGTACTTCAATTTGCCCATCATATTGCTTTCTAGACTGTCTGCGAATGATGGATTATATACCAATGCTGAAAGATTATCGTTATATGGAAGCTTTAGTGTTTTGTCAGCAGAATATAACCATTTCACAGCAAGCTCCGTACTTTTTCTACAGCCCAAAGCACAAAGAGCTGGGCTTGTAGCAATAGATTTTTCAGCTTCTACGCAGGCGTCGGCAAAAGCCAAAAATTCATTTTTTTGTGTTAGATATTGAAAATTTATCACTGTTGCACACGCTCCTCACGTTAAGTTTTTGGACATTAGCCTGAAAAAGTATTTTGAAACGGGATGGTCTTGGTATAACATATAAGGTGTGTTATGGTTTGTAGGGTCTTTAATTAGGAAAAAGCATTTCTTGCGTTCATCCTCCTCGGTATCGTCCAGTGCAATAACAAAATCTATGTATGGATATGCACACACGACACCGTCCAATGGTTGATAACTTTGAATATCAGCATCATAACCCCAACCAAAACGCTTTAGCAAATTTTTCATTTTCAGATTGTAATAGTAGCTGAACATTCCTATGTTTAGTGATTCAGCGCCTTCCATAGCTTTATAGTTTTCAGCCTTTTGATTCAGTTCTGAAAAGTCCGTACCTGTGGCATTGCTTTTTACCTCAATTACAAAAGATAAGTCATTAACTGAGAAAATGGAGTGATCACCCATTCTCCTTTGTCTTGCGTTAGGTTTTGGCACAAGAAAGTCAATTTGACCACTTTGATTTTCTCCGTTTTCATCGGCTACAACACCTTTACAGCAGGATAGCTGCTCGTACTGAAGGGCAACTTGATGCTTGATAAAATCTTCTCGCATCTCGCCACGTGTCAGCTTGTGGTCTATCATTTCGGAAACTCTGTATTGAGCTAGCAGCAGTTCCTCAATATATAAGTCGTATTTATCAAACAACGAATCACCCTCCTTATTTTAGAATAATTCGCCGTTGAAGGCTTTTTGAAGCGTTGCTTTGTAGGTGATTTCGAGTTCGGCTAGACTATTATTTAATAGACTCTTTTTTAAGCGTATCATGTTTAAAAATGTTACGTATTCTGCTTGCTTACTTAAAGGAGGTAGGCAAACAACCATTTCCTTTAGCTCTGATAAATTTAAGGTTTTTTGAGCAATTCCTTTTACACGCTGTTCAAGTTGATATTTGAAATCACTTGTAAGCATAGCGGCGGATAGATAATCGGGACTAATTACATCTGTTTTTGGTTTTAAATACGCTATGTGTCGCTGAAAGCAGAACCTATCTAATTTTCTTATCACAGCTGGATTACCATAAGAACCAACAATTGTATATAAAATGTCACCAATTTCTATTGGTGTGCGTTTTATAAGCAAGTTATATTCTTCTTCCGTAATAAACTTTTTGGTATTATAATCAATTTCACCATCTCGAATATTAGATACAAATAAAAACGGAATACCAGCATTTGTGAACTTAGGCGATTGATGAGTTCCATCAGTAATTTTTTTGCAAATTTCACTGATTTTGTGACGTTCCCAACCATTGGCATTTGTCGAAGGATCACCGAACATGTCAATAAACATATCTTTTGATATCTTGTTAAGCAGCATGATTTGCTCTTTGCGTTTGAATATGAGCTTCATAATTAATTCTAAAACGCTTACAATTTTTTCTTGTTCTTCATGACGAGGAACTGGAATGTCGAGTGATTGCAAGTACTGTTTATTTACATGAGGAATTGTTGCACCAGTACAGTTTGAACGAATTTCTTCAAATTTTGATTGCAAATATATTGCAGCATATGATGGAAGAATTTGTGCATTCATAGGGCGAACCAGTGCAAGTGTACTACCTATCGCACCTTCTAGGTTATACCCGATTGTTCCAGCATTAGCACCATCCCATGCAATGATGATGTCACTTGCTGTAGCATATACATAGTTAGATTTAGATTCACAAAATTTTATATTGTCGTCATTACGAAGATCATCAATTTGGATATATCTTACCGTATCAATGGAAAACTGAGTTTCTTGTACTTTTTTTCCTTTTGTTATTTTAAACAGTTCAGAAAAGCTTTTTGTTGGTATGATACTCACTCAAACATCACCTCCAGTTCTTTAAGCCCTGCAAGGATTTCCTCCTCCAACGCAAGAACCTTTGCAATCGTTTCGCTTGGGTGGTCATAGGTTTCTTCTTGATAATCAGTCTTCTTATATCTGTTAATGGAAAGGTCATAAGCACCATCTCCAATAATTTCATCAACAGGCACTAAAAAAGACTGTTCGGTGCGTTTTCTTGTATTCTCTTTATCAAGATTTTTGTATCGGGTTACAATATCTTCAATATCGCCATTATTACCCAAGTTTTCACGCTTGTCATCAAGGGAGTACCCATCTGACTTCATATCATAGAACCAAATGTTATCCGTTCCACCTTTGCCTGTTTTAGTGAAAATTAAAATAGCAGTGGAAACACCGGCATAAGGTTTAAATACACCAGAAGGCATAGAAATAACCGCTTCAAGCTTGTTGTTTTCAATAATTTCCTTGCGAATGGATTTATGTGCTGTTGATGTGCCAAAAAGAATACCGTCTGGAACAATACAAGCACATCGTCCTCCAACCTGCAAACTTCTTAAGAAAAGCGCAAGGAAGAGCAGTTCTGTTTTTTTTGTGTCTGTTATAGCAGTTAGAGATGGCGCAACTGCCTCGCTATCCAAGGAGCCTTTAAAAGGTGGGTTTGCCAAAATAACGCTGTATTTTTCAACATCGTCATTGTCTTTTGATAGGGAGTCATTAAACTTAATATTTGCCTCATCCATACCGTGCAAAATGGTATTCATTGCAGTAATTCGTAGCATGGTTTGGTCGGTATCATGGCCTGTGAACATTTTACTTTGGTAGTGTTCACGGGTCTTTTTGTCTTTACGGATTTCGTTTTTGTATTTATCTCTCACATAATGCCCCGAAAGGACAAGAAAGCCACCTGTTCCACAAGCAGGGTCTGCAATGGTGTCAGTAATTACAGGGTCAATCAGGCGTACCATCATTTCAATAATGTGGCGTGGTGTTCTAAACTGACCGATACGACCGGCTGTTTGCAATTTAGAAATCATGTACTCGTAAAGGTCGCCCTTTAGGTCATTTTCCTTTAGAGGAAGTTTATCAATCGCTGTAATAACCTTTTCGGTAATAAGAGGACTAGGCAAGCTAAAGTTTGCATTTTTCATATGCTTGCCGTAAGAACTCTTTTTACTGATTTTCATGCCCTTAATAATATGCTTTGGTCCGTCAGCAAGAGAAATCGTTGTATTTTCGCCTTTGATAAAAGGAAATACACGGTCACGAACTAGTTCAAACATCTGCTCAGACGGCAGTGTCTTGAATTTGCTCCAACGTAAGGCTTGTCCGTATTTATCTTGGGGGAAAATACGTTCTTCCTGAGTTCCCGGAAACATCTCATCATTTTTTTCGTTAATTTCTTCATTCATATCCAAAGAACGAATAAAGAACAAGTATGTTAGCTGCTCAATTACAACCAACGGGTTGGCAATACCATAAGAAAACATATCATCCCAAATCTTATCGATTTGATTTTTTAAATCTCCCGTAATAACCACCTTCTTTACCTCACATTCGTTTTAAGTGTTCGACTATAGTTCACATTCTTCTATGCAAAAGCCTTGTTTAATTCTAAGAACACGGTTGCCGCACATTTCACAAAACGCTGCACGCTCATGATTAATATGCTCACACGGGTCGTCTTCTTCTAGTGCGGTATTTTTCAGTTTGCTACCGCAAGCAATGCAAAAATTTGATTGACTACTAACCCCTGTTTCATTTCCGCAGTATGGACAACTATGGTCGTTGCGCAGAAATTTCGGCTTCGGCTTTTCTAGCTTCTGTTGAATAGGATTTTCATAAGTAAATCTTGTAAAGCTATCTAAATCATTCAGGCTTTTGCAGACAGTAACTGGTTTTAAGTAATCTTTAAAATTATGTAACGTCACAATTACATTACTGGGAACGTAGTTGTAATTCTCAGTTGCCTTTTTGTATCTGCTAAGTGCTGCATCATCAGAAATACCACAGATAAGTGCGATATCACTTTCACGGACAATATCTAATTGTCGCATTAACCATTTAGAGGCTAAAACCTCACCAGCGAAAATGTCGGCCTCAAATTCTAGCTTCTCGTATTCGTATTTCTCTAGTAAATCCTTGGTCACTTTTGTACGTTTATCGTCCAAGTGTCCTAAATAAATATGACCAATTTCATGTACAACCGTCCATAACATTCGAGTCTGCGGGATTGATTCATCACGGTTTAAGATTATGTTGTATTGACCTGTGTTTACATCGTACATCGATATGCCATCGTTACTACGCATAACATGGTCTAAAACATATTGTGTATCTTTCCCAATTTCATAGGCGAGGTTATCAGCATATCTTAGGTGCCAAGTTTTTTGATTACTGATAATCTCATACGGATCCACGGGGAGCCAATGAATCCCAAATTCATATAAAAAATTGTGTGCCATATGAAACGCTCGAAGTGCTGAATTTGATTTATTGTTTAAACTCATCAGGATAAAGGGATTCCATTACCTTTCTAAGTTTTTCTAAATCATCATCGTCAAGCCTTGCTCCCGCTTTGACTATCGCACGAAGATTAGGATTTTCAATATAATCGGCAAAACGTGCTGCATTACTAGCATCACGAAATGCTGCTTGTGTCATTGCAAGTGCTTGTTCATCAATGGTAAGTCCATCATCAGCAGTTCGTGCCACTGCTCGAAGTTCTCCATCTCCCACAGAAGCATTCTCTGCACGCAGCTTATTTAAGGCTGATTCTATCTGTTCTTTTTTTTGAATTTCAATTAAAGCTTCTAATTCAATTTGAAGAACTGCTGCCAATTTTGCAAGTACATCAACAGCTGGCTCTCTTGCACCACTTTCAATGTAATCAAGATATGATTTTGAAATACCGGCTTCCTTGCTTAATTTCGCTGCGGATTGCTTTGTGGATTTTCTTACGGATTTTATATATTGACCCAACGCTAAACCCATAACAAACCTCCTAAAATAAATTCTCCATGTTTTGTGGTAACTATATTGACAATGACCACAAATAGTCGTATACTGTTGATGCAGACCACAAATTGTAGTCACAAAATTCAATGTGCTCACTCAATGTAATAACTATACCACTAGTAGTGGGCAATGTCAATGGAAGAAAGCAAAAGACTCTAGCCAGAAAACATATAGGCCTTTAGCTTGAACCTTATTTATTTTTAATTACTTTTTTGAAAGGTGGGATCATTAAATGAACTGCAAAAAATCTCTGTCAAGTAGAACCTTACGTGAATCGCCAATGAATATACGAAATCAGTTTGCAAGCCATTCAACATTTCAAATACCAACCATTAGGCGTAATTCACTTGACCTATCATCAATTTCATTAATTGCTTGCGATCATGTGAAAATCACTGCGCCAAAAGAAGATCATGATAAGATGGTTCATTTCTTTGTGGATGATAATAAGCTCAATCGTTATTATGATAGCCCATATAACTATATAAAAAGACTCGCTCAGTACAAAGCAGTAATGACCCCTGATTTTAGCTTATATCCAGAAATGCCATTTCCGCTACAACTTTTTAATGTTTTTAAAAATAGGTGGTGCGGTGCTCATTGGCAAGAATTTGGTCTTATAGTAATCCCTACTATAAGCTGGAGTGATAAAGAAAGTTTTAAGTTTTGTTTCTCCGGAATTGAATCGGATTCAATAATAGCTGTATCAACTGTCGGGTCACGTACCAATAAATCTGAATTTTTAGAGGGTTATTTTGCAATGGTGCAAGCCATACGCCCATCGGGAGTTATATGCTTGGGAACACCATTTGAAGAGATAAGAAAAGACGTAATTTTTGTGGATTACACTAAAATGAGAAAGGGGTAATAGATATGGGCGGACGTGGAAAATCATCTGGGGTGCAACATCAATTGTCGATACAAGATCAACTTTTGAGAACAGAGGTTGCTTCAATAATAATGTCAAGAGGCATAGAGATAGAAGCTGACAGAAATGACGGCTCCTCTCAAAGATCTTCTGTTGTATTGGGAGGTACACATACTTGTTCTGACAACAGGTCTTGTGCTTGCTGTGGTACTTATTCAATTCCCTATAACTCTGAGCAATTT
This sequence comes from Lachnospiraceae bacterium, assembly GCA_051654925.1. Lineage (GTDB taxonomy): Bacteria > Bacillota > Clostridia > Lachnospirales > Lachnospiraceae > Brotaphodocola. The sequence goes on along the minus strand of JBOFYZ010000151.1, from coordinate 30,130 downwards.
ACCTGTCCCATTTGTGGTTGGGTTGATGACATTTATCAAAACTCTTACCCGGATAGCACGATTGGACCAAATGTTTGCTCTCTCAACCAGATGAAAGATAAAATCAGAAATATAGCAGAAGAAGGTTAATTCCTTATGATGTTCTCTGTTAATTTAATAGGATACGGAGAACAACACCCTCACAGAGCTTTTTCATCGTGGGCGGGTGTGTTCTCCGTATTCAGTTTGATTTCAAAAATTTCCCTATAACACCGTGGACTTGCTAGATTGTTTTTACACCCTATTAAGAAATAACAAACGGTGATTTTGTGATTATCAGAACCACCGTTTGTTGCTTTTTATATTTATTTGCAAATGAAGTCGTGGAAAACCACTTCATCTGCAATCTCTTGTGCCAGTTCGGATAAGCAAATACGTTCCATTGTATCTTCCGGCGGCATAGGGTGTGTTTTTAGATACTTCAAACGAATAATGTTCCGCCATCTTAAAGGTAGTCTTGTCGATGGATATACAATGCTTAAATAGCTTGCCTGCTAGAAGTAGTTCACGATACATTTCCGGCTTTTGTTCATGCAGATAATTCAGACGAAACCGTCCATACCTTCCCAGGTCATCGAGTTCAGTTTTTTCATCAATCTCAATGTTGGGTACAATAACCCGTCAATCTCTGTGTACTCGAATTCAAACTTTGCCATAAAGCAAATCCTCCAATAAAGATTATTTACAATTCATCGGTAATCGTTTGGCTGTCTGCTAAACAATTATGATTTCATAAACATCATGGAGGATTGCAAACACAAGCGCCCGTTTTTATTAGGAACAAACTCATAAGGATCGGGGACAATAATAATAACTGGCCAAACAAACCAAGAGCAAAAACTTGATACAGATGTATCAAATGCAGAACAAATAGCTATTACGGCAGAAGTATGGGTCCTAATTATGTTACGCTATATATTCCAGACACAGGTTGTAATATCACGGCGAATGTGTTTTGTGGTAGCTTGCTTTATAATTTACCGCAAAACAGTAAAGATTCATTGTACATTACCGCCGAGGATTCCTCAATTAAGTTTTCTTCTTCCGATCAATATGAAAATTACAATATTTCAGTCGTTGCCACAGAACCGTATTTCATGGAGTATAGTCACATTAACTACCCCAGTTATTTCGCTGAAACAGATGATAAGATATTGTACGAAAATAGTACAGGAACAAATGAAATTAGTATAGTGTTGACAGGCTTTACAAATATCGATTTTGAGTAATGTAATTTCGGGCCAAGTTGGCCCGAAGCGGAGCGGCGGTTTTGAGAAAATCAAAGCCGCTGTTCTCTGTATATCGGAGGGCTTGATTAAGTGCGCCTTTTTAAGGACGCGGCGGCAAACAGCCGCGCAAACATGACACACTATGTCAAGTTGTTGTGTTATAATTGCAATGAGGTGAATTAAATGGCTGAAAACAGATTTTTTCAAATGATTTATTTATTAATGGAAAAAGGAAGTATGACTGCACCTGAGTTGGCAAAGCATTTTGAAGTGTCTGTAAGAACTATATACAGAGATATTGATATTTTGAGTGCCGCTGGTATTCCCATATATACGACACAGGGCAAGGGCGGTGGCATTTCCATTCAAGAGAATTTTGTCTTAAATAAATCCTTGGTTTCTGAACAGGAACAAAGACAAATACTTATGTCATTACAGGGATTAAACATTGTAGACATTGAGAATACAAACGCCCTTGTTTCTAAATTAAGTAGCGTTTTTCAGCGTCAAAATGTAAATTGGATAGAAATAGACTTATCTAATTGGAAGAAGACTGATCCTAATGATAGTATTTTTGATAAACTTAAAAGTGCAATATTTCAAAGCAGAAAAGTATCTTTTATATATTATAGCAGCAAAGGTGAAGCAAATAAAAGAATTGTTGAACCTCTAAAACTTGTATTTAAAAATAAGGATTGGTTTCTATATGGATACTGCGATATGAGGAAGGATTTCCGATTTTTCAAATTGACCCGAATTAAGGAACTGGAATTAACCGATGACAGCTTTGCACGTTCCATACCGCCTCGCATTTTTCAAAAACCGGAAAAATTTGATGAAGATTTTATTCCGGTAACCTTGAAATTTGATAAGGAAATGTTATTCAGGGTATATGATGAATTTTCTGGTGAAGTTATACCCAATGACGACGGCACATTTCTAGTTGAAACGAACTTGCCATGTAACGAGCGATTGTTTAGCTATCTTTTTTCGTTCGGTGATAAAGTTGAACTTATATCGCCGCAAAGCATACGTGAAGAAATACAAGTGAGGGTAAAAAACATACAAAACAAATATATAACATGACACAAGGTTGCAAGTTTAATATGCTATGATAAAACAAAAAGAAGAAATGAGGTTTTCAGATGAAACACGAATGGAAAAAACACGAAAAAGAGTTGTACAGCGTTAAAAAAAAACCTTCAGTAATTACTGTACCCGAACATAAATATATAATGATTAACGGCAAAGGTAATCCAAATGGTACCGATTTTTCTGAAAGGGTTGGAGTACTATATTCATTAGCTTATCCTATTAAAATGCGGCATAAGGCATGTTGTGTTAAAAATTCTGAATTAATCCAAGTCTATCCTTATGAAGATTATACCGTTTTCCCTTTAGAGGGTATATGGACATCATCAGGAAATAATCCTTTGGATAAAAGCACCCTTGAATATACAATTATGATAAGACAGCCTAATTTCATCACACGGGAAATGTTTGAAGATGCCAGTAATGTTGCAGAAAAAAAGAAGCCTCACCCATTCTTAAAGGAAGTTGTTTTTGGCACTATGGAAGACAGCTTGTGCGTTCAAATTCTACATGTGGGACCATTCGATCATGAACCTGCCTCCTTTGAAATGATGGACATATTCTCAAAAGAAAATGGATTTAAGCGGATTGATAAAGTGCATAGAGAAATTTATTTGAATAATGCAAATAAAACAGACCCAGCCAAATATCAAACCATCTTGCGGTATAGCGTTAAAAAAGCTTGAATAAGTACGCGTAACAAAAATCACAATACACTGTTGCATAGCAGGCAGACCGCACAGGATGCAAAAAATCTCCACTCTTTTCCACTTGACCGTTAGGATTTTTTGCTGTGGCATTACACCGCCTAAAACGGGGAACAGGATAAAAAACAATCCCGTTCCCCGCTTCCGTCTGCTTCATTATACGTCAAAACCGACTTCACTGTTGCGTGGTTATCGCAAATATTGGTTCAATATATTCCATAATAAGTCCGATTCTGTCTTTAGCATCCGGCACAAAAAGAGCAGCAATAGAAATTACCATCCTTTCCTTTGTGTTGATATAAATCACATTACCTCCGTCACCCATAGCGGCGTAGATATGTTCTTTATCATCAATAATCCACCACAGGTAGCCATAGGACAGCTCACCCCATTGGCTATGCGCCCTTGTGCTTTCAGCTATCCACCAAGCCGGTACAATCTGCTTTCCGTTCCACACACCGCCGTCCAAATATAGCTGGCCTATTTTTGTCATGTCAGAAGGTGTCAGGAAAAGCCCCCAGCTTGCCGGATTTATGCCTTGGGGGTCAACAGCCCAGCCCTTGGTGTTTTTGTCATTCATGACGGCGATATGCTCTTCTTTCGTACGCAGTTCCACGTTGCACGGCACATTGATTCCGAGCGGCGAGAAAAAGTTTTCCATAGCGAAATCAAGGATTGAACCGCCAGTTGCTTCTGCCAGTATTCCAGACAAGATATGTGTTCCCACAATGGCCGAGTAAACAAATTCGCCAGTTTTTTCCTTTCCGCCCAATAAAGCAAGCGCAAACTTCATCCAATTCTCACTCATAAAAAACGCTTCATATGGTTCCGAATCATACTTGTACGGGGCGGTCATCGTCAGCATATCCCGAATTGTAACTTGCTGTATTGTATCTTCGCCTTCGGAAATCATGTAGTCGGGGAAAAAGTCCAGCACCTTCTGGTCTATACTTTTGATATATCCCTTATCAATGGCGATACCGATAAGAGCGGAAAAAACGCTTTTTGTCACCGAGTACACATGGGTGGCGTTGTTGGCGGTATACCCGTTAAAGTAGCTTTCATATAGTGTTTTCCCATTTTTTTGTACGATAACGCTTACAGTGTTATTAAAATCACTGTTTATTACCTGCTCAAGCTCTTTGTTTTTTTCATGATTCATGTGTTATAATTTCCTCCATCTAAAGTTTTGAAGGATATCCTCAAAACAATCATAAATCTATTAAAAATTGATTGCAAGAACTTTTTTATAAATAGTTAAAACAGGCATGGAATACCCACTTGCCCAGTCAATTCATACTTTATCGTGCTAGTCCCAGAAAATCATTGTAAAATCCCGGATAAGAGATATTTACACATTCTGCGCCCAGAATCTCCGTCTCTCCATCTGCACAGCATCCCGCTACTGCAAAGGTCATCGCGATTCGATGGTCGAGCTTGCTGTCAATGACAGCGCCATGAAGTGGTTTGCCGCCACGGATAATCATACCATCCTCTGTTTCTTCTACATCAGCGCCCATAGCGGTAAGATTCTCAACCATTACCTGAATCCGGTTGGATTCTTTTACTTTTAATTCTGCAGCATCGCGGATAATTGTTTCGCCTTCAGCGAAGCAAGCCATTACAGCAATGACAGGGAGTTCATCGATCAGAGTAGGAATAATCGCTCCCTCAATAACCGTGCCATGCAGTTGACTGCTCCTGACCAGAATATCAGCAGTCGGTTCACCGTGATTTGTTTCGTTAAGTAAAGTAATATCAGCGCCCATATTCCGGCAGACATGAATAATTCCGTCGCGGGTAGGATTGATTCCGGTATTCTTGATTAGTATTTCAGAACCAGGAATCAGCAGACCGGCAGCAATGAAAAATGCAGCAGAAGAGATATCGCCGGGAACTATTATTTTATCGCCATATAACTCGGTGGCGGGAGTAATAGATGCAGAAGTTCCGGTGGTTTCTATCTCTGCGCCGAATCTTGTCAGCATCAGTTCTGTATGATTACGGGATACATATGGCTCAGTGACTGTAGTAATCCCTTCGGCATAAAGGCCGGCGAGTAAAACAGCAGACTTAACCTGGGCGGAAGCTACCGGTGATTGATAATGAATCCCATGAAGGGAAGTACCCTGAATGGCAAGTGGCGCACAGCCATTGTTTTGGATGCTGCTGATCTGTGCTCCCATGGATGCTAATGGATCCATAATCCGTTTCATGGGGCGTTTCTGAATGGATTCATCTCCGGTCAGTGTTACAGAAAAATCCTGGGCTGCTAAAATGCCGGATATTAAACGTGTCGTTGTTCCGCTGTTGCCGCAGTCCAAAATGGAATCTGGTTGTCTGAGACCGTGTAATCCGTTGCCGTGAACTACAACGGTATTGCCTTTATTTTCTATTGCTATGCCCATTTTCTGAAAGCAGGAGATTGTTGACAGACAGTCCGCACCCTGCAGAAAATGATGGATTTCGGTTGTGCCTTTGGCGATGGAACCGAACATAACGCTGCGGTGGGAGACTGATTTATCTCCGGGAATGGTAAGTTCACCTTTCAGGCGGTTGCATTTTGTAAACTTCATATGGTAAGCCCCCTTACTGACTTTTGATCAATTCGTAATTGTATTTTTTCAGCTGGTCCCAGGCGGCCTGCAGGGAGGCTTCATCGTAAAAGCCGATCTCCAGGGCTCCTTCACCGTGTTCACGGTTATGATTGATGCCGATATTGCGGATGCTGATGCCGCGGGCACTCAGGATAACCGCCAGCGTTGAGATGGCACCAGGCTCGTCGACCACATCAACCGTAAAGTAGTATTTCTGGGTAAGCGGGCCGTTAAGCCTGTCGGTAATGCTGTTGCGGTATATTCTGGAAGAATCAAATAATCCGTAGATGGCGGATCCATCATGGTCTTTCAGACTGGTAATGATGTTCAGCAGGGAACCAATGTAGCTTTCCAGCATTTCGATGATATTGCCGGTATTTGCCATGCAGATCTGCTCCCACATTTCCGGGGAGGAGGAGGCGATCCGGGTAATATCTTTAAAGCCGCCGGCCGCCAGCTGTTTCATAAAGGCCTGGGGACTGTCACATTCCTTGACCAGATTGACCAGACTGGAAGCGATCAGATGCGGCAGATGGCTGATTGCAGCAACGATCCGGTCGTGTTCCTGATAGTCGAGAACGATAGGAATGGAGCCGATTGCTTCGGCAACTGCAACAATTCTGTCGATTTCAGTCTGGGCGGACTGCTGTTCTGGTGTAATAATATAATAAGCATTCTCTAACAGATGGTCGGTGGCATGTTCGTAACCGCTTTTCTCTGAACCGGCCATGGGATGTCCGCCGATAAAGCAGTCATTCATGTCAAGGCTTTGAACCATCTGGTGGATATTGGTTTTGGTGCTTCCGACATCGGTAAGGATGGCTCCGGGTTTCAGGAACGGACGGACAGCCGCAAGATACTGGGCGTTGAATTCTACCGGTGTACAGAGAAAGATCAGATCGCATTCCAGCAGTTTGGGTCCTACTTCATCCAAAATGATGTCGACAATACCATCGGCCCTGGCCTCTTCCAATTTGACCCGGGTCCGCATATAAGCCATGATTTTAACGCCCGGATAGCGGCGTTTGATTCCTTTTGCAATTGACCCGCCGATTAATCCAAAGCCGATAAAACCAAGCGTTTGATCTATCATTTGAATTTCCTTTCTGCAATCTGAGCATATGCCTGCAGTTCCTGGGTCAGGGCTTCGAACTGTTCAAAGTTCAAAGACTGAGGGCCGTCAGAAAGAGCATGCTTGGGATCGGGATGTACCTCGATCATCAGTCCGTCAGCCCCGGCGGCAATGGCACATTTGGCAAGTGGTGCCACGTAGGCTCGTACCCCGGTCGCATGACTCGGGTCAACGATAATGGGCAGATGGGTCTTGGCGCGCAGAACAGGGACGGCACTGATATCCAGGGTGTTGCGGGTTGCAGTCTCAAAGGTCCGGATGCCCCGTTCGCATAAGACAACGCCTGGATTACCTTCGGACATAATATATTCAGCTGCATTCAGCCATTCATCGATAGTAGCGCTGAGACCCCGTTTTAACAGGATCGGAAGGCCTGATTTGCCGGCTTCTTTTAATAATTCGAAATTCTGCATATTTCGAGCCCCGATCTGCAGCATATCTACATATTTTGCGGATGTTTCGATAGCATGCTGGCTGGTAACCTCACAGATGACACTCAGCCCGGTCGCTTCTCTGGCTTCTTTCATATAACGAAGCCCTTCTTCTTCGAGTCCCTGGAATGAGTAAGGTGAAGTTCTTGGCTTGTAGGCGCCGCCGCGAAGGAAGTTGGCACCCGCTTTTTTAACAGCATATGCGGTCTGCATCAGCTGTTCCTGATTTTCAATTGCACAGGGTCCGGCCATGATCGTCAGGGTTCCGGGGCCGATGGTGGTATTGCCGACCGGAATAACGGATTCTTCCGGATGGAATTTTTTATTGGCCAGTTTATAGGATTCGGTTACGGCGACGACTTTGTCTACCCCTTCTAATATTTCGAAGTTGATGCCATGCAATTTTGACTTGTCACCGACAACACCGACAATGGTAACCTGGTGACCGGCCGAAAGATGTACCTGCAGGCCTTTGTCTTCGATCAGTTCGGTAACCTTCTTGACTGATTCCTGGGTAGCATCTGGTTTCATAATGATTATCATAATTATGTCCTCACAGTATATAAGATTTATTAACAAGTATTCTAACCTATTAAATAGTTAAAGTCAACGCTTTTTCACGTTGAAGTTTAACGCATTAACGTGTGACTTGCTGGTGGTTATGCATGAGAAGACTGCAAAATGAAAAACAAAGACGAAATTGTCAAAAAACAGTACATTCAAATTGCATAAATTACTTGTAATTTCGTGACTTTTTTAGTAAAATATACATCATAAGACTAAACTTGATGTACAGGAGGGATTTATATGAACGTTTATGGAACAAAACAAATCCGTAACGTCGTATTGCTCGGCCATGGCGGGGCAGGAAAAACGACGGTTGCAGAGGCTATGGCGTTAATAACCGGTATTACCAAGCGCATGGGAAAAGTCACCGATGGGAATACGATCAGTGATTATGACAAGGAAGAAATCAAGCGTCAGTTTTCTCTCTCTACTTCCCTGATCCCATTAGAGTACAACGGCGAAGAAGGATCAATAAAGATCAATTTGTTAGATACACCGGGTTACTTTGACTTTGTCGGCGAAGTTGAAGAAGCAATCAGTGTGGCGGATGCCGCAATTATCGTGATTAACTGTAAGGCCGGTATCGAAGTAGGAACCGAGAAGGCATGGGAGATGTGTGAGAAATTCAAACTGCCGCGGGTTATCTTTGTTACCAACATGGATGATGACCATGCCAGCTATCGTGAACTGGTACTGAAGCTGGAGAAGCGTTTCGGCCGTAAGATTGCACCATTCCAGCTGCCGATCCGTGAGAATGAAAAGTTTGTCGGCTATGTAAATGTGGTAAAGACGGCAGGACGCCGTTTTACCAATCTGAGCGATTATGAAGAATGTGAGATTCCCGATTATTCCCAGAAGAACTTAGGGATCGCCCGTGAGGCACTGATGGAAGCGGTGGCCGAGACCAGCGAGGAATATATGGAGCGCTATTTCTCAGGAGAGGATTTCACTCAGGAAGAGATCTCCCAGGCGCTGCGGGAACATGTAATAGAAGGTAACATCGTACCGGTTATGATGGGATCCGGAATCAACTGTCAGGGCTTTAGCAACCTCTTGCAGGCCATTGACAGATACTTCCCGTCACCAGACAAATTCGAATGTATCGGTGTCGATGTATCGACAGGAGAACGTTTTACCGCGAAGTATAATGACCAGGTATCGCTTTCCGCCAGAGTATTCAAAACGATTGCCGATCCATTTATCGGCAAGTATTCCCTGATGAAGATCTGTACCGGTACCCTGCAGCCGGATACCGCTATTTATAACGTGAACAAGGATGCAGAAGAGAAGGTCGGTAAGATTTATATCCTGAGAGGAAAAGATGCGATCGAAGTATCTGAATTAAAAGCCGGTGATATCGGTGCAGTAGCCAAGCTGAATATTACCCAGACCGGTGATACCATTGCGGTGCGTACAGCTCCGATTGTATATCACAAGCCGCAGATATCCACACCGTATACTTATATGAGATATAAGACTGTGAATAAAGGCGATGAGGATAAGGTTTCCAGTGCCCTTTCTAAGCTGATGGAAGAAGACCTGACCCTGAAGGCAGTCAATGACAAAGAAAATCGTCAGCTGCTCCTGTACGGAATTGGTGACCAGCAGCTGGAAGTCATTGTTAGCAAACTGCAAAGCCGCTATAAGGTCGAGATCGAACTGAGCAAGCCGAAGTTTGCCTTCCGCGAGACCCTGAAGAAACGCGTGGAAGTTCAGGCCAAGTATAAGAAGCAGTCCGGCGGACATGGACAGTATGGTGATGTTAAGATGGTCTTTGAACCATCCGGCGATCTGGAAACCCCTTACATATTTGAGGAAACCGTATTCGGCGGCGCAGTTCCAAGGAACTATTTCCCGGCTGTTGAAAAAGGTGTCCAGGACAGCGTAGAGAAAGGCCCGCTGGCGGCATATCCGGTTGTCGGTGTCAAAGCGATCCTGACCGATGGTTCTTATCATGCGGTAGATTCTTCTGAGCTGGCATTTAAGACTGCTGCAAGAATGGCATTCAAAAAAGGCTTTATGGAAGCCAACCCGATTCTGCTGGAACCGATTGCATCCCTCAAAGTTACCGTTCCGGATAAATTTACCGGTGATATCATGGGTGATCTGAACCGCAGAAGAGGGCGCGTACTCGGAATGAATTCCGATCATTACGGCAAACAGATTATCGAAGCTGATATTCCGATTTCAGAATTGTACGGATATAATACAGATCTTCGTTCAATGACCGGCGGTATCGGAACTTACGAATATGAGTTTGCCCGCTACGAACAGTCACCGGGCGATATACAGAAGAAAGAAGTGGATGCACGGGCTTCAAAAATCGAGAATATTGATGCTTAATATCTGACACAATAGAAAAGAAATCATAACAGGGAGGATGCAAAATGACGTATCCTCCCTGTCAATGTGCGGACGAGACAGGAGAAAAAGAAGTGGATATAAAAAAACAATTTTCCCGGATAGGCTGGGCTTATGTGCTTTTTTTATTAATGACAGTGGTTGCCCAGATCGTTGTTGGCCTTATTTTGCGGTACAAAACTGGTTGGTATTATAATCTGGAGGTTCAGATGCTGGCCTCTCAGTTTGCTATGTACGGCTGCGGGTTTCCGGTATTCTATGCTTTGATGAGGCGGATTCCCTCATGGAGAATGTCGCAGCCAAAGGAAATATCGGTGGGGAATTTTGTCCTTTGTGTGGCATTTTGCTTTGGATTTTCGTATATCGGCGGCATAATCGGTCAGATATTGATGGTCCTGGTAAATGAGGCAACGAATTCGATGATCACAAATCCCGTCGACGACATGATCAGTGAGTTGAGTCCGTGGGTTTTAGTTCTTACTACGGTTGTTATTGCTCCTGTCATGGAAGAGGTTATGTTTCGCAAGATTCTGATTGACCGGATTATCCCGTTTGGCCAAAAGGCAGCGGTTATCGTATCAGGCATCAGCTTTGGTTTGTTTCATGGGAATTTTTATCAATTTTTCTATGCCTGTATTCTGGGAATGATATTTGCCTATATTTACAGCCATACCGGTAAGATCCGGTACACGATTATCCTGCACATGATTATTAATTTTGTAGGGGGATTGATCCCTGTGCTGCTGAATGTTGAATCCGAGATGCTGTTCTGGATGGGCGGATGCATGATTACAGCAATTGTGCTCTCCTGTGTTTACGCCAGGCGGATTACGTTCTTTCCCGGTTGGGAGAATGGCAGTGGTTCCGGAATTGTCAAACGGATTATGACTGCTCCGGGAGTAATCGGCTTTCTGGTTTTGTGTATTATAATGTTTGTGTGGAATTAAGGCTTGACACCTATTTCCAATTATGCTAAATTTACAGATAGCGAATATGCGAAGAAGAGGAAGAGTAAGCTGAAAGGAAGCATTCAGAGAGCCGTCGGTTGGTGTGAGACGGATGCAGAAGGCAGCTGAACTGGTCTCGGAGCATCCGGCCCAACGTCAGAAGATTTTCTGTATTATTAAGTCAGGACGGCAATCCCTCCGTTACAGGGGAACAGTCAGAAGTTTCAGGGTGACTGTTTGAGAGCATGCAGCAGCATGAATCAGAGTGGTACCGCGTGGGAGTATATCCTTTCGTCTCTGGAGACAGAGATGGAAGGATTTTTTGTTGTATTGGAAAGTGCTCGCTTAAAAATCTTAGGAGGAAATTGTTATGGCAGGTTACAATCACAGCGCCGTTGAGAAAAAATGGCGCGAAAACTGGAAGCAGAATCCGGTTAATGTAAATGACGGAAAGAAACCGAAGTATTACTGTTTGGATATGTTCCCATATCCATCCGCCAGTGGTCTTCATGTCGGACACTGGAGAGGATATGTGATCTCTGATGTATGGAGCCGGTATCAGATTTTAAAAGGAAATTATGTGATCCATCCGATGGGATGGGATGCCTTTGGCCTTCCGGCAGAGAATTATGCAATTAAAATGGGGGTTCATCCGGCGAATTCTACAGCAGAAAACGTTGCCAACATTAAAAAGCAGATGGATGAAATAGCAGCTGTTTATGATTGGGATATGGAGGTTAATACCACCGATCCTGAGTTTTATAAATGGACCCAGTGGATTTTTGTGAAGATGTTTAAAGCAGGGCTGGCATACGAAAAGGAATTCCCGATTAACTGGTGTCCTTCCTGTAAGACCGGACTGGCCAATGAGGAAGTCGTCAATGGCGGATGCGAGCGCTGCGGTGAGCAGGTAACCAAGAAGAATCTGAGGCAGTGGATGCTGAAGATCACCGCATATGCAGACCGGCTGCTTGACGATCTGGATAAACTGGACTGGCCGGAAAAAGTTAAAAAGATGCAGAGTGACTGGATCGGCAAATCCTACGGTGCGGAAGTTGATTTTACTATCGCAGGGATGGACGAAGCGATTACCGTATATACGACCAGACCGGATACTCTTTACGGCGCAACCTTCATGGTACTTGCCCCGGAACATGACCTGGCTGGAAAGCTGGCATCGCCCGGGCAGCAGGCAGCGGTAGAACAATACATCTACGATTCCTCAATGAAATCGAATGTTGACCGTCTTCAGGACAAAGAAAAGACAGGAGTATTTACCGGCAGCTATGCAGTCAATCCGTTAAATGGTGCGAAAGTACCGATCTGGCTGTCTGATTATGTTCTGGCTGATTACGGTACCGGAGCGATTATGTGTGTACCGGCTCATGATGAGCGTGACTTCGAATTTGCCACAAAATTCAATATTCCGATTGTGCAGGTTATTGCCAAAGACGGAAAAGAAATCGAAGATATGCAGGAAGCCTATACCGAAGCAAACGGCATTATGATCAATTCCGGTGACTGGAACGGAATGGAATCAGCGGTACTTAAAAAAGAGGCTCCGGCCATGATGGAGGCCCGCGGTATCGGTAAAAAGACCACCAATTATAAACTGCGTGACTGGGTATTCTCAAGACAGCGTTACTGGGGAGAGCCGATTCCGATTATCCATTGCCCTAAATGCGGCAATGTGGCAGTTCCTGAAGCTGATCTTCCATTAATCCTGCCGGAAGTAGAAAGCTATCAGCCGACCGGTACCGGAGAATCTCCACTCGCAGCAATTGAAGAGTGGGTCAATTGTACCTGTCCCGAATGTGGCAGCGCAGCAAAAAGAGAAACCAACACCATGCCGCAGTGGGCCGGATCATCCTGGTATTTCCTGCGTTATGTAGATAATCATAATACAGAAGAACTGGTATCAAAGGAAAAAGCTCAGCAATATCTTCCGGTAGATATGTATATCGGTGGTGTAGAACATGCCGTTCTCCATCTGCTGTATTCCCGGTTCTATACCAAGTTCTTAAACGATATCGGTGTAGTAGATTTTGATGAACCATTTACCAAGCTGTTCAACCAGGGAATGATCACCGGCAAAAACGGAATCAAGATGAGTAAATCCAAAGGAAACGTAGTATCTCCGGATGATCTGGTCAGAGACTACGGCTGCGATGCCCTGCGTATGTACGAACTGTTCGTAGGTCCGCCGGAACTGGATGCAGAATGGGATGAACGCGGCATTGAAGGCGTGGCTCGTTTCCTGAACCGCTTCTGGAAGCTGGTTGACGGCAGCAGAGATAAAGACATAGAGGCCAGCAGAGAGATGCTGCGTCTGCGCAACAAACTGATCTTTGATATTGAACAGCGTTTTGACCAGTTCAGCCTGAATACCGTTATTTCCGGATTCATGGAATATAACAACAAACTGATCGATCTATTCAAACAGGCTGGCGGTATCGATAAAGAGACTCTGAAGACATTTACTATATTACTGGCTCCATTTGCCCCGCATATGGGTGAAGAGGTCTGGCAGCAGCTTGGCCAAGAAGGAAGCGTCTTCCATGCCCAGTGGCCGGTCTGTGACAAAGAAGCTATGAAAGATGATGAAATCGAAGTAGCAGTACAGATCAACGGAAAGACCAGGGCGGTAATCGCACTTCCGGCTGATGTGGCGAAAGAAGATGCATTGGCGGCAGGTAAGGATGCGGTAGCAGATAAGCTTGCGGGAAGTATTGTAAAAGAAATTTATGTACCTGGCAGAATTATTAATATTGTTTGTAAATAATATTCCAAAACGGCACTTGCGAGGGCATCGGCTCGATTCACTGCGAATTTCTGAGGAAATTCGCAGCTCGGCTCGCCTGAGAATCTGACTTTGAAGTCAGATTCTCTCCCTCACAAGTGCCGTTTTGCACCAAAGATATAACCGGTACGTTTTGGTTTAAATATTGACTTACCAAACATTATTTATCAACAGCCATAAAGTTATCAACTGCCTATGGGATTCTATATCCTGTAATGTTAGTGAATTAAAGGCATGTATGCAATATTCATTTACCTCTTGTTCTGCCTGTAGCATTAGTGGTACAGACCGGAAGCCTTTGTTATTAGATGAAGTTTTTAATTCGTCAAAGTATATGCAATGATTTTTGCTTGCCCCCTTATATCCTCGGGTATTTCCTTTAGTGCTGCCGCACCGTCGATTATAATGCTTCCCACAAGGTCATAGCCACCAGCAGTTATAGCTACCTGCATAGCTGATAACGCACCGGCGCCCTGTGTTGGTAAAGAACTCATTGGTGCAGGAATGTTACAAGCTGTTATGAGTGCCGCTTTATGTCCCTTGTGAATTGGTACAGGCATTTCAAGGCCGTTTGCAGCGATTTCCTCAAATGCAGTCAGACTTCTGTCAATCAGCGTTTTTAGCGGCCCAGTAATATTGCCAAAATACGTTGGGCTACCCATAATGAGAGCGTCAGCATTGTAAATCATTTTTGCAATTCTATGTCCATCATCAGGGGGCAAGATACATTCACTATTAGGTCTGCACTTCAAGCAGCTTACACACGGCTTGATATTAAGTGAATTGATATCAACCCATTCAACTGTATGCTCAGAACTGATATTTTCTTTGATTAAGCGCATAGCCGCAGCCGTATAGCTTTTTGCCCGTGGTGAAGCATTAAGAAATAGTATTTTCATAATTGCACCTACTTTCATAAATTTTTATCTATTAACTATATAGACTATGATATAATGGTACAAGTGAAAACTGCAGCCTATAACAGATATACGGAATTAGGCGATTTCCTAAAAACCCGACGCAACAAAATCAAACCTGAACAGTTAGGGCTTCCAGTTAGGGCGAGGCGGCGCACACCGGGATTGCGTCGTGAAGAGGTTGCGCAATTAGCAGGAATAGGGCTTACATGGTATACATGGCTTGAACAAGGCCGCCCAATCAACGTATCTGATGATGTGTTAGATAGTCTATCAAGAGTATTTGTACTGAATGATGAAGAACGGGTACACCTATATGCTTTAGCAAATAAATCACTACCGTTTGGAAAAAATCATTACCAACCTGTCAGTGAAACTTTAATTCGCATACTTAAACGGTTCGATACCTCTTATTGCCCCGCCTACATTATGGATAGTCATTGGAATTTAGTGGCATGGAATGATCTTGCAATAACTATCTTTGGGGATTTTAGTCTGCTTCCGGCTTATGAGCGAAATATAGTCTATATGATGTTTTGTAATCAGGATTACATGACACTTTTTGAGGATTGGGAGTTTCACGCAAAGGGGATCATGGCAAGATTCCATGCTGCAATGGCAAAACATATTGATGACCCGTGGTTTACTGGGTTTGTTCAAGACCTCAAAAATAAAAGTGATACATTTTCCACATGGTGGTCGTTATATGATGTAAATGGAATGTCTGATGTTATAAAGGAGTTAAAGCACCCATTGATAGGAAAATTGACTTTTGAGTTCGTAAGCTTTGATGTATCCAATAACCGAAATCTAAAGCTGCTTGTACATAATCCAGATGATAAGACTTTAACGTGTCTAAAAGAGTATGTTTCATAAATTATCAGCGTGCCAATGTTTAGGGCTAAACCCCTTTATCAAATAACCCTATATAGGTGGTAAATACTGTGGCGGGGATTGCAACTGAGAAGGGGCGGGGGGACTGGCGCGATCAAACGTCCGCGGACCCGGGCGGTGGTCGTGGTACCCGTCCATATTTTCTGCATTTGCAGGCGAGTTAGAGTCTCTTAAAGCAGAGAAATGACGCGTTAATGCCAGAAACGGCCAGCTGTCTGAGCGTAGCGAGTTCTGGCGTTTCTGGCATTGCATTTAGCGGCAGTTCTCTGCTTTTAGAGACTCTTACGATCCGAAACCGCAGAAAATATGGACGGGTACCACGACCCCCGCCCGGGCCCGCAGACGTTTGATCGCACCAGTCCCCCCGCCCCTTCTCAGTTGCAATCCCTTAACGAATATGTTACAATAACCGGAAATAAAAAGAGATAGGAGATCGGCATGAGATACAAAAGATTCACCCCCTTGAAGGCCATGGGAATTTCATGTGTGATGCTTGCCGCATCTGCATTTACTGTATACGGAACAGAAGTAGGACCAGGAGTTGAGAAGAAGATGGAATATGAATCCGGGATTGAGATAGATCGGCTGGCAGCAGCCCAGGAGGCCGATCAAGTGATTGTAGTAGTAGGAAACGGAGTGGACAGTTCCCAGGTGCAGGTCGCGTATTTCAGGCAGAATGAAGACGGCAAATGGCAGGAAGAGTTTTATGTGCCCGGCTACTGTGGCTACAACGGAATGTCAGCAGAAAAGCGCGAAGGAGACCGCAGGACTCCAATAGGAACCTACAGCTTCACCAACGCATTTGGAATAAAAGAAGATCCGGGCAGTATCCTGGATTATAAAGTGCTGGATCAACATGATTACTGGGTGGATGACAGTAACAGCAAGTATTACAATCAGATGGTCAGCACCAAAACGATATCAGCCACATGGAAGTCGGCGGAGCATTTGATTGCGGTTAATCCATGCTATAATTATAGTCTTGCTTTGAATTATAATGAGGCATGTGTGCCGGGAATGGGATCGGCGATTTTCCTGCATGGACTGCATCCAACCAAGACCTGGACAGAAGGCTGTATTGCCATTGAGGAGGACAAGGTGATGCAGTTAGTGCAGCAAGCGAATGCAGGAACGAAGATTGTTATTGTACCGGATTCGGTATCATTGGAATATATTGATTAGATGGGCTGGCTGTCAGGATTTCTTGGCAGCCATTTTTTTTGCTAAGGTACGTAGGGATTCCATTCTCTTTTTTTCGGCCGGTGACATCTCCGCGGTTATCACCGATGCAAGCAAGTCGGTTTCTTCACTTGTGAAGTTCATACCTTTTTTCATGGAGTCCATCTGCATGGCAGCAAAGGCAGTCATCAGCTGATCCTTTTTCATTGTCTGAATTTGGGAGACCATGTCGGTAAGGTAGTCCAGCTTTTCCTTATTCATCTGATTCAAACGGGGATCCTGTTTCCAATCGTTTTTGTTGTCCATAAAATTCCTTTCTGGCGGTCAGACATTCACATTCAGTTGGATGTCTGCATAGCCTGTATCATAAGCTGAATATTTTCCAGGGTATCGATCATTTCCCGCTCGCGGGGGCCGGCATAAGGTTTGATTACCTGAAGAATGTCCTGGGGTGAGGATTTTCTGGAGGCAGTCTGATTAATACCCATGGCAGATACTTCTTCTTCCTGGAACAGAGTCATGGTGCGACGGACTTCCATTACTTTTACGAGGGTGGAAATAGCCCGCTGCTGTGGTATCTGAAGATAGGGAATGGCAGCCTTGACCATTTGCAGCTGAGGGTCGGAGACCATGTAGTCAAAATCGGTCAGGTGTATGTCTTGATTTGATTCATTCATAATCGGCAGGTCCTTTCGGTTCTTGTCACAATATATGCGGCATTAAAGGATTTAATGCCAGATGCATTTACTAATATTGCAGGAGAGTGATTTCATTATGGCAGCTAAATTAATTATAGATGGAAATGCAGTTTACGAAATTGATGAAGAATGCATGGAATTTCAGAAAAAATATGGAAAAGCAGGGAAAGGGAACAAAGGCGTAGAGCAGCAACTGAGAAAAACCAAAGAATCGGAAGAATAGAAAGGAACAAAGGAATACCCCCTCATAAAAGAGGGGGTAGCCATTGGATTAACAGAAGCCGCCGAAGCCGTTGCCGCCACAGCAGCACAGAAGCAGGATGATCAAGATAAAGTCGCCGCCGCAGCCATTTCCACAACCGCCGAAACCGTTGTCACAGTCATTGCCGCCACAGCAGCACAGCAGAAGAATAATCCAGATGAAATTTCCACATCCTCCTCTTTCGTTACGCTCGCATCCACAACCACAGTTAGTTGCTGCCAAATCACTCATGTTAATTCCTCCAAAAAATTATTTACAATGTATCTTATGTTGGGGAGCCTGTCATAGTTGCTAACTATTTTTAAATTTGAAAATTTTATTATTTTATAATTTCCTTCTATCATTTTTGAGAAATTGTGTTATACTCAATTAGTATACAACGAAAGTAAATATAGATTGATAGGTGGAAGTTATGAGTCAAAACAACAGAAAGAGAAGCAGTTCAACATCTTCAGGCCGGTCACGTGCCAGAGGGACAAGCAGTTCGAAGACAGCTCGCAGCAATACGAGCCGGGTGCAGAGTGCCAGACGTGGTTCTTCCGGACGGAAGGGCGGATCTGATTATGATTTTAAAAAGATAGCGATTGGCGGTGTTTTGCTGATCGTAATGATTACATGTATTGTGTTTCTTGTCAAAGGGATGGGGAGCACAGCCCCGGATGAAACAGAGACCGGGACGACCACAGAACCGGAGACCCAGCTTCAGACAGAGGTTATGGTAGATGGTATAGCCATCACCGGGATGTCCAGAGAAGAAGCTAAGGCAGCGATCCTGAAGAACTATCCGTGGGAAATGAGCGTGGTCTATAACGATCAGACATATGAAGTTAAGAATCTGATGGAAGGCAAGGTAGATACTCTGCTTCAGGAGATCTACACCAGTGTGCCGAAGTCAAGTTACAGCCTAGATACCAGTGGACTGGATGAGGCGGTTCAGGCAGAAGTTCAAGCTGTCGCAGCATTGTGGGACAAGAAAGCTAAGAACGGTTCTATCTCCAGTTATGATGCTGCCAGCGACAAATTCTTATTTACCGGGGCTGAGACAGGACTGGCGGTGAATCAGGAAGCCTTGTCGGCAGCGATCAGCCAGGCCCTGAAGTCCAAATCTTTTGATACGGTTATTACCGCCGAGGTGGCGACTGTAGAACCGGAATTTTCAGAAGCAACAGCAAGGGAACGATACAAGACTATATCGACCTTTACCACCGACACCACTTCCAACAGCAACCGTAATACCAATGTCCGGCTGGCATCTGAGAAGCTGAACGGAACCGTTCTTCAGCCGGGTGAAGAGTTTTCATTTAATGAATTTGTCGGCGAACGGACCGAGGCCAAAGGCTACAAGTCAGCAGCCGCTTACAGCAATGGAGAAGTGGTGGATGAGATCGGCGGCGGTGTGTGCCAGGTATCATCAACACTATATAATGCAGTATTGCGGGCCGGCTTAACGACGACGGTACGTCGTTCTCATACGTATGAGCCTTCCTATGTAAGACCGGGTACCGATGCAACCGTCAGCTGGGGCGGACCGGATTATAAATTCGTCAACAATTCCAGTGCGGCGATTGGCATCCGGGCCAGCTATGCCAACCAGAAAGCTACCGTGTCTATTTACGCGATCCCGATCCTGGAAGATGGCGTCAAATATAGTCTGGAATCAAAGAAAATAAAAGACATTGATCCTCCGGCACCAACCTATGAAGAAGATCAGACCCTGGAGCTGGATGTTGAAAAGGTTAAAACGGCCGGTACGAACGGCAGTTACTGGGAGACGCGTCTGGTTATTACCAAGAATGGCGAAGTGATCAGCAATGAAGTGAACAATAATACCACTTACCGTGGTCATGCATCCGTAATATTACGTAATACCTCAGGTACTGTAATTGCTACATCAGAAGACAGTACGGATGATGTCACGACGATTGATCAGACGATTGATCAGACGATTGAAGTACCATCTGACGGTGATTCGACTGCGGCACCATCTGAGGGCGTTGACGGTGGACCAGGTGCTACACCAACTACCCAGGCTCAGACCGGCGGTACTTCAGCAGGACCGGGGACATCTGCGCAGCCGACCACAGCAGCACCGACCACTTCGGCACAGCCGACCACAGCACCGGATCCATCCGCAGCGGCACCGACATCTGCGACCGAGGAAACGATTCAGATGATCACGCCAATACCGGGTGCCTAGTACAGTGTTCTGTTTGCGCTGTTCACAATTGACAAAAATTAAACGAGGGATATTTACTATTTAGTGGATATCCCTCGTTTTTTACGGATTGTATCCAAATAAGTACGTGAAAATGTAGTTTTCGCTCTTTGCAATTTGATAAAAAGTTGCTATAATGGAGCATAGGTCATCTGTTTTATTTAGGGACAAGAAATATTCACATTTCGTAGGAGGAAAACAAAATGGCAAGAAAAATGAAAACCATGGATGGTAATCAGGCAGCATCCCACGCATCGTATGCTTTTACAGATGTAGCTGCTATCTATCCTATCACACCGTCTTCTGTTATGGCAGAGCACGCCGATGAGTGGGCAACAGAAGGCAGGAAGAACATCTTTGGTCAGACCGTTCAGGTAACCGAGATGCAGTCAGAAGCAGGTGCTGCAGGTGCAGTACATGGTTCACTGGCAGCAGGTGCGCTGACCACAACCTATACCGCTTCTCAGGGTCTGTTGTTGATGATTCCTAACTTATATAAAATTGCAGGCGAGCAGCTTCCGGGGGTTTTCAATGTATCTGCCCGTGCACTGGCAAGCCACGCATTATCCATTTTCGGCGATCACTCTGATGTGTATGCATGTCGTCAGACCGGCTGCGCAATGCTTTGTGAATCCAGCGTGCAGGAAGTTATGGATCTGACTCCGGTAGCGCACATGGCAGGCATTAAAGGCAAAATACCATTTATCAATTTCTTTGATGGTTTCCGTACCTCCCATGAAATCCAGAAGATCGAAGCCTGGGATTATGAAGATCTGGCCGAGATGGCAGATTTTGATGCGATCGATGAGTTCCGTGCCCATGCACTGAATCCAAATCATCCATGTCAGAGAGGTTCCGCACAGAACCCGGACATCTTCTTCCAGGCAAGAGAAGCATGCAATCCGTACTACGATGCATTACCGGCAATCGTTCAGGAATACATGGATAAAGTAAACGAAAAGATCGGAACAGACTATAAACTGTTTAACTACTACGGCGCAGCAGATGCTGAGCATGTAATTATCTCCATGGGTTCAGTCAATGACACCATCGAGGAGACTGTTGATTACATAATTAAGACCAGCGGTGCTAAAGTCGGTGTTGTAAAAGTTCGTCTGTACAGACCTTTCTGCGCAGAAGCTCTGGTTAACGCAATTCCTGATTCTGTAAAGACTATTTCTGTTCTTGACAGAACCAAAGAGCCAGGTTCTCTGGGTGAGCCTCTGTATCTGGATGTAGTTGCAGCATTAAAGGGAACCAAATTCCATGATATTGAGATTTTTACCGGCCGTTATGGTCTGGGCTCCAAAGACACTACTCCGGCACAGATCGTAGCAGTGTTCAATAATACCGAGAAGAAGAAATTCACCATCGGTATTGTCGATGATGTTACTCACTTATCTCTGGAACTGGGACAGCCGCTGGTGACAACACCGGAAGGAACTACCAACTGTAAATTCTGGGGACTTGGTGCAGATGGTACTGTTGGTGCCAACAAGAACTCCATTAAGATCATCGGTGACAATACCGATATGTATGCTCAGGCATATTTTGATTACGATTCCAAGAAGTCCGGCGGTGTGACCATGTCTCATCTGCGTTTCGGTCATAAAAAGATTAAATCTACTTACCTGATCAAAACAGCGAATTTCGTAGCATGTCACAATCCGGCCTATGTCAGAAAATACAACATGGTTCAGGAGCTGGTTGACGGCGGTACCTTCCTGCTGAACTGCTCATGGAATGCAGAAGAGCTGGAATCTCATCTGCCAGGCCAGATGAAGCAGTATATTGCTGATCACAATATCAAGTTCTATACTATTGACGGTGTAAAGATCGGTATCGAGACTGGTATGGGACCAACCCGTATCAATACCATCCTGCAGTCTGCATTCTTCAAACTGACCGGCATTATTCCGGAAGAGAAGGCGATCGGCCTGATGAAGGAAGCCGCAGAAAAGACATACAGCCGCAAAGGTGAAGAGGTTGTTAAGACCAACTGGGCTGCTATTGATGCCGGTGCAGAAGGTGTTGTAAAGATTGATATTCCTGAGAGCTGGAAGAGCTGTGCCGATGAAGGCCTTGATTATAAAGTGATTACCGGCGGAAGAGCTGATGTAGTAGACTTTGTAAACAATGTTCAGTCTAAAGTCAATGCACAGGAGGGCAATAATCTGCCTGTGTCTGCATTTGTAGATTATGTAGACGGAAGTACTCCATCCGGTTCCTCTGCATTCGAGAAACGTGGTATTGCTGTAAATATTCCGGTCTGGAAGACAGAAAACTGTATCCAGTGTAACTTCTGTTCCTATGTATGTCCGCATGCAGTTATCCGTCCGGTAGCGCTGACCGCAGAAGAAGCTGCAAATGCACCGGCTGATATGAAGATGCTGGATATGACCGGTATGCCTGGCTACAAATTTGCCATGACGATTTCTGCTCTTGACTGTACCGGATGTGGTTCCTGTGCGAATGTATGTCCTGGCAAGAAGGGCGAGAAAGCTCTCGTGATGGAAAATCTGGCAACCCAGCTGGATCAGCAGCCAGTCTTTGAGTTTGGACTTACTGTTTCTGAGAAGCAGGATGTTATCGCCAAATTCAAACCGAATACCGTAAAAGGCAGCCAGTTCAAACAGCCTCTGCTTGAGTTCTCCGGAGCATGTGCTGGTTGCGGTGAAACACCTTATGCGAAATTGATCACCCAGATGTTTGGTGATAGAATGTATATTGCAAATGCAACCGGATGTTCTTCTATCTGGGGTAACTCTTCACCATCCACACCATACACCGTAAATGCCAAAGGACAGGGTCCGGCATGGGATAACTCTCTGTTTGAAGACAATGCTGAGTTCGGTTATGGTATGCTGCTGGCGCAGAATGCCATCAGAGAAGGTCTTCAGTCAAAAGTCACTTCCGTAATGGAGAATGACGCTGCTTCTGCAGAAGTAAAAGAATCCTGCAGCGAATGGCTGAATACCTATGGAAACGGTGTTGAGAATGGACCGGCTACAGACAAACTGGTAGCAGCGTTAGAAGGCATTGACTGTGATGTCTGCAAAGACATTGTTAAAAAGAAAGACTTCCTTGCCAAGAAATCCCAGTGGGTATTCGGTGGTGACGGATGGGCTTATGATATCGGTTTCGGCGGCGTTGACCATGTCCTCGCAAGCGGAAAAGACATCAATATCATGGTTTTCGATACTGAAGTATATTCCAATACCGGCGGTCAGGCTTCCAAAGCAACCAAGACCGGTGCGGTAGCTCAGTTCGCAGCTGGTGGTAAAGATGTTAAGAAGAAAGACCTTGCCAGCATAGCAATGAGCTATGGTTATGTATACGTAGCGCAGATCGCTATGGGTGCTGATTACAATCAGACCGTAAAGGCAATCAGCGAAGCTGAAGCTTATCCGGGCCCGTCTCTGGTTATTGCTTATGCTCCATGTATCGCTCATGGTATCAAGAGTGGAATGAGCAAAGCTCAGACAGAAGAAAAACTGGCTGTAGAGACCGGCTACTGGAACAACTTCCGGTTCAACCCGGCAGCTGATAAGAAGTTCTCTCTGGACAGCAAGGCACCGAAGCTGGAAGGATATCAGGAATTCCTGAAAGGCGAAGTAAGATACTCATCCCTGGCTATGAAGAATCCTGAGAGAGCAGCAACACTGTTCGCTCAGAATGAGTCAGATGCTAAGGACAGATATGATTATCTGGCTAAATTGGTCGCTCTGTACGGAAATGACTAATTGATAGCATAATTGAAGAGGCGCTCCCGATGACATCGTCAGGGGGGCGCCTCTTTTGAGCGTGCAGCTATTTTTCGCCAAGCCATAAGGCGAAAACTCCGCCCACTACAGCAAACAATAATCCGGCAATAATCACCATAAAATTGAGATCTTTTAGCTGTCCGATCAATCCGGTGTTATAGAAGATTGCAAATGGGGAGGAGATAATCAGACCAAGGATAGCGCAGTAGGTCTGAACTCCGTAACGTTCAAATAAAAATGTGATGATCTTGGCAATTAAGAAAATCCCCAGCAGGATCCCGATTCCCAACGGGAAAAGGATCAGAAAACCATTGGTTAAAGCCGGAACATCGAAGACCGTTAAGGCTTGAAGGAATCCTTTGATGGCATCAAGAATTCCATAATAGTAACCCAGGATCATCAGAACCAGTGAACCGCTGACACCAGGAACTACCATGGTTGCGGAAGCAATAATTCCAATAAAGAACATGGTTACCATGGTACCGGGGGTTGCTGTGAGGGTTGTTAATACTTCGCTGTCAGACCGCATCATAGGGAGTACGACAGATACAGCGAACAGAATGACAAAAGCCAGCACGCCGGAGATGCCGATGGAGCGGTTAGAGGTGGAAAGCTTCTGCTTTAACTGGTTAAAAAGCATTGGCAGGCCACCGAATATCAGACCGACGAAGGTCATACAGGTAACAAATGTATGGTTGGATAATAAATATTCAATAAGATAGGTAAAGCCGATTAAGCCGATGACAACGCCGATAGCGATCGGCAGCAGTGTGGCGGCACTCTTTTTCCAGTCTTTCAGCAGGTTTGAGACTGCTCCGATCAGTTTATCATAGATACCCATGGAAAGTGCTATGGTACCGCCACTGACACCAGGAATAATATTGGCGATGCCGATCATCATTCCTTTGATCATATCCATTACAAAATTCATAAATGATTCCTTTCTTTAGTCCTCTCATTTGTGTTATTTGACACATGGAATTTATTATAGGTTTTGCATATGGAAAAGTCAAGCATTCTTCTGATCAGAACGGAAAAATTGATGTAAAATTAGGTAAAATTGCTATAGGAGTTTCACCGAAAATGTGATAGACTATAGCCGATAAATGGTTATCAAATGTTATCAAATGCGGAGGGATGAAATGAGGCATTTATGGAAATGTCTGAGCCGGTTATTATTAATTAGTTTATGTATCAATTTTATGATAGAGCTTTGCAGCAGAAAATCGCTGGTATCGTTGAGCCGTTATCTGGTATTCAGTCCGGCGGTATTTTGTTTAAATACAGTTTTGATTCTTTGCCCGTTTTTAATTGTATTATTTACCAGGCGTAAGGTGTTTGCGGCCACGCTGCTGAGCGTCGTGTGGCTGGTTATGGGCGTGGTTAACGGAGTTTTGCTGATATTCAGGACAACACCGTTTACGGCGTCTGATTTCAGACTGGTTAAATACGCCTTGTCGATGCTGACTTCTTATCTGGAATGGTGGCATATTGTGCTGGCGGGGGTGATGATTGCAATCACCATACTGCTGTGTATCTGGGTATGGAAGAAATCAAAGCGGGATGAATATCCGGTTGAATACAGAACTTCAGGGACGGTATCGCTGGTGGTTCTGGCAGGCATCTGGGGACTGCTGAAGGTCTCCATTCTGACAGGAGCCGTGGCCATTCAGTTCGGCAATATCGGGCAGGCATTTCAGGACTACGGATTTGCTTACTGCTTTTCCAATTCACTGTTTAATACCGGAATTCCGAAACCAGAAGATTACAGCAGTGAAGTGGTGGAAGAAATTGAAAGTGAGATCCGCGAAACAGAACCGGTCAGCAGCCCGGAAGAACAGCGGATGCCCAATGTTATTATGGTTCAGTTGGAGTCCTTTATGGATCCGATGCAGTGGGAGCACAATCCGGTCACGGAAGACCCGATTCCCTATTACCGTTCCCTGATGGAAACGTATCCATCAGGTTATCTGAGTGTTCCTTCCGTCGGTGCCGGAACCGCCAACACAGAATTTGAATGCATAACCGGAATGAATCTTGACTTTTTCGGTCCGGGCGAATACCCATATAAGACCGTATTACAGAAGACTGTCTGTGAGAGCCTGGCTTTTAACTTAAAATCACTGGGCTATAAAACACATGCGATCCACAACAATGAAGGAACATTTTATGATCGTCACAAAGTATTCTCCCAGCTTGGCTTTGACACATTCACACCGATGGAATACATGTATCATATCGAGCGCAACCCGATCGGCTGGCCCAAGGACAAGGTACTGGTTGAAGAAGTTGAAAAAACGCTGGATTCCTCTCTGGGAGCAGATTTTATTTATACCATTTCAGTACAGGGACACGGAAAATATCCTTCGTTCGAGTATTATTGCAAACAGATTCACGAAATGGATTTGTTTGTGAAAGACCTGGTTCAGATGCTGGACGAGCGCAAGGAGCCAACGGTCGTAGTATTTTATGGCGACCATCTGCCAGGATTTTCCTGGACTGCAGAAGAGATGAAGAATCAGTCACTGTTTCAGACTGAATATGTGGTCTGGAACAATCTGGGCCTTAAACCGGTCATACGCGATGTGGAATCTTATCAAATAGGAGCCCATATCCTGGATATGCTGGATATTCACGAAGGAACAATGGTTCGCTTTCATCAGCAGTATCTGAAAGACAAGAATCCCGATGAGGAACTATATCTCGAAGCCATGGAGATCCTGGAATACGAT
The DNA here is from genome assembly GCA_051654925.1 of Lachnospiraceae bacterium. Taxonomy (GTDB): domain Bacteria; phylum Bacillota; class Clostridia; order Lachnospirales; family Lachnospiraceae; genus Brotaphodocola. The sequence goes on along the minus strand of JBOFYZ010000151.1, from coordinate 3,567 downwards.
ATATTATACGGCGAACGAACCGTCTACGGCGGCGAATCCCCCTACCAGGCAACCAGAATGGAAATGGGAATTACGCCAATTATCCAACGGACAACCGTCCATATTGGTGACCAGATCATCGTATTTGGAGAAAATTTCAACGATTATTCCCAGATCTGTGTCAATGGCAAAGCAGTTGACACACCATACAAACATGAACGACGATTAATTGCCACTGGGATTACCTATAAAGACGGTGAAGTAATTACGGTAGAACAGATCGGCAAAGACAAGATTTCATTAGGAAAAGCAAGGAAGGGATGTTCAAAATAGTCTGGCATTTTCTATATTGTGATTAATTCATACTCCCGGTGGCCGATACCGAGCTTTACGGCATGGTCGATACAGACTTCCCAGTTCGTTTCCGGATGCGTGTTGATGAAATGATCCGAATGGTGATGCGACTGTTCGCTGAGCACGCTGCCGGCAATGATCGGCTGGCGGTTGACGGCATCGGCACAGGCGACGTCCAGGGCGACCGGATCGAAGGATGCAAACATGCCGACATTTGGGACAATCGGAATATCATTCTCGGAATGACAGTCACAGTTTGGTGAAACATCACAGACCAGGCTGATATGAAAATGTGGCCGGTCTTTGAGAACTGCCCAGGTATATTCGGCGATTTTTTTGTTAAGGATATCGTTGGACTCATCGTAAGAGGACGCAACTGCATCAACCGGACAGACTCCGATACAGCGGCCGCAGCCGACACAGCGTTCGTGGCTGATGGCAGCTTTGCGGCTGGTTATGGTAATGGCGCTGTGGGCACAGACTCTGGTGCAGGCACCGCAGCCGATACAGATATCCTGTACCACATGCGGTTTTCCGGCATTATGCTGCTCCATTTTGCCGGCCCGGGAGCCGCATCCCATCCCGATATTTTTAAGCGCACCGCCGAAACCGGTGGCTTCGTGACCTTTAAAGTGATTCAGCGATATAAAGATATCGGCATCCATGACAGCCCGGCCGATTTTAGCTTCTTTTACATATTCGCCTTCGATTGGAACCAGCGTTTCATCTGTGCCCTTCAGGCCATCGGCGATGATAACATGGCAGCCGGTAGAAAAGGGGCTGTAGCCGTTTTCGTAGGCGGCATCCAGATGGTCGAGCGCATTTTTTCTGCGGCCGACATATAATGTGTTGCAGTCCGTCAAAAATGCCCGTCCCTGTTCTTCCTTAATAATATCAATCAGAACTTTGGCATAATTGGGACGGAGATAAGCGAGATTGCCTGGTTCTCCGAAATGAATTTTAACAGCGGTATATTTATTTTCGAACATGATCTGCTTTGTCATTCCTGCACGCCGGATCAGGCGGTTTAGTTTCTGCAGCAAATTCTCTGAATAAGTAGCTTTAAAATTGGTGTAATATACTTTTGATTTTTCCATTTCATACTCCTTATGAATTTAATGCCATTAGATTATCAATAATAGCAATATCATAGCATACTTGTGAAATTGTTACAACTATGATAGACTTATGTTTAAATGTAACTGTTCAGGACATCCGATGTGAAATTGTATAAAAAAACAGCCTTACAAGCAAGCTTGACAGCTGCTTTTTTACACAGTTCACGCCGTCCTGAACTGTTATGTATAAATTATGAATCGGAGGATATACATATGGAACAGAAACAGTCGCTTGACACAATCTGCATTCAGGGAGGCTGGCAGCCGAAGAACGGTGAGCCGCGGGTGCTTCCCATTTATCAGACCACTACTTATAAATATGAGACAAGTGAGCAGATGGGCCGTTTGTTTGATCTGGAGGAAAGCGGTTATTTTTATACCCGTCTGGCCAATCCGACCAATGATGCGGTAGCTTCAAAGATTTGTGCTTTGGAGGGCGGTGCGGCAGCGATGCTTACCTCTTCCGGACAGGCTGCCAATATGTATGCCATTATTAATATCTGTTCTGCCGGAGATCATGTGGTCAGTGCCGCAACGATTTACGGAGGAACCTCGAACCTGTTTACCGTTACGCTGAAGCGCTTTGGGATTGAGTTTACCCTGGTTGACCCGGAGGCCTCCGAAGAAGAGCTGGAACAGGCTTTCCGGCCGAATACAAAGGCTGTATTCGGTGAGACCATTGCCAACCCGGCGCTGGTAGTACTTGACCTTGAGAAGTTTGCCCGTCTGGCTCATAAGCACAACGTGCCACTGATTGTCGATAATACCTTTGCCACGCCGATTAACTGCCGCCCGTTTGAGTGGGGAGCCGATATCGTGACGCACTCCACCACCAAATATATGGATGGGCATGCTATGTGTGTCGGCGGCTGTATCGTCGACAGCGGCAATTTTGACTGGGATGCACATGCTGACAAATTTCCGGGTCTGACGACTCCCGATGATTCTTACCACGGGATCATTTATACCGAACGGTTTGGAAAAGGAGCTTTTGTTTTAAAGGCAACGGTTCAGCTGATGCGTGATATGGGTTCCATCCAGTCTCCGCAGAATGCGTTTTTACTGAATGTTGGACTGGAAACTCTTCATCTGAGAATGCCGCGTCATTGTGAAAATGCATTAAAGACGGCACAGTATCTGCAGACCAGAGAAGATGTTGACTGGGTTAAATATCCGGGACTGGAAGGCGATAAATACTACCAACTGGCTCAGAAATATATGCCGCAAGGCACCTGTGGGGTGATTTCCTTTGGCTTGAAGGGCGGCCGAAAAGCGGCTGCGGTATTTATGGACCGCTTAAAGCTGGCAGCAATTGTAACTCATGTGGCCGATGCCCGGACTTCGGTGCTGCATCCGGCCAGCCATACGCACAGGCAGCTGAATGATGAACAACTGGTGGAAGCCGGTGTCGACCCGACACTGATCCGCTTGAGTGTGGGAATCGAAGATGTCAAAGATATCATTGCTGATCTGGAGCAGGCATTAGCATAACATAAGAGGAAAAGAAAATTGAAACGGGAAAAATGGGGAAAATTACTGCGCGTTATTTTTGGAAGAACCAGTATCTTCGCATTGACACTGATCGTACAGATTGCTGTATTATTTGCAGCATTTAGATGGATCAGGACTTATCTGCTATATGGTGGTTTTACATTATTAAGCGCGGTAGTTGTACTTTATATTATCAACAAGCGCCAGAATCCAAGCTACCAGCTGGCATGGGTGATCCCGGTACTGGTCATTCCGGTCTTTGGATCGCTGTTTTATCTGTTTGTGGAAATTCAGCGGGGGCCGCGGCGGCTGAGACGCCGTCTGCAGAACCAGCTTGAGGCAACGCAAGCCTATCTGGTTCAGGATCCGGCGGTCTCCGGGCGCCTGACAAAAGAGAGCCGGCGGGCCGGACATCTGGCCGGCTACGTCAGTAAGTATGGCGGTTATCCGGTGTATGACAAGACTCATGTCCGCTATTTCGAATTGGGGGACACCATGTATCCGGTGATGCTGGAAGAACTGCGCCAGGCCAGATGTTATATATTTCCGGAATATTTTATTATTGAACGCGGTGAAATGTGGAATACCATTCTTGATATCCTGACCGAGAAAGTGCAGGAAGGAG
>JBOFYZ010000150.1:0-7615 GCA_051654925.1 Lachnospiraceae bacterium | reverse complement strand
CAAAGATCACAGCACCGATATCTGGTGTGATCGAGTCAAGTAATGTGGAGACTCACGATGTTATCTCACAGAATGACGTACTGTGTGTCATTTCCGGTAAGGAAGGCAAGATTATTAAGTTTTCGGTTACGGAACGGCTGAAGGGTGCTTTGTCTGAAGGTGATATTGTTATCCTGGAGAAGGACGGCGTCCAGTTCGAGGGAACAATCTATGAGATCAGTAATATGACCGATTCTCAGACCGGATTATTTTCGGTGAAGGCCCGCCTGGATGAAACTGTTGATCAGGACAGTCTGATGATCGGTTCCAGCGTGAAGCTTTACATGATCTCAGAAATGGCTGAGAATGCTATGACTGTTCCGACCAACAGCGTTTATTATGATGGCAGTCTCGCCTATGTTTATACCTATGACAAAGACGCAGGAGTCATCCACAAGGTTCAGGTTGAAACAGGAATATCCAATAATGATTCAACCCAGATTATTTCGGGCCTTGATGGCAGCGAACTGGTGCTGACGACCTGGAGTTCTGAACTATATGAAGGTGCAGCTGTCCGTCTGAAAGGACAGGAAAGCAATCAACCGGCTGAGTAAGGAGGAGAATACATAATATGGGAATTACAAAATTTGCCCTGAAACGACCGGTTACTACGTTTTTGGCAATTCTGTGTCTGATCGTATTCGGTTATCAGGCCATTACAGACTCAAAACTGGAATTGTCACCGGACATGGATATGTCCATGCTGATCGTTTATACGTCTTACAGCGGTGCGAGCCCTGAAGATATTAACGATCTGATCACGAAACCGATTGAAGAAAAAGTTAATACACTAAGCGGCCTGGATTCTATTTCATCCACATCCAGTGAAGGCACGTCTATGATTATGCTTTCTTATGAGTATGGAACCGATATGGATGAGGCTTATGATGACCTGAAGAAAAAGGTCGATGAAGTAGAACATGACCTGCCCGATGATTCCAACTCGCCGATTATTATCGAGATCAACTCGAATTCCGGTAGCAGTATCTCGATGGTAGTTGACTATCCCGGAAAAGAAAATCTTTATGATTATGTAAATAATGATATAGTTCCGGAGTTTGAGAAGATTTCCACAGTTGCTGAGGTTACGACCAGCGGTGGTGCGTCCGAGTATGTCCGGGTGGATCTGAATGAAGAGAAGATGGATCAGTACGGTGTGACCTTATCTTCCATTGCCAGTGATATAGAAGCGGCGACGATTGCTTATCCGGCCGGTACAGCGCTGGTGGGAAGCCAGGAGTTGTCGGTTTCAACCCGAATGAAATATGATGAGCTGGAGTTGCTGCAGGAAATCCCGATATCGACCGGAACTGATGATACGGTATATCTGATTGATGTGGCAAGTGTTTATACGACGACCAAAGACAATGCCAGTATTGCAAGATATAACGGTAATGATACGATTTCTGTCAATATTACCAAACAGCAGAGTGCGACAGCAATGGAGGTATCGGATTCTGTCAAGGAAGTCATCGACACGCTGCATCGGTCGGATGCAAATCTGGAGATCACTATTATCGATGATGAAGCGGAATCAATCAAGAATTCACTGTGGTCGGTGGTTGAGACGCTGTTGATGGCGATCGGTCTTTCGATGATTATTCTGTGGCTGTTCTTCGGAGACCTGAAGGCTTCTCTGATTGTCGGCAGTTCGATTCCGGTCTCAGTTCTGGTGGCACTGATCCTGATGAAACAGATGGATATTTCGCTGAACGTGATTACCCTGTGCGCCCTGACTCTCGGCGTTGGTATGATGGTCGATAACTCGATCGTAGTTCTGGAAAGCTGTTTCAGGGTAACTGCTGAACGGCCGTCTGGTTTTGTTGAATATATGAAGGATGCGCTTGAAGGAACCGATCTGGTGTTTCAGTCGATCCTTGGCGGAACGCTGACGACCTGCGTCGTTTTCCTGCCACTGGCGCAGCTGACCGGTATGACGGGGCAGTTGTTTGGACCACTGGGGTATACGATTGTATTCTGTCTGGGGGCCTCGCTGCTGTCTGCGATATCCATCGTCCCGTTATGTTACGTAGTGTATCGCCCGACCGAGCATGCCAAGGCACCGTTGTCCAAACCGGTTACAAAGCTGCAGGACAGCTACCGGGCAGCGATGCGGGTCATCCTGCCGAAGAAGAAGACCGTAATGGGTATTTCCATTATCCTGCTGATCATCTCTTTCCGAATCGCAGGAGAGTTGGGAATGGAGCTGATGGCATCGGATGATGAGGGCGAGGTTGAAATTTCGGTTGAGATGCGGCCGGGTATTCTGAATTCAGACATAAACGAGGTTCTGAAGGGAATTGAGGAAATCATCATTCAGCATGAGGATATTGATTCCTACATGACAACTGCCGGCAGCGGCGGCATGATGAGCAGAGGCGATGCTTCGATTACAGCATATCTGAAAGACGAACGAAAGATGTCGACGAACGAAGTTGCCAAACAGTGGGAAAACGATTTGGCAGATATCACGAATGCCAATGTTACGGTTGATGTCAGTGGTTCAATGAGCATGATGTCTTCCTTTGGTGAAAATTATGAAGTTATATTGAGAGGTGCCAACTACGATGAGGTTGTCAGAATTGCCGATAAGATCGTCAATGACCTGATGGAACGGGAGGAAGTAACCCAGGTCCATTCCGATGCTGAGAATGATTCACCGGTTATTGAGATCACCGTTGATGCAGTCCGGGCAACAGCAGCCGGTCTGACGGCATCAGAAATCGGAAATGCGGTATATCAGGCAGTCAGTGGTATGGAGGCGACCGAGATCGAGATAAATGGTGAGAATGTTTCGGTCATGGTGGAATATCCAAAAGGCAGTTACGAAAGTCTGGATCAGATCAAGAATATCGTCCTGTCCACCAAGCGTGGAGGTAAGGTACAGCTGACAGATGTTGCTGATGTCGGTTTCCAGGATAGCCCGGCTTCTATTGAGAGAGAAGATAAGCAATACGTGGTTACGGTTACGGCCGAATATACAGCGATCGCTACCGGAGAAACAGCCGGGATCCTGGATAATGAAGTGGTCAAGCCGAACCTGTCGGAAACAGTAACGACCGGTATGAACTCGACGATGAAGACGATGGTGGAAGAATTTACCGCTCTGGCCGGTGCGATCGCTCTGGCGATCTTCCTGGTATTCGTTGTTATGGCGGCTCAGTTTGAGTCACTGAAGTTCTCATTCATGGTTATGGTTACCATCCCATTCAGTTTGATCGGCTCCTTCGGTCTGCTGTGGCTGACGGATTGTAAGATCAGTATGGTATCCCTGATTGGTTTCATGATGCTGATCGGTACTGTTGTAAACTCTGGTATCTTGTATGTTGAAACAGTTAACCAGTACCGCGATACGATGGACCGGGATACGGCTCTGATCGAAGCTGGTGCGACCCGTCTGCGGCCGATCCTGATGACGACGATGACGACCGTCATCTCGATGATTCCGATGGCGATGGCACTGGGCAACTCCGGTGCAATGACCCAGGGGCTTGCAGTCGTAAATATCGGCGGTCTGACCGCTTCGACGATCCTCAGCCTGTTGATGCTGCCGGTATTCTATACTATTATCAGCGGCAATCCGGAAGAGCAGAGGAAGCGGGAAGAAAAGAAGTTAAAGAAAGCTCAGGAAAAAGAAAAGCTTCGCAGAAAGAAAGGGGATTCAGAAAAATGAAACGAATAAGAAAGTCTGCAGCCTGGGGTCTTGTCGGGATTATGGGAATATCGTTTCCCTTTCAGGCATCAGCAGCCAGTCCGGAATTTTCCCGGACGGCAGAAGAGTGGGTACGGCTTCAGGATGACAAAATTGAATATGACGAGCTGGCAGATTTGATCCATGAATACAATGCTACGGTTCAGAACAACCAGTATGAATACAGAAAATTCAGAGAAGATTATGGCGATACCAAATCTGATGTATCGGATGCCTATAGATCCCTGGCGAATGACTTTTATAATTCCGTTTCAGGAGACAGTGATGCGACATCTATGATTAGCGATCTGCAGATGGAAACGCAGGCTAAGAATATGCTGAAACAGGCCGATGATACTCTGGAAGACAGTAAGATTTATTATCTTACCTATGAACAGGTTGAAAAAAATCTGGTGGCAACGGCTCAGTCAAGTATGATTGATTATTACCGGAAACAGCTGGAACTGGAACAGCAGAATATTAATCTTGCTTCATCACAGCTGGATCTGCAGATGGCAAATGTGAAACAGAGTGCCGGCACCATGACGGCGATTGAAGTAATGCAGTATCAGCAAACCGTACAGGATACGCAGCAGCAGATTAAAAATACTGAATTTCAGATTAATAACACCAGGGAAACCTTTCAGGTTTCTCTGGGCTGGAAACACAATGACAGTCCTGAAATAGATCAGCTGCCGTCAGTAGATCTGGATGCAGTCAGCCAGTTGAACCCAGATGAAGATCTGGAGGAGGCGATAGCCAACAACTATACACTGCAGATTAACAAACGGAAACTGGAAAATGCGACCAGCCAGACGACAAAGGAATCATTAACATCAACGATTCAAAACAATGAGCGTAAAATAGGAAATTCACTGGCATCCGCATATAAAACAGTACAGACGAAACAGATTAACTATGATCAGGCCAAGAATACGCTTGTAATTGAACATTCAAACTTAAGTATTGCAGCCACCAAACGGCAGGCTGGTGTAATAACACAATCTGAGTATCAGCAGCAGGTTTACACGACTCAAAACAGCGAGATCAGTGTGAAAATTGCCGAACTGGATCTGTTGGAAGCATTGGAAACATATGAATGGAATGTGCAGGGACTGGCAACAGCAGAGTAGAAAGGAATTTCTGAACTATGAAAAAGAAAACAGGAATTGTTTCGGGACTGCTGCTGGTGGGTATTCTTTCTGCACTGACTGTTATTCCCGCCGTGGCAGCAAGCCAGGAAGGTATCGGTGGAGGACCGGGGGCAACAGAAGATACAACGGCAGCAGATCCCGGAAGTGTTGCTCCGGAATACCTGACCGATCAGGTGCTTGAGTATTCCGAGCTGCAGGAGATGATCCACTACTTTAATCCAACAATGCAGGATCAGAGTCTTTCAAAGGAAGAGAGCCGGAAAGATTATACAGACGCCAATACTTATCTTAATAATGAGGCGGAGAGTGCAAAAAGACAGAAGCAGAATGCCAAAGATGAAGGTGATATGGATGCATATAATGAATATGCCAGCCAGGAAAAGGTTTTGCGCAGTGCGGCCAAATCCTATAGTACCATGCTGGATCGTCTGGATGCATATTCTTCCAACAAAAGCAGTCTGCAGACAGAGCGGCAGCTGACTGTAACAGCTCAATCGCTGATGGTCTCCTATACCTCTCTTACTAATCAGAAAACGACGCTGGAAAAAACGCTGCAGCTGTATCAGCAGCTGGCGGACAGTACCAGAAACAAATACAGTGCAGGGATGGCAACCCAGCTGGAAGTACTGGAAACGGAGAACCGGATTCTGACCGCTGAATCATCACTGCTTGATCTGCAGAACAGCATTGATACCATTTATGAAAGCCTTTGCCTGCTGGTCGGTCAGAACCGTTCAGACGGACTGCGAATCGCCGCTGTTACGCTGGCTGACCTGACTGGCGATGAAGAAAGAAATTTGGAACAAAATATTGACACTGCCCTTGGAAACAATTATACTTTGATTCAATACCGAAATTCTCTGAGTACCAATACTACTGCCGCAACTGAATATAAATTCAGGACAATTGCGGAGGGTGAGGAAAAGCTGACCATTCAGATTAAAAATCTTTATAATGATATGGAACAGACCAGGGATGCTTTGGGGGTGGCCCTGCTGGGATATGAGCAGGCTGTTTTGCAGAAGCAGAATGCGGATACCAGTTACCGCATCGGACTGATCAGCAAGGACGAATATTTAAATCAGGAACTTAGCTATCTGCAAAAAGAAGCAGCCAAAAAGTCTGCAGAATTGGATTATCTGCAGGCAGTAACTACTTACGACTGGGCGATAACAGGAATTGCAGATTTTGAATAAAAGGAGCGGTTGATATGAAGAAAAACATAGGAAAATATGCAGCGGGGACTCTGCTGGCAGCAATGCTGGCAGGAAGTTCCATGACAGTCTGGGCGGGTGAATGGATCCAGCTCGATAACGGCAGCTGGATGTACGAACAGGAAGAGGGATATGCCTATGGCTGGCAGCAGATTGACGGCTACTGGAATTATCTGGATGCTGGGACGGGCATTTGGAGTGCGAAGCCGGCTATCACTGATGACGCCGCCAGTCATCTGCTGTGGAATGCTTTAAAGAAAGCCGGTTTGTATCAAAATGAAGGAGCGGAACTGATCTGTAAAGTAGTATATTCCGATAAGAGCAAGGTTACCGTTTCCGTTGGAACAGAGACTGGTCCCAATGGCTTTGCGGTATTGAACAACTTCGACGTAAATCGTAAGGATGGAACCGCAAAATCAAATTATTCCAAAACAACGTTTAATTTATGGGAATAATAGCGCCGACGCGTCGGGGAAACAATTCTTGAACTTTATGATGTTTACTGATATAATATATTGCAGCAAATATATTATAAGATCCGGGAGAATTTAGTATGGCAGTTCTAAAAAAGCAGTCTTTATCAGACCAGTTATATGAGCAGATTCGGGTTAATATCATTAATCTTACGTTTCCGCTTGGAAGTAAGCTAAATGTCAACGAACTGCAGGAAATATATGAAGTCAGCAGTACTCCTATCCGTGAGGCGATCAACCGTCTGCAGGTCGAGGGGCTGGTCACTTATGAGAATAATATTGGTGCCAGAGTGCTTTCGCTTCATGAAAAAGATATTTCAGAAATTCAGGATCTGGCGCTGGTACTTCATAGTGCGGCTGTCCGATTTTCTATGGCCAGAGGACACCATCAGGAGATGGTGAAGGAGATGAAGGATTATCTGCAAGACTATTACGCAGCAAAGACAGACAAAGAAGAAGTCAAAAGTGTATTTCATATTATGGGTGTCTTTTATAAATACTGCGGGAATGAACGTCTTGACAACAATATGAAGGTGATTCAGGGTGAGCAGCTGTTGCTGCGTTACCTGTACCGCACTCAGGCCCAGGGTGACAAATCCGGGAATAATTATCTGGAACAGATGGTAAAGGCTGTTGAAAATGACGATGCTGATCGGGTGATTAAGGTACTGGAGAAGGAATATTGTGATGTGACTCCTGTTTTGGTAAGGGCGGTTAAGGAATTGGAAGCGGTCCAGTCATAAGGGGATGGCCATAAAAAGCAATTTGCAGCGGCACCGGCGACAGGCGCTGGGGAACGCTGCAAATTGCTTTACTATATTCTATTTTTGTTTTGAGATGATTGTATAGACAAGAATGCAATAATCTGTTATATTCAAGAAACAGTCTAAGAGATTCTAATTTTTATAAATCAAGCAGGTTCCTGCAAAGAGTTCTCAAACTGATTAAAACCCTGTCGGGAAATAAAGGAGGAAGTTTATTTGAACAAAGAACAACGATTAGCTACGAACCGGGAGGTAAAGTCCAGTGCTTTTGCCGCCTATT
>JBOFYZ010000149.1:0-1857 GCA_051654925.1 Lachnospiraceae bacterium | reverse complement strand
CTTTGTCTGGTATGGCTTCTGTCAGTAGTTTCTTCAGGTAGGCGTTCTCTTCTGCAAGTGACTTAAGATGCTTCACTTCCGGCACTTTCATACTTTCAGACGCTGATTTCTTCCATAAATTAACCTGCTTTTGATGTTGGAATGAACATATCAAAATTAGATATACAAATGTCTAAACAGACTACGGGGAAGGGAAAAGTTTATCGTAGATGGACTGCAAATTTGCAGCCTCCCGGACATCACCACGGTATTGTGCAATCATTATCATACTCTGCCAGACATTCCGGTCCTTGCGCTGCAGTGACCACTTCTGTGCCTGCTGCATAAAGTTGTCCAGCAGCGTGTCATCATGTGTATGATTCCATCTCACCAGCAATGCCACCATGCCGTCAAATCGAGCGCGCTCCACCTGAGTGGCAAAGTACCAAGGAGTTAGTACCGGATAATCAATCAGGTGATGGCGTTCCAGCATTGTCAGTTGATTATTAGCATATAAACCAGACACGCTAAATACGGTCAACACTGTGCCGGCAAGGATATACCCTCCTCTCCACCACCGTTTGGCGCTTTTTGGCACCGGTACTGAATTTTCTACTGATATTCCACCAAGACGCAGCAGTAGCAGAAACAGTGCGAAATGGACAAATGACTGATAAAACGGATATTCCAGGCATAAATGCATCAACAGAGGCAGGGGTAAAAAAGTGTAAGCCCCCTTTGTTTTGCTGATCATGAAGGCCCGGACAATCATGACCACCCAGCCCGATATCAGCACCAGAACGCCTGCCAGGGCTAAAATCCCACCCTGAAACCAGGCATATAGCAGTTCATTATGCGGATGAGTAACAATTAAACTGTAAGAGTAATTCAATTCAGGATGGCTGATGACAAAGCGACTGAAGACATATTCAAAATTTCCATACCCCCAGCCACTCCAGGGCTTTTCAAGTATTAGCTGCAGGGTGACGCGTAGAATGTTCCATCGTTCCAGCGTGGAGCTTTCATAACTCCGCGCCATCAAATACGGCACTCCGTTTACCATAATATTCAAATGACAGGTAACAAACCATCCGGCCAAAGCCGCAAGTATTACAATCCCCGCGCCTCCCATTGCTCGCCAGGGCGCTTCCCGCCACAAAATCCCGACCATTAGCAGCGCTGTTAAGCCAGCACCTAGTGCACCAGCGCGAGACTGGTTGATGGCCAGAACAAAAACCAGCAGACCGATCACAAGAAGATATCCCCATGCAGCCAGAGGGTGGCGAGTAGTCAGCAACAGCAAAAAGGAGCACCCGATACCAGTGGCCAGGAAACTGGCTAGTAGATTGATTTGCTGAAAAATACCATATGGCCGTCCATGGCTATGCATCCAGTTATATTCCATCAGTCCGCTCGATATAGAAGGAACGAACGCCTGAAGCAGTCCCATTCCCCCCTGGCAGACCGCCAGAAAGACGATCGTACGCAAAATGAAACGCTTGTGAGTCTCTCCACAGGGCAGGCAAATCAAAACATACCAGAATAGCAACGCAGCCAGTAGAACCCAGACACTCGGCTGAGTGCCTGCGTGAGCAAGCCAGGGTAATAGCAGAAGCCCTCCTCCAATAAGTATACTCTGAGGAGGTCGTGCCGCCGGTGTTGTGATGTATTTCTGGTTCAGGGCAAAATAAAACAGCATCATGCCGATCCAGAGAATAAAGGTTAAATTAAAGGGCAGTGTTATTCCCTGCCCACCGGAATTAGGAATATAAAAACACAGCAGTATTGCCAACAAAAACGGAAAAAAACACTTCAAATATCCAGGACGATGCAATAGGTGATAAAAATAATACACATTAGCCCGAAAGCAATAGCGGT
>JBOFYZ010000148.1:0-22301 GCA_051654925.1 Lachnospiraceae bacterium | reverse complement strand
ACTTCTCTGCTTGGCTTCCTGATGCTGGCCGGTACGGTAGTTAACAACGGTATTCTTTATGTAGATACGGTCAATCAGTACCGGCAGGATATGGATATGCAAACGGCTCTGATTGAAGCCGGTGCGACACGCCTGAGGCCAATCCTGATGACTACCCTGACAACGGTACTTTCCATGGTTCCGATGGCGATGGCATATGGCGACAGCGGACAGTCAATGCAGGGTCTGGCTCTGGTTGATGTAGGCGGTCTGGTCGCATCTACCGTACTTGCATTATTAATGCTTCCGGTGTATTATTCTGTTATGAACTGGAAAAGAAAACCGGAACCACATTATGATTGATATGAGGAGGACTAACATGAAGGCTATGAAACGAACCCTGTCACTGGGGCTGGCTTCCCTGCTTGTTGCGGCTGTGCCATTTCAGGCAGCGGCTTCAAGCCCTGAGTTCGCCCGCACCGATGAGGAGTGGGCAAGGCTGCAGGATGATTTGATTGAATACGATGAGCTGGCCGGCCTGATTCAAGAATACAATGCGACGGTTCAGAAGAATCAGATTGACTTTAATGAGTTTCGCAAAGAATACGGCGATTCCAATGAAAAGGTGGCGAATCGCTACCGGGAACTGGCCGACGAAATTGAAAGTTCCATCGATTATCCGGATGCTTCCGATGCGAGCTACTTAACCGGTATGATGAGTATTGTCAATAAGGAGTCTCAGGTTGATACAATGAGGGAACAGGCAGACGATGCTGTAGAAGATAGTACAATTTGGTATCTCACCTATAAAATGGCAGAGGATACTCTGGTATCAGTGGCTCAAAGCAACATGATTTCCTATTATCAGGATCAGATGCTGCTTGAGAAAGTTAATTTGCAGATGGAACTGCAGCAGGAGAATTTACAGTCTGCACAGGCCAGAAAAGCTGCCGGCACGGCTACCGAGGTAGATGTACTGAATGCCCAGGAAGCGCTGCGGAGTACCGAGCAAACCATTCAGGAGGCGCAGTCATCAATCGAAACTGTTCGTCAGAAGTTATTGGTGATGCTGGGATGGAAGCATGATGCCAATCCTCAGATAGGAACACTTCCGGAACCGGATATGGACAGTATTGCAGCACTGAATCCTGAGGAGGATAAAGCACTGGCGCTGGAGAATAATTATACACTTAAGATTAATAAAAGAAAGATGGAAAATGCTAAAAGTGCAGATACGAAAGAGTCGCTGGAGAAAACGATTCGTGAAAATGAGCAGAACATCGGGGCTTCTCTGACTTCTAATTATCAGAGTGTTCTGTCTGCTAAAATAGCATATGAGCTGGCAGTTGCTCAGGCGGAGCTGGAGCAGCGTAATTTACAGACGGCATCGAGAAATTTTCAATTGGGAACAATCTCACGGATTTCATATGTGACACAGGAAATTACAACTGAGATAGCTCAGATAAGTGTCCAGACGGCAAAATTGAATCTGCTTCAGGCGATTGAAACATATCAATGGGCTGTGAATGGTCTGGCAAGCACATCGTAAGGCGGTGAGAGAATGAAAAAGAAGAGGTATATGGCAGCTATCCTGGCACTCAGCTGCAGCCTTTCCGGTACGGTTCTTGCGGCCGGACCGGTTGCAGACAAGGTAAATACAGGATATGATGAGGCGACCTGGGCCAGGCTGATGGATGATGTACTTGAGTATGATGAAGTACCTCTGTTAGTGCATGTATGTAACGAAACCATCAGTGAGATATGGGAGGATCTTGATACAGCAAAACAAAAAATTCAGGACAATGTCGATGAGTTGGAAAGTCAACGGCGCAGATTAGGTGAGACGATTGATGAAACCAAGAACGAAGCGGCAAATATTCCGAAAGATGATGAAGATGCTCAGAAAGCAATGGCAGAATTGCAGTACATGTATGATTTAAATGATGAACTGTTGGATAGCGCTGCCAAGTCCTTGAAAAACAGCGGACTAAAGCAGTTGAGCAGTAAAACTAACCTGGCCAGTATTCAGAGAGCTGAAGATCAGATCACCCAGGTGGCTCAAAGCCTGATGATCTCCTATGATACGCTGTGCCAGCAGAAGACGACGCTTGAGCATTTACAGGCATTGTATGCCCAGCAGTATCAGCTGGCGGTAAATAAAAGGGCGCAGGGACTGGCAACTGATACTGAAGTGTTGGCCGCCCAGGCGAATCAGCTGTCGGCACAAAGCAATATAGCCAGTATTGAAGGCGGTCTGCTGAAACTAAAGCCAACGATCTGCAGCCTGACCGGCTGGGCAGCCGATGCAGATCCCCAGATTGCCGCAATTCCTGCGGTTGATCTGAGTCCGATTGATGATATGAACCTTGATGCCGATACGGTAAAAGCCATTGGCAACAATACCACAATGATGGAACTTCGCCGTTCAGAAGCAGGTAAGACTAATGACGGAATCGCAGCCCGTCTGGCTAAAATCGAAGAGGGTGAGCAAAAGGTTACAATCGAACTGAAGGCTTTATATGATGATGTCTTCATCAAAAAAACGGCGTATGAAAGTGCCCTGATCGGATTTCAGAGTGCACAGAAGAGTCAGGAAGGCTCTGATCGTATGTACTCGCTTGGGATGCTGAGCAAATCCGAATATCTTGGTACACAGGTTACTTATTATCAGAAGGAAGCAGCTTTTGAAGCGGCTGATACGGCACTTCGGCTTTCCATCGAAACTTATCAGTGGGCAGTCAGAGGATTTCTGGCCATTGAGTAAGCAGATTAAGGATTTAACACAGGAAAAAGAAAAAAATGGATTTTCACTTCAGGACGGCTATCTTGCAGAGCAAGGTAATCGTCCTGTTTCAGTCCTTTCTGCAGTTCAGTTAATGTTTCTTTTGGGACTTCGCTGCAGACAGCATCTACAAAACAGAAACGGGGATAAAGAACACACCACCAGTTGTGCCCCTCGCCGCTTCCCAATATAATTCTGGCGGCATCATAATAACCGGCCGGAAATGTGAGCGGACCATAAGCACGCATTGGAAAATAGCAATTGGTAAGCTCAAGTCTGGCGCCATAAGAAAAACCGCTTTCTGCCAGATAATCATTAGCCAACTGTTCAATTGTCTCTGAATTTGCAGTAAGGTAATCAATAGTATCCTCTTTGCCGGACTCATTGCCCAGCTCCCGGTTTAAATAATCCATAATCAGGCTGCGTACCTCCAACTTGACCGCCTGGTCTTCGGACCGGTCACTATCGGCCAGAATATGAAAACGTAGGATTGATGGGGAAAGGTGTGTAGCCAGAGTTTCCTGTTCCTCTCTTACATAAGCGAAGAAGCAAAGCAAGGCTAGCAGCAGGAAAGAACAGCTGAAAAAAATATATCGTTTAGTTGTCATATTGAAAACTCCCTTTTTTATTATTTCACGTTTTTAATTATTGACAGATATGATATAATTAATCAGATCTTTAGCGAAAAATAATTATTGAGAGATAGAAGTGAGGATTCAGGTATGGAAAAGAAGGAAATAGCAGTATTATTCGGCGGTCAATCCTCGGAGCACATCGTATCCTGTATGTCGGCAGTCAATGTAATAAACCAGATTGACAGACAAAAATATGATGTGCTGCTGATCGGAATCACAGAAGATGGTCATTGGCTGAAAGCAGATACGATAGAGGATATCCAGTCCGGTGCATGGAAAAACAGTAAAGCAGAAGCAATTATTTCCCCGGATGCTACCAAAAAGGGGATTATGATGACCGAAAACGGAAGCACCACCCATCACCCTGTTGATGTGGTATTCCCCGTGCTTCATGGTCTGTACGGCGAAGATGGAACCATTCAGGGGCTGCTGGAGCTGGCTGGGATGCCCTATGTCGGCTGCAATGTTCTGGCATCTGCAGTATCTATGGATAAATTATATACAAAAATTGTTGTTGAGGATCTGGGGATCCGTCAGGCAGCATATGTAAAAGTACTGAAATGGCAATTGAATAAAGATATCGATGCTGTTGCAGCTGAAGTTGAATCACGCTTCTCCTATCCGGTCTTTATCAAACCTTCAAACGCTGGTTCTTCTAAAGGGGTCAGCAAAGCACAGAACCGTACCCAGTTGATCGCCGGCTTACAGGAAGCCGCAGAACATGACCGTAAGATTCTGGTAGAAGAGGCAATTTGCGGACGTGAAATTGAATGTGCTGTATTAGGCGGCGGACAGAAATCGGTTCAGTCTTCCGGGATTGGTGAGATCAAGGCGGCAGCAGATTTTTATGATTTTGAAGCGAAATATTTTAACGAAGAATCCCGGACGATTATCAATCCTGAACTACCGGGTGACTCAACGGAACGGGTTCGTAAAGCGGCAGCTCAGATCTTTAATGCTGTAGATGGATATGGTCTGGCCCGCGTTGATTTTTTTGTAACTGAAAAGGGCGAAGTGATCTTAAATGAAATTAATACAATGCCCGGTTTTACTGCCATCAGTATGTATCCGCAGTTATGGGAAGCAGCAGGTGTGTCAAAGAGTGAGCTGATTGACCGTTTGATTACCCTGGCGTTTGAACGAGAATAAAACAGGAAGAATGAATTATGGAACAGAATATACCAACAAATAAAAATCTGGCCAGGAATGCACCGGTAGGAATCTTTGATTCCGGTGTCGGAGGCCTGACCGTAGCGAGAGAGATCATGCGTCAGATACCGGATGAGCGAATTGTTTATTTCGGTGATACAGCACGTCTTCCATATGGAAGTAAGTCAAAAGACACCGTTATCCGATATTCGGAACAGATTATCCGGTTTCTGAGAACCCAGCGTGTTAAGGCCATTGTGATTGCCTGCAACACCGCCAGTGCCTATGCGCTGGAAGAGGTTCAGCAGAAGCTGGATATCCCGATTATCGGAGTGATTAATGCCGGTGCCAGAACAGCCGTTACGGCAACCCGGAACGGCAAGATCGGTGTCATCGGCACCGAGGGGACGATCGGCACTGGTATATACACGGAAGTAATGAAACAGATGCGGCCCGATATCGAAGTGATCGGAAAACCATGTCCCCTGCTGGTCCCTCTGGTTGAAGAAGGTTTGCTGCACGACTCGGTCACAGATGAGATTGCCTCCCGTTATCTGAGTATCTTAAAGAGCAAATACATCGATACCCTGGTATTGGGCTGTACTCATTATCCGTTGCTGCGTTCGACAATGGGGCGCCTGATGGGGGAAGATGTCACCCTAGTAAATCCGGCATACGAAACTGCCATTGAACTAAAGGAATTGCTGACGGCTCAAAATCTCAGCTTTGATAAAAACCTTCCGGCTGAGGGGGAGAAATATCAGTTTTATGTCAGTGACCTGGCTGAAAAATTCACCAGCTTTGCCACGGCGATACTGCCAAATGAAGTCAAAGAGACAAGAAAGATAAACATAGAGGAGTATTAATATGACAAAAGAAGTCCTGATACGGATCAGCGGGCTCCAGATGATGGATAGCCAGGATGACACGGTAGAGGTTATCACTGCAGGTGACTATTATCAGAAGAATGGAAAGCATTATATTATATATGACGAAGTGATGGAAGGGTTTGAAGGAAATACCCGCAATACTTTGAAGATAGCTCCCGGGACACTTGATGTCCGCAAGCATGGTGTGGCCAGCGCCCATATGCTGTTTGAGCAGGATAAGAAAAGTGTAACCCGCTACGCTACACCAATGGGCGAGATGCTGGTAGGCATCAGTACGAACCAGATTGTCCTGGAAGAGGGGGATGATGCCCTTAAAGTCAAAGTTAATTACTCCCTCGATATCAATTATGAACATATGTCAGACTGCAATATTACGCTGGATGTATGTTCCAAACATAAAGCAGAACTTCGGTTATAAGACGAAATCTTGAGGGGTGTCGCGCGAAACAAAGCCTGCGGGGGCGGTACCAGTCCGTAGTTTCATCGGTTTCGGATCATAAGTGTCTCTAGGAGCAGAGCAATGACGCTAAAGACAATGCCAGAAACGCCATAACTCGCTGCGCTCAAACAATGGCCGTTTCTGACATTAACACGTCTTTGCTCTGCACCAAGAGACACTAATGATCCTGCAAAGGCTGAAACTACGGACTGGTACCGCCCCCATTTGTTTCGCGCGACACCCCGGCAACATTATTCGCCCCTCCGGATAAAAAAAGAACAAAAGCAATGTGAAAAGAACATCTTGCTTTTGTTTATTTTTGTTTTGTTTTTGTTCTGTTATTATTTGCGCAGAGATAAAAGTTGCTGGGCTGTTGTAGCTGAAAATCCTGAGGGGTCCTGGTGGCGGTGGTGATCCCCGTCGGTATTTGCTGCATTTGCAGGACTGTTAGAGTATCTTAGAGCAGAACAATGACGCGTTAATGCCAGAAACGGCCATTGTTTGAGCGTAGCGAGTTATGGCGTTTCTGGCATTGTCTTTAGCGTCATTGTTCTGTTCTTAGATACTCTTACGGTCCGAAACCGCAGTAAATACCGACGGGGATCACCACCGCCACCAGGACCCCTCAGGATTTTCAGCTACAACAGCCCCTCATCCTTATTTTCTAAACCGTGCTAACAGTCCTTTTTTCTTGGGTGCCTGAGGAACTGCACCGCCGCGGACACTCTTGATCTGAGTGATGTAAATACCGCTGACAACTACTTTTACTTCGGTTTTAATAGGAAGAGATGCGAAGACACGCTCGTCCGCCATTAACGTCATTACTTTCGGCCCGACCTTTGCCTTTACTACCGGAACCTTGGCCCAGCGCATGTATTTCGGCGTCTGTTCATATACCATCTTTGGCAGTCCCGCTTCCTTAATCTTCATTTTCTTCTTATCAATAACCAGCATGGATACGGTCTGTGCGGCAGCTTCCAGCATAGCCTGCTGCTCTACCTGTCTGGTTTCCAGCTTTCGGCCGAGAAAATATAAAACGACCAATACGATTGCAGCAATTACGAGAATTATCAGCAATATGTTTAAAACTGTCTGCATGGGGAATACCTCCAATAAGTTCTTTTATGTAACACTTGCTCAATGTAGCACCATGCGCAATGTTGCACAAAAGCATGTGCTCGTTTTGCAGGTGTACTTGATTGCTAAGCTCTAAAAGCGTCTCGCTAAGCACTCAATGCACAAACTTGCCTGAATAGTATAGCATTTTTTGTGTAAAAGTGCAAGAGAAAAAACTTGACACCTTGACAGTGCTATGCTAAGATGGAATGTGCACTATTGTGGCATCATGGGCTTTTTGCGCCCAAATGACGTCAAAAATCAGAAAGAAAACAGGGGTGAAACGTCAATGGAGAAATGCAGAATGCGTCCGGTACCTGCCGGGGAAAGCGTAAGAATGAGCTTCTCAAGACAGAAAGAAGTACTTGAGATGCCAAACCTGATCGAGATTCAAAAAGACTCCTATCAATGGTTCCTGAAAGAAGGACTAAAGGAAGTGTTTGCTGATATCTCTCCGATCGCAGATTTTGCAGGCCATCTGAGTCTGGAATTTGTAGACTTTACATTATGTAAAGACGATATCAAATACACCATCGAGGAATGCAAAGAACGGGATGCAACTTACGCAGCACCATTAAAGGTAAAGGTAAGACTCTACAATAAAGATAAAGAAGAGATTAACGAACATGAGATTTTCATGGGAGATCTTCCACTTATGACTGATACCGGTTCCTTTGTTATCAATGGAGCAGAGCGTGTTATTGTAAGCCAGTTGGTTCGTTCTCCGGGTATTTATTACGGCATCAGCCATGATAAGATCGGAAAAGAACTGTATTCCTGCACCGTCATCCCGAACCGCGGCGCGTGGCTGGAGTATGAGACGGATTCCAATGACATTTTCTATGTGCGTGTAGACAGGACCAGAAAGGTGCCGGTTACGGTATTAGTCCGTGCGCTGGGATTCGGTACCAATGCAGAGATTATTGATCTGTTTGGTGAAGAACCAAAGCTCCTGGCAAGTTTTGGCAAGGATACTTCTGAGAATTATCAGGAAGGCCTGCTGGAATTATATAAAAAGATTCGTCCAGGTGAACCTTTATCCGTTGATAGTGCAGAAAGCCTGTTGAATAGCATGTTCTTTGATGCGAGACGTTATGATCTCGCCAAGGTCGGCAGATATAAATTCAATAAAAAGCTTCACTTTAAGAATCGTATTACGGCTCATACCCTGACGGAAGATGTTGTTGATATGACTACCGGAGAAGTTCTGGCTGAAGCCGGAACACGGGTGACCAAAGAACTGGCTGAGCAGATCCAGAACGCAGCAGTTCCATATGTTCAGGTTCAGGGGATTGAACATAATTATAAAGTTTTATCAAATATGATGGTAGATTTATCTTCCTACGTAAACTTTGAACCGGTTGAAGCTGGTGTTACAGAGTTAGTATATTATCCTGTGCTGAAATCTATTCTGGAAGAAGCTGGGGATGATGTCGAGGTGCAGAAGAACCTGATCCGCAGAAATATGGGTGAGCTGGTTCCGAAGCATATCACCAAGGAAGATATTATTGCTTCCATTAATTACAATATGCATCTGGAAGGCGAGATCGGCAATGCTGACGATATCGATCATCTGGGCAACCGTCGTATCCGTGCAGTGGGTGAACTGCTGCAGAATCAGTACCGGATTGGTTTGTCCCGTATGGAACGTGTGGTCAGAGAGCGTATGACCACCCAGGATATGGATGGTATTACCCCACAGTCTCTGATTAATATCAAGCCGGTAACTGCCGCAGTGAAAGAATTCTTCGGAAGTTCCCAGCTGTCTCAGTTCATGGATCAGAATAACCCGCTGGCAGAACTTACCCATAAGAGAAGACTTTCTGCTCTGGGTCCTGGTGGTCTGTCCAGAGACCGTGCCGGTTTTGAGGTTCGAGATGTTCACTATACCCACTATGGCCGGATGTGTCCGATCGAGACTCCTGAAGGCCCGAATATCGGTCTGATCAACTCCCTGGCAACCTATGCCAGAGTCAATCAGTATGGTTTTATTGAAGCACCTTACCGGGTGGTCGATAAGACTGATCCGATGAATCCGATTGTTACCGATTCAGTAGTCTATCTGACTGCTGATGAAGAAGATAATTTCGTTGTTGCTCAGGCGAATGAATCGCTTGATGATGACGGACATTTCACACATAACAATGTAACCGGCCGTTTCCGCGAAGAGACCTCAGAGTTCCAGAAGAAGGCGATTGACCTGATGGATGTATCGCCGAAGATGGTATTCTCGGTAGCGACTTCCATGATTCCGTTCCTTGAGAATGATGATGCTAACCGAGCCCTGATGGGGTCCAACATGCAGCGTCAGGCAGTTCCGCTTCTGATTACTGAAAGTCCTGCTGTCGGTACCGGTATGGAAGGCAAGACCGCAGTCGATTCCGGCGTGTGTGTCGTGGCGAAGAATCCAGGTGTGATCGAACGTTCCGCCTCCAACGAAATCATTATCAAACGTGATGCCGATGGCGGAAAAGATGTTTATCATCTGATTAAGTTTAAGCGAAGCAACCAGTCCAACTGCTACAATCAGAAGCCAATTGTCAAAAAGGGTGATCATGTAGAGATAGGACAAGTGATTGCGGACGGGCCATCGACTCAGGATGGAGAGATTGCCCTGGGTAAGAATCCGTTGATTGGATTTATGACCTGGGAAGGATACAACTATGAGGATGCTGTACTTCTTAGCGAAAGACTGGTTCAGGAGGATGTTTATACATCTGTTCATATTGAAGAATATGAGGCAGAAGCCCGTGATACCAAGCTCGGACCGGAAGAGATCACCCGCGATGTTCCTGGTGTCGGTGATGATGCACTGAAAGACCTGGATGAAAGAGGTATTATCCGCATTGGTGCGGAAGTTCGTGCCGGTGATATTCTGGTGGGTAAAGTAACCCCGAAGGGTGAGACTGAGCTTACTGCTGAAGAACGTCTGCTTCGGGCCATCTTTGGTGAGAAAGCAAGGGAAGTACGAGATACATCTCTGAAAGTACCGCATGGTGCATATGGTATTATTGTTGATGCCAAAGTATTTACCAGAGAAAACGGAGATGAACTTGCGCCTGGTGTAAATCAGACAGTCCGCATATATATCGCTCAGAAACGTAAGATTTCAGTTGGTGATAAAATGGCGGGACGTCATGGTAACAAGGGTGTTGTTTCCCGTGTCCTTCCGGTGGAAGATATGCCGTTCCTGCCGAATGGACGGCCGTTGGATATCGTTTTGAATCCGCTGGGTGTACCTTCCCGTATGAATATCGGGCAGGTTCTGGAGATTCACCTGAGTCTGGCAGCAAAAGCGCTTGGATTTAATATTGCCACACCGGTATTTGACGGTGCCAATGAAAATGATATTATGAATACCCTTGATGTGGCGAATGATTATGTCAATACATCATGGGAAGAATTCCAGGAGAAATACAACGACACTCTGGATCCGGGAGTGATCAAATATCTGGGCGATCATCTGGAACACAGAAGTGTGTGGAAAGGTGTTCCGCTGAGCCGCGATGGTAAAGTCAGACTTCGTGATGGCCGCAGCGGTGAGTTTTTCGACAGCCATGTTACCATCGGCCACATGCATTATCTGAAGCTGCATCATCTGGTTGATGATAAGATCCATGCCCGTTCCACCGGTCCTTACTCACTGGTAACCCAGCAGCCGTTGGGCGGTAAGGCGCAGTTCGGCGGTCAGCGTTTCGGTGAGATGGAGGTTTGGGCACTGGAAGCATATGGTGCATCCTATACACTTCAGGAAATCCTGACAGTCAAGTCCGATGACGTTGTGGGTCGTGTGAAGACTTATGAGGCCATCATAAAGGGCGAGAATATTCCGGAACCGGGAATTCCGGAATCCTTCAAAGTACTTCTGAAAGAGCTTCAGTCTCTGGGGCTGGATGTAAGAGTGCTGCGTGATGATAATACGGAAGTTGAAATTGGAGAAACCATTGACTATGGAGAAACCGATTTGCGTTCTATCATTGAAGGTGATCGTCAATACAATCGGGAAGAACCTCTTGGCAACCTGGGTTATCAGGAGCAGGAGTTTAAAGGTGAAGAACTGGTTGACATTGAAGACGACATTGAGGAAGAATCTGAGGAAGATATTCCGGAAGAATCTATAGATGAAGAATAATAGAAGGGAGTATCGCTCATGCCTGAGACAAATGAAACTTATCAGCCATTGACATTTGATGCTATCAAGATTGGTCTGGCCTCTCCGGAAAAGATTCTGGAGTGGTCCCACGGAGAAGTGAAAAAGCCTGAGACGATTAACTACAGAACGTTGAAGCCGGAACGTGACGGCCTGTTCTGTGAGAAGATTTTCGGACCAAGTAAGGATTGGGAATGTCATTGTGGAAAATATAAGAAGATCCGTTACAAAGGTGTAATCTGCGACCGCTGCGGCGTTGAGGTAACCAAATCCAGCGTCAGAAGAGAGCGGGTTGGTCATATTGCATTGGCGGCTCCGGTTTCTCATATCTGGTACTTTAAAGGTATTCCGAGCCGGATGGGATTGATTTTGGATATTTCTCCAAGAACCCTGGAGAAAGTGCTGTACTTTGCTTCCTATATTGTTCTGGATCCAATGCAGACCAGCCTGCAGTATAAGCAGGTGCTTTCCGAAAAAGAATACCGCGAAGAGACTGAGAAAAATGGATATGGCACATTCCGCGTAGGAATGGGTGCAGAGGCGATTCAGGAACTGCTTCAGAATATTAATCTGGAGAAGGATTCTGAGAGCCTGAGAAAAGAATTAAAAGATGCCACCGGCCAGAAGCGGGCCAGAATCATCAAGCGCCTGGAAGTGGTAGAGGCATTCCGCAACTCCGGCAACAAACCGGAGTGGATGATTATGAATGTTGTTCCGGTCATACCGCCGGATATCCGTCCGATGGTACAGCTGGACGGGGGACGTTTTGCAACATCTGACCTGAATGATTTGTATAGAAGAATTATTAACCGCAACAATCGTCTGGCAAGACTGCTGGAGCTTGGTGCTCCTGATATTATCGTCCGCAATGAAAAACGTATGCTTCAGGAAGCGGTTGATGCATTGATTGATAACGGCAGAAGAGGCCGTCCGGTCACCGGACCGGGTAACCGTGCCCTCAAGTCCCTTTCCGATATGCTGAAAGGTAAGCAGGGACGTTTCCGTCAGAACCTGCTGGGTAAACGTGTGGATTATTCCGGACGTTCCGTTATCGTAGTTGGACCTGAGCTGAAGATCTATCAGTGCGGTCTGCCGAAAGAAATGGCGATCGAGCTGTTTAAGCCATTCGTTATGAAAGAACTGGTTCAGAACGGCGCTGCTCACAACATTAAGAGTGCCAAAAAGATGGTCGAAAGACTTCAGTCAGAAGTGTGGGATGTTCTTGAGGAAGTAATCAAAGAGCATCCGGTTATGCTGAACCGTGCTCCTACCCTGCACAGACTTGGTATTCAGGCATTTGAGCCGATTCTGGTTGAGGGTAAGGCGATTAAGCTTCATCCGCTGGTTTGTACCGCATTTAATGCGGATTTCGATGGCGATCAGATGGCGGTACATCTTCCGCTGTCAGTAGAAGCACAGGCCGAGTGCCGGTTCCTGCTGCTTTCACCGAACAACCTGCTGAAACCATCCGATGGTGGGCCGGTAGCTGTTCCTTCACAGGATATGGTACTTGGTATCTACTATCTGACGCAGGAAAGACCTGGATATAAAGGTGAAGGCATGATTTTCCGTAATGCCAATGAAGCGATTCTGGCATACGAAAATGGCGCAGTAACCCTGCACTCAAAAGTAAAAGCAAGAATGACTAAAACCATGCCGGACGGTACAGTTAAGACTGGTATTGTAGAATCAACCGTAGGACGTTTTATCTTCAATGAGATAATTCCGCAGGATCTTGGTTTTGTTGATCGTAGTATTGAAGGCAATGAACTGCTTCTGGAAGTTGATTTCCATGTTGGTAAGAAACAGTGTAAGCAGATCCTGGAAAAGGTTATCAATGTTCATGGAGCGACTCAGACTGCAGTTACCCTGGATGCAGTCAAGTCGATTGGCTATAAGTATTCAACCAAGGCAGCTATGACCGTTTCCATTTCCGATATGACCGTTCCGGAATCCAAGCCAAGACTGATTGCCGAAGCACAGGATACGGTAGACCGGATTGCCAAGAACTTCCGCCGTGGTCTGATCACGGAAGAAGAACGCTATAAAGAAGTAATTGAAACCTGGAAGAATACCGATGAACAGCTGACTCATGATCTGCTGACCGGACTGGATCAGTACAACAACATCTTTATGATGGCTGACTCCGGTGCGCGAGGTTCTGACAAACAGATCAAACAGCTGGCCGGAATGCGTGGATTGATGGCGGATACAACAGGTCATACAATCGAACTTCCGATTAAATCAAACTTCCGTGAAGGTCTGGACGTACTGGAGTACTTCATCTCTGCGCATGGTGCCCGTAAAGGTCTTTCTGATACGGCCCTTCGTACAGCTGACTCTGGTTATCTGACCCGTCGTCTGGTCGACGTATCTCAGGATATGATTGTCCGCGAGGTAGACTGCTGTGAAGGAAAAGCGATTCCGAATATGAAGATCAAAGCATTTGCCGATGGCAAAGAGACGATTGAAGCATTGCAGGAACGTATTACCGGACGCTTTATTGCAGAAACCATTACTGACCCCGATACCGGTGAAGTAGTGGTAAAAGAGAATCATATGGTAACCCCAAAACGTGCCGGTGCAGTTATGCAGGCCCTCGAAAAACGTGGCCTTGATGCGGTGAAGATTCGTACCGTACTGACCTGTAAGTCTCATATCGGTGTCTGTGCCAAATGTTACGGTGCCAACATGGCGACCGGCCAGCCGGTGCAGGTTGGTGAGGCGGTCGGTATTATTGCAGCACAGTCTATCGGTGAGCCTGGTACCCAGCTGACGATGCGTACCTTCCATACCGGTGGTGTTGCGGGTGGTGATATAACCCAGGGTCTTCCTCGTGTCGAAGAGTTGTTCGAAGCGAGAAAACCGAAGGGTCTTGCGATTATTTCCGAATTTGCCGGTGTGGTAGCAATTAAGGACACCAAGAAAAAACGTGAAATTGTTGTGACCGATAACGAAGACGGCAATACCAAGACCTATTTGATTCCTTATGGATCCCGTATTAAGGTTCAGGATGAGCAGGCCATTGAAGCTGGTGACGAGCTGACTGAAGGTAGTGTAAATCCGCATGATATCCTGAAGATCAAGGGTGTTCGTGCAGTACAGGATTATATGATTCAGGAAGTTCAGCGTGTATATCGCCTGCAGGGTGTGGAAATCAACGATAAGCATATCGAGATGATTGTCCGCCAGATGCTGAAGAAGATCAAGATCGAAGAGAGTGGCGACAGCAATGTTCTTCCGGGAGTATCCATGGATGTTCTGGATTACAATGAGATGAATGAAGCTCTGATCGAAGAAGGCAAGGAGCCGGCAGACGGCAGACAGGTTATGCTTGGTATTACCAAGGCCTCTCTGGCAACTGATTCCTTCCTGTCAGCAGCGTCCTTCCAGGAGACGACCAAGGTGCTTACAGAAGCTGCTATCAATGGTAAGGTAGATAATCTGATCGGCTTAAAAGAAAATGTTATAATCGGTAAGCTGATTCCGGCCGGAACTGGTATGAAACGGTATCGTTCCGTGCAGCTTGATACAGACATTGCCATGGATGATGAAATTCTGTTTGACGATGATGATGAGATTTTATTGTCAGATGAAGACGATGATGAAGATGATATTCTGGATGAAGCTCCGGAGGTCTTTGACATCGAAGAAGAGATCGGTGATGCAGATTTTTCATTATAAATAATAAGAACCAGCTATTTCCCGGGTGATTTCCGGGAGGAAGCTGGTTCTTTTTGGATATGATTGTAAACGAGAATGGATCTCAAATTGTTGACAATCAAGAGTTGATAGAAGTATAATAGAGTCATCTGAAAACGTTTATAATAGAGGAGATTATTATGATAGACTGGATTGTTGGTATTGTGATAGCTGCAGGAGTAGTTGGGGTTATATGGAAAAAAATCAAAGATACAAAGAGTGGCAAAGGCGGTTGCGGCTGTGGCTGTGGTGGCTGCTCCGGATGTGATACTGAGGATAAATGTCATTAAGACGGCGGTTGACTTAACGGAGGGGTCTGGTATACTATAATTATGGAAAAAAATGGATGATAAACAGGGTATGAGGTAAGAGCGGGATGGCAGTGAAAGAGACAAAAGATCGTGACAAACGTCGAAAGGAAATAAAACGGAAGCATGATCAGCAGATTCGGGTTATACGCTACGCATTTGTGGCAGGGATACTGGTGCTGTGTGCAGGTGTGGGAGTTATGGTTGGGAGCCTGGGACGAAGCACCAGAAAGATGCAGAGTGTTCAGGCAGCAGCAGAAGTGGGAGCGGAGTTGTCTGAAGTAACGGTGGCTGCTTTGGGAGCAGAGCTGGAGACGGCTGAATTTGTGAAAATCCGGGATGATTTACCAGATCTTGGTGCGATTTATGGAATCCATGTATATGATGTGGACTGGAGCCGCTATTTTGCTGATAATTCCTATTGTATGGCACCGGCTGGTAACTATATTACGGCAGTCAGGGCAACGATTAACAATCAGCCGGCAGATTTGACGGGAACGATTGAATATACGGTGAATCTGAGCGGTTCCGGCTGGCTTGATTGGACCGAGAATGGACAGACTGCCGGACAGGAAGATACGAAAGCACCTCTGGAAGCGGTGTGTATGCGCCTGACCGGAGAACTTGAGAGTTATTATGATATTCTTTACAGCGTCCTGCAGGACAATACCTGGAGCGACTGGGTGCAAAATGGTACAGAAGCGGGAGTTGCGGGGGCCGGAAAACGGGTTGACGGAATCCGGGTTTCGATTGTGAAAAAAGTTGCCGGACAATCTTCTTATGCCGGTGGAATTGATCCGAATAAACCGATGATTGCCCTGACCTATGATGATGGGCCGACTAGGGCGGTCACACCAAGGATTCTCGATCTGCTAAAGGCTAATAATGCAAAAGCCACCTTCTTTATGGTAGGTTCCCGGGTGGAGAAAGATATGGATCTTGTGAAGCAGATGACAGATCAGGGCTGCGAAGTTGCCAACCACACCTATGACCATATTATGATGAACAAGATTGATCCGGCACAACTGAAGTGGCAGCTGGAGAAGACTAACCAGGTAGTATCAGATGCCTGCGGTATTGCGCCGATCCTGATGAGGCCATGCGGCGGAGCCAGAACAGCGGCAGGAATGGAACAGGTTGGTGCGATGTCAATGCCGGCGATTCTGTGGTCGGTGGATACGCTGGACTGGAAGACCAGAGATGCCGAATCGACTATACGGATCATTCGTGAAAATGTAAAAGACGGTGATATTATTCTGATGCATGATTTATACAGTACGACAGCAGATGCCAGCAATGTGATTATTCCGGAGCTGGTCGCTCAGGGGTATCAGCTGGTGACGGTCACTGAACTTGCATCGTACCGGGGCGGTATGCTGCCGGGGGCGACATACAGTGAGTTTTGGCCGGATTAACAGCGGTGCTGCTGAAATAACTTGCGTCAGGTCTGTACATATGATATAATCTCAGGGAATTGTGAACTTAGGAGGCGAAAACATGAAACATGTAAAAACTTTAAACAATAAGACATTAAAAGAATCCATGAAAAAAGGCGGCTGTGGAGAGTGTCAGACATCCTGCCAGTCCGCATGTAAGACTTCCTGTACGGTAGGAAACCAGAGTTGTGAGAACGCAAACAGATAGACCGTTTACAGAAAGATAAGGCAGACGAGTAACGACCCCTATGGTCCTGGATTGTAGGGGTTTTCTTGTTGCATAGGAAAGTGCTCCGATGCGCACTGCGCGCAAAGGTAGATGGTTGCTGAAGCAACCGCGCTTCGGAGCGAGAGTCCGGCGAGTCGGACTCCTTATTGTCTGCCTAAATGTGTATTAGAGAGATTTCATAAACAAGGAGAGAATGAGTGATTCATCAATATAAGAACAACGGATATAATATCATCATGGATGTTAACAGCGGGTCCGTCCATGTGGTAGATGATGTGGTCTATGATGCGGTTGCCATGCTGGAACCGGTCATGGGCGAACTGGACAAGCCGGAACGGATTCCTGAATCGGCAAAGCAGGTGATTGGTCAAAAACTGGCGGCTGTCTATGGCGAATCAGACGCGGCAGAAGCCTTGGAAGAAGTACAGGAACTGGTCGATGCAGAAGAGTTGTATGCGAAGGACATCTATCAGGAATACATTATTGATTTTAAAAAGCGCCAGACGGTAGTGAAAGCGTTGTGTCTGCACATTGCTCACGACTGTAATCTGGGGTGTAAATACTGTTTTGCAGAAGAGGGAGAATATCACGGCAGACGGGCATTGATGAGTTTTGAAGTGGGTCAAAAAGCCCTCGATTTTCTGGTGTCGAATTCCGGGAATCGAAGAAATCTGGAAGTCGACTTTTTTGGCGGGGAACCGCTGATGAACTGGAAAGTGGTTAAGCAGCTGGTGGAGTATGGCCGCTCGCTGGAGGAACCTCATCATAAAAAGTTCCGTTTTACCCTGACAACAAATGGAATGCTGTTGAACGACGAGATTATGGAGTTCTGTAATCGTGAGATGAGTAATGTCGTGCTGAGTCTGGACGGGCGCAAAGAGATCAACGACTTTATGCGGCCAACCCGTAATGGAAAAGGAAGCAGCTATGATGTAATCGTGCCGAAGTTTCAGCAGTTTGCAGATAGCAGGGGCGATAAGGATTATTATGTCCGCGGGACATTTACCCATCACAATCAGGACTTTTCGGAAGATGTGAAGCATTTTGCTGACCTGGGGTTTGACCAGATGTCGATAGAGCCGGTCGTGGCACCTGCCGAAGAGACCTATTCTATCCGGGAAGAAGATCTGCCGGGGATTATGGAAGAGTATGATAAGCTGGCACTGGAATATATTAAACGCAAAAAAGAAGGGAAGGGATTTAATTTCTTCCATTTTATGATTGACTTAAATCAGGGTCCTTGTGTGGCGAAACGTTTGTCGGGCTGTGGATCAGGAACGGAATATCTGGCAGTGACACCGTGGGGCGATTTCTATCCCTGCCATCAGTTTGTCGGTCAGGATGAATTCCTGATGGGCAATGTGGATACCGGAATTGTTAAGACGGAGATTCGGGACGAGTTTAAGCTTTGCAACGTATATGCAAAAGAGAAGTGCCGGGACTGTTTTGCCAGATTTTACTGCAGCGGCGGCTGTGCGGCGAATTCATACAATTTCCATGGATCAATTACAGATGTGTATGATATTGGCTGCGAAATGCAGAAAAAACGAATTGAATGTGCGATCATGATCAAAGCAGCGCTTGCGGATGAAGAATAAAGCGCAGATAGGATAAGCAATGAAATATCAGATTATAACAACGGATGGAAAAGCGAAGCGGGCCTCTCTGGAAACGGTACACGGAACGATCCAGACCCCGGTGTTTATGAATGTGGGTACGGTAGCGGCAATCAAAGGTGCTGTGTCAACGGACGACCTGAAGGGGATCAAAACACAGGTACAGTTGTCCAATACGTATCATCTCCATGTCAGAACCGGAGACAAGCTGATCAAACAGTTTGGCGGGCTTCATCGCTTTATGCACTGGGATCAGCCGATTCTGACGGATTCGGGCGGATTTCAGGTATTCTCTCTGTCGGGACTCAGAAAGATCAAAGAAGAAGGTGTATACTTCCGTTCTCATATCGACGGACGAAGAATCTTCATGGGGCCGGAGGAGAGTATGCAGATTCAGTCCAATCTGGCTTCTACGATAGCAATGGCTTTTGACGAATGTCCGCCCAGCCATGCAGAATTTCAGTATATTCAGAGCTCAGTCGACCGGACCACCAGGTGGCTGGAGCGTTGCCGGATTGAGATGAATCGTTTAAATTGCCTGTCTGATACTATTAATAAAGAGCAATTACTGTTTGGCATTAATCAGGGCGGGGTAGTAGATGAGATACGGATAAGCCATGCCAAAACGATTGCCGATATGGATCTGGACGGTTATGCAGTTGGTGGCCTGGCGGTTGGCGAAAGTCATGAAGAGATGTATCATACTCTGGATGTGACTGTGCCTCATCTGCCGCAGAATAAGCCAACCTATCTGATGGGCGTGGGAACTCCGGCCAATATACTGGAAGGAGTGGAACGAGGGGTGGATTTCTTTGACTGTGTTTACCCTTCCCGCAATGGCCGTCACGGACATGTGTATACCAATGAAGGCAAGCACAATCTGTTCAATCAAAAGTATCAGCTGGATGACAAACCGATTGAAGAAGGCTGCGGGTGTCCGGCATGCCGCTCTTACAGCAGGGCATATATCCGTCACTTGCTGAAGGCAAAAGAAATGTTAGGAATGCGATTATGTGTCTTGCATAATTTATATTTTTATAATACAATGATGGAGGAGATTCGCGAGGCAATAGAAAATCATTGCTATGCGTCTTATAAGGAAGAGAAGCTTGCACGCATGTCTGCAGACGGCGCAGGCAAGTAAAAGAAAACGTCCGGTTCGTCAAGGCCGGTATAAGGAGGACAACAGTTATGATGGCAGCAACAGGGGGAACGTCCCCGGTATTTTTGATCGGCTATATCATTTTTTTCTGTGCATTAATGTATTTTATGGCCATTCGCCCGCAACAGAAAGAAAAGAAAAAAATGCAGGAGCTCCTTTCCGGCGTAGCAATTGGTGACAGTGT
Organism: Lachnospiraceae bacterium; assembly: GCA_051654925.1. GTDB lineage: Bacteria > Bacillota > Clostridia > Lachnospirales > Lachnospiraceae > Brotaphodocola. The sequence goes on along the minus strand of JBOFYZ010000148.1, from coordinate 2,524 downwards.
ACTGACCACCAGCGGTTTTTATGGAGTGATCATAGATATGACAGATGATACAGTGATTGTCGAATTCGGCAATAATAAGAACTGCCGTATCCCGATGCAGAAACAGGCGATTGTTCAGGTGGAGAAGCCGGAAGCATAGAAAAGAAGCCAGAGTGCCCTACGATTCAGGTATCAAACCTGAGGATGGGGCATTTTCTGTTTCATAGGGAATTATTATTACACCGTGGAGGTATAAATTGTGAAATCATTAATCATAGCAGAAAAGCCATCTGTAGCCCGTGATATTGCCCGTGTCTTGAAATGCGGGAACAATCATAATGGGGTATTGGAGGGGAAGGACTATATTATTACATGGGGGCTGGGTCATCTGGTAACTCTGGCGGATCCGGAAGATTATGACACCAAATATAAAGAATGGAAACTGGAACATCTGCCGATGCTGCCGGATGCCTTTAAACTTGAAGTGATTAAACAGACCGGAAAGCAATATCAGGTGGTCAAAAAGCAGCTTCATCGTTCAGACGTAGGAGAGATCATTATTGCAACCGATGCCGGGCGCGAAGGAGAACTGGTAGCAAGGCTGATTCTGAAAAAAGCCGGCAGCCAGAAACCGATCAAACGGTTATGGATCTCATCGGTTACAGACAAGGCCATCCGTGATGGTTTTGCCCACCTAAAGGACGGCCGGGCTTATGACAATCTGTATGATGCGGCGATGTGCCGGGCTGAGGCCGACTGGCTGGTAGGCATCAACGCAACCAGAGCTCTGACCTGCAAGTACAATGCCCAGCTCAGCTGCGGACGGGTACAGACACCGACAATTGCCATGATAGCCAGGCGTGAACAGGAGATAAAAGATTTCATCCCCAAAAGCTACTATGGTTTGACGGCCAGAAACAAGAGTGTTCCGGTAGTGTTTACCTGGAGAGAAGAAAAAACAAAAAGCTACCGTTCCTTCAACCGGGAGCGAGTCGAACAGCTTTGCCAGAAAATGAATGGTGCCGGAAGCGGGATCATTACTGACGTAACGCGCACACCGAAAAAGTCATATGCACCACAGCTCTATGACCTGACGGAACTACAACGGGAAGCAAACCGGAGATTCCAGTTTTCAGCAAAGGAAACGCTGAATATTATGCAGCGGCTGTACGAGAACCACAAGGTGTTGACCTATCCCCGGACCGACTCTCGCTACCTCAGTGCAGATATTGTTCCATCAATCAAAGAACGGCTTGAGGCATGCGGTACCGGTCCTTATAAAAAACTGGCAGGCAAATTGAGAAATCAGAAAATCACAGCAAAACCATCCTTTGTAGATGATAAAAAAGTTTCAGATCATCATGCCATCATCCCGACAGAGCAGTATGTCCAGCTGGATCATATGACCAACGAAGAGCGAAAAATATATGATCTGGTTGTACGTCGATTTCTGGCAGTCCTATATCCGCCGTTTGAATATGAGCAGACCGAGCTGAAGCTGGTAATATGCGGTGAAAGTTTTGTGGCTAAAGGTAAAGTAGTCAAGAGCTCCGGGTGGAAAGAGGTATATGAAAACGAAGAGGAAGAAAAGGATGATCAGGAGTTAAAGGAACAGAATCTTCCTGAATTAAAAAAGGGAACTGAACTTACCGGTCTTTCGATTTCAATGACCGAAGGCAAGACAAAACCGCCCGCCCCATTCAATGAAGCAACCCTGCTGTCGGCCATGGAGAATCCGGTGGCATATATGGATTCCAGAGACCGGGAAATGGTAAAAACAATCGGTGAAACTGGCGGCCTGGGAACAGTAGCAACCAGAGCAGATATAATCGAAAAATTATTTAATAGTTTTCTGCTGGAGAAGCGCGGCAAGGATATTTTTACCACATCTAAGGCAAGACAATTGCTGGAATTAGTGCCCGAGGATCTGAAAAAACCTGAGCTAACCGCAGATTGGGAGATGAAGCTGTCCGAAATTGCTGCCGGTAAACGTAAACGCTCAGCTTTTATGAAAGACATCAGACACTATTCCCAAGAGCTAATCCATGAGATCAAAACCGCAGAAGGAAAATTCCGTCATGAAAACCTGACCAATACAAAATGTCCCGAATGCGGCAAGAGAATGCTGGCAGTAAAAGGTAAAAACAGTGAGCTGCTGGTATGCCAGGATCGCGAATGCGGACACAGAGAAACAATCTCCCGCACCAGTAACGCACGATGTCCGTCCTGCCATAAAAAGATGGAACTAAAAGGAAAAGGCGATGCCCAGATTTTCGTGTGCCGCTGTGGTCATAAAGAAAAGCTGACTGCATTTAAGGCCAGACGCGAAAAAGAAGGCGTTGGAGTATCCAAAAAAGACGTTGCCCGCTATATGAACCAGCAGAAAAAAGAAACCAATGAACCGATTAATTCAGCGTTTGCAGATGCATTCGCTAAGCTAAACCTGGATAGGTAATATAGTTCCAGAGAGTGAGCGTCTGAGGGGCGGTGGGCCTGCTGCTGCTGTATGCTGTGAACTGTCTGCCTTTGCAGGAGTGTTAGGATT
>JBOFYZ010000147.1:0-16243 GCA_051654925.1 Lachnospiraceae bacterium | reverse complement strand
ATGTCAATCTGGCGGTATCCTCAGAACAGAAGAAGATATCAACATATGGTAAAATCTGCTCAATGCATTCCTTAGCCTCTTCTCCGGTCCAGAGATTGCCGCGGAAATTAACATCAAATGATACCAGCGTTCCAGCCTGTTTAAAGCGTTTGATCATTTCTATCGTGGTTTCCCGTGCCTGCTTACTCAATGCCATGGTGATGCCGCTTGTGTGGAAGCATCTGGTTGAGGCATAAACATCTTCCGGAATATCATCAATTGTTAAGGAATAAAATGAACTGTTGGTACGGTCATAAATTACTTTTGGTTTTCGTGGATATGCACCATTTTCATAGTAGTAGATACCGATCCGGGCATTTGGGGATTGATCGTAGATGAAGTAATCATCACTGACTCCATACGAACGAATCTTACTCTTCATATAACTTCCCATGTCGTGAGACGGCAGTTTGGATATAATACCGGTATGCAGTCCCAGCAGGGCTACCCCTACCGCTACATTCAGTTCCGCTCCGCCAACCTGTTTGACAAAGGTATCTCCGCGTACCAGCCGTTCATTATTTGGCGGTGAAAGACGAAGCAATACCTGGCCGAATGTCAGCAAATCAAACGTTCTGTTTTGTTTCATTTCCGATTCCTCCTGTTATCCTGCTTAGTAAAAATGACTAATTCCCAACTTATTCATTTGAGGATTAGCCATTTACCGTTTCATCGTTTCGTTTTAAAGTCTGTTATCTCTGTACCCGTCCGGAACCGTCTCCGCCAGCCAGATTATCAACGTCAGCACGGCTGACCAGATTGAAGTCACCAGGAATAGTATGTTTCAGAGCGGAAGCTGCCACGGCAAATTCCAGTGCCGCCTTCATATCTTTACCATCAGCCAGGCCGCAGATCAAGCCTGCTGCGAAAGAATCGCCGCCGCCTACGCGATCAACGATCGGAGTAACGGAGTATTTTTTGGAGTGGTAGAATTCACGTGTCTTGCCATCCATAATACATGCAGACCAGCCGTTGTTGGAAGCTGAAAAGCTTTCACGCAGGGAGCTGATGATGTATTTGAAGCCAAACTTATCAGCCATCTGATTGAAGATATCTACGTAACCTGCCAGTTCCAGTTCTCCGGAGGTAACGTCAGTGTTGCCTGGTTTGAAGCCCAGAACCTTCTCAGCATCTTCTTCATTGCCGATACATACATCGACGTACTGCATCAGGTTGGTCATGATCTTCTGAGCTTTTTCAGAGGACCATAATTTCTTACGGAAGTTTAAATCTACGGATACCGTTACACCGTGAGCCTTCGCTGCCTTTAATGCGGTCTCCGTCAGTTCTGCTGCTGAATCACTGACGGCCGGAGTAATGCCGGTGAAGTGGAACCAGTCACAATCAGCAAAGATTGCATCGAAATCAAATTCTTCCGCCTTAGCGGTTGAAATGGAGGAATGCGCTCTGTCATATACAACATTGGAAGCTCTCATGGCAGAACCGGTCTCCAGAAAATAGATACCGAGTCTCTCGCCGCTCTTGGATACATACTTTGTTCCGACATTGTATTTTCTCAGAGCTGCTACTGCACACTCCCCGATTGGATTGGCCGGTACTGCAGTTACAAGCTGAGTCTCATGTCCGTAGTTAGCAAGAGAAACCGCTACGTTTGCCTCTCCTCCGCCGTAGTTAATATCGAATTCATCTGCCTGGATGAATTTTTCATTGTTTGGGGTGGACAGTCTTAACATAATTTCGCCCATGGTTACAAACTTTGCCATTGTTCTATTCTCCTTTTTCTTATCTTTTATTTATTCCAACTGTTCCGTACGGGGTATCTTCTTGAATGAAAAACGTCATTCAAGAAGCATCGGATGTTCATCCGATGTCAAATTTCATATAAAATCAGCTTTACAAGCAAGCTTGACAGCTGTTTTTATATGAAATTTGCCGCCGTCCTGAGCTGTTACCGTTTTATTTTGCACGCGCTGCTGCTACTGCTTCTACGAATTCTTTTGCTTTAGCAGTAACTGCTGCGAAATCGCCGGTCTTGGCACCTTTGGTCAGGCTGCTGCCGGTACCTACTGCGTATGCGCCATTAGCCAGCCACTTGTCTACGTTGTCTACATCAACGCCGCCTGAAGGCATGAAATCACCCTGCGGAAGAGGTCCTTTAAAAGAGCTGATTGCGGATGGTCCGACAATGTTGCCCGGGAAGATCTTGATCACATCACAACCTGATTCCAGAGCAGTAATAGCTTCCGTAGGAGTCATAACGCCCGGCAGCATCGGTACACGGTAGCGGTTGCACAGCTTGATGGTCTCCACATTCAGACCAGGGCTGACTACATAATTGGCACCGGCCAGAATCACTGCTCTTGCGGTCTCCGGATCCAGTACGGTACCTGCGCCGATGACAATCTTGTCGTTATCTTTATACTTCTGAGCCATAAGCTGAATAAATTCAACCGGGTTGCCTTCATCCATTGTCATGGTGATTTCGATAAAGTTGATTCCGCCTGCGATAATAGCATCAACAACTTTCTCACCCTGTTCCAAATCCTTGGCACGAACAACAGCGACAAGACAATCTTCTTTCATTCTTGCTAATACTTGCTCTTTTTTCATGATGTTATCTTCTCCTTTAAATTTATTCGTATATACGAATCTATTTCTTATTTACGATTTATACATTCATATTAATTCTTTATCATTGATTTGTCAATATAAAAATCCTTATATTTTGCCAATAAAACCTAATTGTTTAGAAACCTCTTTTGCTTTCGCCGAAACCACCTGTCCCAGCCGGGCATAATCCTCTGTCGGCTGATACAGGCTGGAGACGCTGATCGCACCAAGAACGGCCCCGTCAGGTCCAAATACAGGTGCACCGACGCATTCCATATGCTCCTCCACTTCCCGTTCATCCAGTGCATATCCCTGATCTCTTACCTTTTCCAGTTCTTTCAGAAATGATTCACTGGAAATAATCGTTCTTTCTGTCTTTTTATTGAACCTGATGCTCCTGATCACCTGGTCCCTGGTCTCATCATCGGTATAGGCAAGAATCACCTTTCCCAGCGAAGTACAGTACATTGGGTTCTTTGTTCCTACGGTTGCGGTTGTAATAATCGGATTTTCAGGTTCTGCTTTGCAGATATATACAACTTCACAGTCCGAACGCACCCCAAAGAATACTGTTTTGCTGGTTTCTTTTGCAAAAGCTTTCAGTTCCGGTTCGATCACACTGATAAAATCCAGGTTATTGGTGTAGTTGATCCCAATCCGGTATGCTGTCAGCCCGATCGTATAGCGCTGCCGCTGGCCGCGGTCGACATTGACCATTCCTGTTTCAACAAGCGTTGTCACGATGTCATAGGCACTGGTCTTGGGGAGTGCAAGCTCCTCACAGATCGTATCCAGTGTAATGCCTTCTGAATTCTTTGATACCAGTTTCAATATTTCTATGGTTCTTAGCGTTGTCCTATTCAGTTTCATACTTTATGCGCCTTTCTTGCTTTGATTACTTGGAGAGAAGCTTTTCGAACTTAGCAATCAAGCACACCTGCGAAACGAGCACGTCTTTTGTGCAACATTGAGCATGGTGTTTCATCTAAGCAAGCTCCCCCTCACGTCCGTTCGGCGGAAGGTTACAGGGTAACACCCTGCTTGAAGATAGCCATATCATGAAATCCGGCTTCTTCTGCCTTTACCTTTTTTCCGGAAGCAACTGCCAGAACATAATCAAATAGTTCCTGAGCAACTTCTTCCTTACTCTTATCTTCTACCATACGTCCGGCGTTAAAGTCAATCCAATTTTCTTTATATCCTGCTAATTTTGAGTTGCTTGATATTTTCACAGTCGGTACCGGTGATGCAAACGGGGTACCTCTTCCGGTTGTAAACAAGACAATATGAGCACCTGAAATTGCCAGTGCGGTAGCGGCTACCAGGTCATTTCCCGGAGCTGACAGCAGATTCAGACCTTTTACCTTAACCGGTTCTGCATATGCCAGTACTCCTTTGATCGGTGCGCTTCCTGACTTCTGGGTACAGCCAAGGGACTTATCTTCCAGGGTAGAGATTCCGCCATTCTTGTTGCCCGGGGATGGATTCTCATAGATCGTCTGGTTGTGACTGGTAAAATAATTCTTAAAATCATTAATCAGTGCTACTGTTTGCTCAAACAGCTCCGGTGTCTCACAGCGGTTCATCAACAATGTTTCGGCGCCAAACATCTCCGGTACCTCAGTCAGAATAGTAGTACCGCCTTTAGAGATCAGCAGGTCGGAAAATGCCCCCACAGTCGGATTGGCCGTAATTCCTGACAGACCATCGGATCCGCCGCACTTCATGCCGATAATCAGCTCGCTGGCATCAATTGACTCTCTGGAAAAAGCTCCGGCATAGGCTGCAAGTTCTTCCAGCATTTCCATCGCTGCTTCCTGTTCATCTTCGACATCCTGACACTGCAGAAATTTGACGCGCTGCTCGTCATATTCACCGATATATTCTTCCAGCACCGAAATATTACTGTTCTCACAGCCAAGTCCCAGCACCAGAACTGCCCCTGCATTGGGATGGTGAATCATATCAGCCAGAACCTTCCTGGTATTCTCCTGGTCATCGCCCATCTGGGAACAGCCATAAGCATGCGGGAAAGTAACCACTTCTTCAATATTACCGCCAACGAACTTCTGAGCCTTCCGCTCCAGCGCCTGAGCAATCGAATTGACGCAGCCGACCGTCGGAATAATCCAGATCTCATTGCGCACACCGACTTTGCCGTCAGCCCGGCGATATCCTTCGAACGTGGCCGGCTCCGTCTTGGCCAATTCGGATATAACCGGCTGATACTTATATGTAAGCAGATCTCCGAGTGCCGTTTTTAAATTATGAACATGAACCCAGCCGCCCGGCTGAATTTCTTCCTTGGCATAACCAATCCGAAATCCGTATTTTATTACTTCTTCCCCGCCTGCGATTGCTTTTAATGCAAATTTGTGACCCTGCGGAATATCCGCTAATGTAGTAACCTCATATTCCGCCGAACGCTCACCAACTGTTAAGGTCTCTCCCTTATCGATCGGACGAAGTGCAACCGCAACATTATCGGCCTCATGAATCCTGATGAAATCCTGCATGACTATTCTCCTTTTTCACCTTTTACTATAGCAATTATCAAAAATGTAAGTACTTACAATTATTCTACTGAATCTTTGAAAATAAGTCAATGAAAACTTTTAAAGCACTTGCAAATTTTCAATATAATAGGTATAATATTTCCATCGGCTTGTAAGTGCTTACAGGGAAGGGGTGTTTTTTTTGAATATTTATGATGTATCACATAAAGCTGGTGTCTCTATTGCAACGGTATCCAGAGTGATAAACGGCAATGCCAACGTCAGTGAAAAGACACGTGAAAAAGTGCTTGCTGTCATGGACGAGCTGGGGTACACACCTAATGTATTCGCCAGAGGACTGGGACTGGGAACGATTCAGACCATCGGGATTATGTGTACTGATTCTTCTGACCCTTATCTGGCACATGCCATCTATTATCTGGAACGGGAACTCCGCAGCAATGGATATGATTCCATTTTGTGCTGTACCGGAACCTCACTGGAAACCAAGCAGAAATATATCAATCTGCTGCTGTCCAAAAAGGTCGATGCCATCATTCTGGCTGGTTCCAAATCATTTGAAATGCGGGCCAGAGATAATGCTTATATCATTGAAGCTTCCGCGGACATACCGATTATGCTGCTCAACGGATATCTGGAAGGCGAGAATATCTATTCTACCGTCTGTGATGACCGTTCTGCCACCCACAAGGCAACCAGCCTGCTGATTGCCAATGGCTGCCGCAATATTTTATATCTTTATACCAGCCACTCCTACAGCGGAGTTAACAAAATGCAGGGTTATAAAGATGCCTTAAACGGCAACGGCCTGCCGATCCGCGATACCTATATCCATCAATGTCCGAAGGATATTCTGGCAGCACGGGACTTATTGCTGAACGTCCATGAAGCAGGGTTGAAATTCGACGCCGTACTGACTTCTGATGATTCTCTGGCTGTCGGCGCTGTCAAATATGCACACATGACCGGACGTCATATTCCTGATGAGTTAAGTATTGTCGGATATAATAACTTTAATTATTCCATCTGTACCGATCCGGAGCTTACTACGATTGACAGCAAGGTGGAAGCACTGTGCACCACTACTGTTAATACACTGATGGGCGTATTCAACGGCAGCAACGTACCGGCTAAAACTACGATTGCCGCCGATTTGATAAAAAGAGCAACTACAAAATTCTAACTATTTCAAGGAGGATTTATTTATGAAAGGATTTATGGATAAGGATTTTCTACTGTCAACAGACTCTGCAAGGGTATTATTCCATGATTATGCAGAATCTATGCCGATCCTGGATTATCACTGCCACATCAATCCAAAAGAAATCGCAGAGAACCGTAAATTTGAGAATATTACCCAGGTATGGCTGGGTGGTGATCATTACAAATGGCGACAGATGCGCTCTAATGGCGTAGACGAAAAATACATTACCGGTGATGCAACTGACCGTGAAAAATTCCAGAAATGGGCAGAAACCCTGTCTAAATTAATCGGAAATCCTCTCTATCACTGGAGCCACCTGGAACTGCAGAGATATTTTGGTTATACCGGACACCTGAACGGCGACAGCGCTGAGGAAGTATGGAATCTTTGCAATGAACAGCTTCAGAACAAATGGACCGTACGCAGCCTGATCAAGGCTTCCAACGTAACTCTGATCTGTACCACCGATGACCCGGTTGACTCACTGGAATGGCATGAAAAAATCGCTGCCGATACTTCTTTCGATGTACAGGTATTGCCGGCCTGGAGACCTGACAAAGCAATGAACGTAGAAAAACCGGACTACGCCGATTATATCAAAACCTTGTCTGACGTCAGCGGAGTTGCTGTAAAAGATTTCGCTTCTCTGCAAGAAGCGCTGAAGGTACGGATGGATTATTTCGCAAAACGCGGCTGCAACGTATCTGACCATGCCCTGGAATATGTTATGTATGTTCCTGCAAATGACGCGGAACTGGATGCCATCATTGCAAAAGGTTTGTCCGGACAGGCGGTCAGCAAGGAAGAAGAACTGAAATTCAAAACTGCTTTCATGCTGTTTGTTGCCAAAGAATACAATCGGATGGACTGGGGCATGCAGCTGCACTATGGCTGTAAGCGTGACAACAATGCTTTTATGTACCAGCAGCTTGGTGCAGATACCGGATTTGACTGCATCAATAACTATGCTCCGTCTGCACAGATGGCTGATTTCCTGAATTCTCTGAGTGCTACGAATGAAATTCCCAGAACAATCATCTATTCCCTGAACCCGAATGATGATGCTTCGATCGGAACGATCATCGGCTGCTTCCAGGATACCGCTGCTGCCGGAAAACTACAGCATGGTTCTGCATGGTGGTTCAATGATCACAAAGTGGGTATGACCAACCAGATGACCAGCCTTGCTAATCTTGGCTGTCTGGGCAACTTTATCGGCATGCTGACAGACTCCAGAAGTTTTCTGTCTTATACCAGACATGAGTATTTCCGCAGAATTATGTGTGAATTGATTGGCGGATGGGTTGAGAATGGGGAGTATCCGAATGATCAGAAGGCTTTAGAAGAGATTATTAAGGGTATTTGTTATAATAATGCTGTGAAGTATTTTGGGTTTGATTTGTAGGTATTTTGCACAGTGGTGGAGGTGTTTCCAGGGTACGGTGGGCGGGGGCAAAGGCGTTGTCCGGGGCTGTCGGTACGCATCCTGTTTTACTGCTGTTTCGGAATGTAAGGGTATCTAAAATAAGAAGCATGTGACTAAGTGCATGGGATAAATCACAATAACTCGCGGTAAAGCTGCTCAAACAATTGCTGATTTATCCCATAACGTCACATGCTTCTTATTTAAGATACCCTAACTTTCCTGCAAATGCAGTAAAACAGGATGCGTACCGACAGCCCCGGACAACGCCTTTGCCCCCGCCCACCGTACCCCAGCGACTATTTAGCCAGCTTTGTGAAAAGATTTTAAATTCATTTTAGTTGTCTATGTCTTAGGGTTCTTTTCGTCTTGTTTGATAATCTGCGTTATTGCTGCTCCTGCTGCACAGATGCAGAACAGGAACAGGATTGTGTTGACGAAGGTATTGTTGAGAAAGTTCATCATTGGGTTTAGCTGGTCTAGTACCCATAGGGTTGCGATGAATAGGGCTGAGATGAGGGTTAGGTGGGGCAATGGTTGTGTGAACTTTTTCATGGGGTTTATTTTGTCCTTTCGAGATAGATGATGTCGCTGATGGTTCTGCCGCCGTCTGCGGGCTGGTTGATGTATTCTCCGCTGTATACCATGGCGGAGGATTTGCCGCCGTCGAGGTTGTAGGCCAGGGTGCAGCCTTCGTCGGCCATGATCTGGGCGAGTTCGGTCATGGTGGCTCCTTTGGAATAGCCCTGATCGCGGCCGTCGACTAGTACGAACAGGTAATGTCCGGGTGCTATGTAGCCGATGGCGCAGCGGGGATTGGCGCGGTTTAGGTAGCTGGTGGTCCGGAAGGTGCTTTTGACTGCTCCGTCTTTGAGCAGGGAGGGGCCGAAATTCCAGGCCTGCCATACGTCTTGTTCTAGTATTGCCGCTTCTTCGAATTCTTCTGGTTCGTAGATCTTCATGGTTCCGTCTGTGAATAGTACGCATATTTCAGCATCGTTTGTTTCGGAACGGTACAGGATTCCGTTTCTGACTACGATGCCGTTTTCATTGTTACCGTAAGAATCTCCGGATATCGCCAGCAATGCCTGATTATCTTCTGCCATCTGCTGGGTGGTTTCTCGCATATTTTTGCCGTAGGTACCTTTGGCGAATGCTGTTTTTAGCTGATTTACACTGGTCAGATAAACGTCTGCAACGTAGTATGTAATCTGTTCATCTCCTGATCCGATCTCATTCTTTCTGATTGTCAGGTGAATATCTTCTTCGTAAAGGGTATGCAGCAGCATCCCCTGCCGTTCTGATGTCTGAATCACGGTATCCGATTCTATATCGGTTGTTCCGGTATTTCCGTTTCCCGGATTGTCTCTGCTGCCGCTGCTGCTCGAGCCTGGCTTTCCTTTTCTGGGATTCTCATCGTTTTCACTGCCGGGTTTTCGTTCACGTTCACCGGGCGGTGTAGTTTGACTAGTGGATTGAGCTGCTGTTGCTGACGGCAGTTCGAATGCTCCCGTCTGTGAATTCGTATCGCCTATTACAATACCTTCACTGTTTTTGTTTTGCGGCAAAACATAAAAATGCAATAGGAAAATTCCCAGCAAAACAAGTGTCAGGCCTAAATCAATGGTTAATAGTTTTAGCGGCCGTTTATTTTTCATATTAAAAATCCCTCTGTTTTTCTTACATTCATTCTGCACAAGGCAGTCTGACGAAAAATGTGTTCCGGCTCTTTCCATCGGAGGATGCCTGAATCTTCCCGCCGCATTCTTCCACGATGATTTTGGCAATGGATAGTCCCAGTCCATAACCGGCAATGGTTCCCCGGGATTGGTCAATGCGGTAAAAGCGTTCAAATAATTTGCTGCATTCTTCCGCTGGGATTGGTGAACCCTCATTACTGACGGCAAGAAGCAGTTCCTTTGCAGACAACCGTTTCAGGGCAATCTGAGTTGCTCCGTTTGGACTACTGTATTTGAAAGCATTATCCAATAATATATCCATCATTTGCCTTAATTTCATTTCTGAACCACTGACAATCAGATCGTCTTCAATTTCCTCGGTTATGCCCTTTCCTGCCTCGTAGAAAACCGGTTCCATGGTCAGGATGCAGCGCTGCAGGAGCAGGCTGATATCGATATTCTGATGCAATGGACGCTCAGATTGGCTGTCGGTCCTGGCCAGCTGGAGGAGATTTTCAATTAATTCTTTCATCCGCATCGCTTCCGCCTTGATATGATACAGACGGGTACTGTTTTTTTCCTGGCTTCCTTCCTGACTGTCCAACAACATATTGGTATTTGATAAAATGACGGTCAACGGCGTTTTTAGTTCATGGGATGCATCCGCTACGAACCGCCGCTGCTCCTCCCATGCTTTTGCTACCGGCTGCACTACCCAGCGGGAAATCTGGATAATAACCAGAAACAACAGAAAAAAGACCACCATTCCAATCAGAACTGAGTGGTATATCTGAAAACGCAAGGAACTCTGTTCAATACTGCAGTCCATAAATGCATATCTGATTTTGCCGTCCTTTTTTACATCTTTCAGATAGCGGATATTATCATCATAAATGAAACCATTGTCATCCTCCTGAGCTTCTGCATAAGCCAGTAATGCCATGATTTTATCATCATCGAGATCGGAAAACTGATTTTTTAATATATTAACAGATCCGTCTTTGCCGACACTGATAACTAACGTCGAGGCACCGGATCTTCCTGTCGGCGGAGGGTTCTTGGCGATGTGTTCTTCTTTGATTACCATGCGGAGACGTTCCAGGCTTGATTGCCGAAACTGGCCACGAGCAGAAATAAACATGCTGGTAAATATAAAAGCCAGCATAATCATGATCATCATCATCATCATCGTAACAAATTGCCAACGCAGTTTCTGAATCATAAGGAAGGTTCCTCCAGACGGTATCCAACTTTTCTTATTACGCCGATCTGCATTCTGGATTTTATCAGCTTTAATTTTTTACGTATAAAAGACATGTAGGCTTCGACATTGTTGTCATTAATATCCGCCTCATATCCCCACACTTTCAGCAGCAGCAGCTCCTTTGACAGATAGCGGTTGCTATTTCTCATCAGAATCTGCATCAGATCCAGCTCCTTGGCACTTAACGAAACGGTATTATCCCGGCAGCGCAGTTCACAGGTGCCCGGAACCAGACTCAGATCACCGCATTCCAGTATCTCCTGGATCAGTGTTCCCTGTCTGCGCAGAACTGCACGCAGACAGGCCATCAATTCTTTATTTTCAAACGGCTTTGTCAGATAGCAATCAGCGCCCAGATCCAGCCCCTTTATCTTATCTTCCAGTTCAGTTCTTGCAGTCAGCATCAGAACAGGGATGGATTCCTTTCTATTACGGAGCCCGGACAGAATCTGATAACCATTCATTCCCGGAAGCATAACATCCAGAATAACAGCATCATAGATCCCACTGACTGCAAATTCAAAGCCTTCTTCTCCATCCATGCTGATATCGGTCTGATAACCTGCACTGGTTACAATATCTGCTATTGTTGAGGCCAGCCGTGCCTCATCTTCGATAATAAGTATCCTCATTGCTACCTCCTTTTCTTATGCATTTATATCACATTTTTTCCAGAAAAAGGGAGGATTCACACAATAGTCATTAATTGGTCACACATTTTTTACAAACTCGCAAGGCTTACTCCGCTGCTTCCGGCAGTTCCATATCCATGATCAAAATGCTGACCACGGTGTCCTCATCAGTCACAATACGGACAATGCTGTCTTCAGTCAAGTCAGAGATGTCTGCGCTTTCCTGTTCCATCCCTCTGGTAATGACCGTATCACCTGTGATTGTCAGAGTAGTGGTTTCTTCGCTGAAATTCATCATTCCTCGTCCGCCTCTGGCCTCATTACCTTCAGGACGTTCTGGCATCATTCCATCGCTGCTGTCAGGTTTATCCGGAATGTTTTGTGTATCTGCCGGTAATGCCTGCGGCGCGTTATCTTCACTTAACTCCGGCCGTTCACCATTATGCTCGTGCTGCTGGGTAAGGTAAACGGTAATGCTGTCATCATCTGCTGAAACAATTTTAGCGGTAACACTGCCATCATCCTCGGGACGCTCCCTCTGATCTGAACTGGCCGGACGGGTGGACTCTGTCGTGGCATAACTGGTCAGACTCATACCGGCCATTGCCACCACACATACTCCTGCATATAATACTGTTTTCATTTTATTTCTTTTCATAATTGTTATCTCCTTTAGATTTTTATTTCAGATACTCCGATCTGATGAACGTAGTATATCGGATTAGTCTTAAAATAAACTGAAAGTTTTATACTATTTTTTTCAGGATTGTTTCAGCAATCAATCATAAACTGGAACTATCAATTAAATCAGGAAAAGAGGCAGCAGATATGACTGACATCATTATCATACCGGCTTATGAACCGGATGAAACAATGATTACTTTATTAAAAGAAATACATACCTATTCCAACGCTGAGATTATTGTTGTTAACGACGGCAGCTCAGCTGGCAAAGAAGCTGTGTTTCAGGAGGCAGGCACCTATGCGGCTATCCTCAAACACCAGAAAAATGAGGGGAAGGGGCAGGCCATTAAAACAGCCCTTTCCTATATTAAGGATCATTATCCCGCGGCCAGAATCGTCATCGCCGATGCAGATGGCCAGCACCGCACCGTTGATATCCTGCGGCTGCTGCTAAACAGCGAGAAATACCCCAAAGCCTTGATCCTTGGTACCCGCAGCTTCAAGCATCAGGTTCCGCTGCGCAGCCTTTTCGGCAACAAGATCACCGGAAAAGTATTTCATCTTTTGTCGGGAGTATCGCTTAAGGATACACAGACCGGACTGCGGGCCTTTTCTTCGGATCTGATTCCCTTATTGCTTGACATTCCCGGCAAGCGTTACGAATATGAAATAAATATGCTGATGACACTGGCCAGGCAACAGATACCCATCGAGGAAATACCGATAGCAACCGTTTATTTTGAGGGAAATCCTTCTTCTCATTTCCGGGTATTCCATGATTCCGTTTCCATTTACGGAACTATGCTGAAATTTATATCCTCTTCGCTGGTATGCTTCTGCGTGGATTACGGCCTGTTTCATTTGTTTTTGTTATTGACGAATTGTCTGGGTTACCGGCATGCACCGGCAATCAGCAATATCGGAGCCCGGCTGATCAGTGCTTCGCTCAATTACCGATTGAATAAATCACTGGTATTTCACTGCCGCGAAGACCATGATACAAAGAATTTCGGCCAACTAAAAACAGGACTCTTGTATGCTGTTCTGGTATCGGGAATCCTGTTTATCAACACCTGTCTGCTTTCGTTTTTGATGACACAGCTGAGTATCAACAGTTGGGGCGCCAAACTAATCGTAGAATCAGCTTTGTTTTTATTTAGTTTTGTCATTCAGCAATTTTTCATTTTCCGCCAACAGGTGTAATAGATTTTGTCCGGTTATCAGGTTCTTTTGCTGCTCAGAAAGCGCCAATCGTTCCAGCCGTTTCAGGATCAACTGGATATTATGGAAGCCATACGGTGTATCACTCCCCATAATCAGGCGCCGGGCTCCGCAGCTATCCACTATGTACTGCATGGTTTCGATGCTATAGAGCTGTGGGGAAGACAAGTCAAACCAGACATTATCATATTCCAGCTCATCGTGAATTTCCTTTGCCCACAGCATATGGGCGACAATAATACTGGTATGGCAGAACCGGTTTGCCATGGCTGCCAGCCGGCCGGCCTGATGCCGGTCTGATACGTGAATAAAAACCGGGACGCGATGATCAGCTGCCCATTGAAACAATCCTTCACATGTTTTAGAACCAATATCAAATGCAGTCCAGCATTGATGCAGTTTAATCATCGAAAAGGAATACTGTTCAAAAAAATACTGCATTTTTTCAATACAATCTTCTTCCAGCGGATTGGCCCAGTAAGCTGCATAAACCCGGCCCGGAAGCTGTTCTGCCAGATCCCTGACATGCCGGTTCTCCTCATCAAAATGATCGGCAAAACCTTTCAGCCCGGTCACCTTCGTTATCATATTATTGATGAAACTACGGGCTCTTTCTTCTGCGATAATATCAGACAGGGGCGGATATGGATAATTGCGCCTGCTGCCCGACTCGCCGCCGCACAATACGATCGATTCCAGATTATTTTCTTTTAAATAAACTTCTATTCCATCCGCCGTCCGCAACCGTCCGCAGGCATGTGCATGTCCATCTATCATAGTATCCCGCTCCAATCATGTCATAAATGTTTAAAAAGACCAGAATACAGCCACTGCCGTAATCCGGTCTCTTCTTTAATTCTAACCCTGCATAAATCTGCTTAAAAATTCTTTTGTCAGTGCTTTCTTCGGATCTCCAAAAAGCTGCTCCGGAGCACCTTCTTCTTCGATCACACCATTGGCCATAAAGACTACATGGTTGGCCACATCTCTGGCAAAAGCCATTTCATGCGTTACAATGATCATAGTCAGGCCTTCTTTGGCCAGCGTTCTCATAACGGAAAGTACTTCCCCGACCATCTGCGGATCCAGCGCCGAAGTTGGTTCATCGAACAGCAGTACCTCCGGTTCCATGGCCAGCGCCCGGGCAATCGCCACACGCTGCTTCTGTCCGCCCGATATCTGCTTGGGCTTGGCATTGATATATGGTGCCATACCGACCTTTTCCAGATAACGCATGGCATTCTTCTTAGCCTCGGCTCTGTCGCGTTTTAATACTTTGACCTGTCCGACAATACAGTTGTCCAATACCGTCATGTTATTAAACAGGTTAAAGTTCTGAAATACCATTCCTACCTTTGAGCGATAAGACGCCACATTCACCTTCCGATCGGTTATATCAGTACCGTGATATATAATCTCTCCGGTAGTAGGTGTCTCCAGCATATTGACACAGCGAAGCAGCGTAGACTTACCGGAGCCGGATGCTCCGATGATACAGGTAACATCACCCGTCGATACCGTAAAATCCACATCCCGGAGGACTACATTCTTGCCGAATGTCTTACTCAGATGACGAACTTCCAATATTTGCTCAGACATTAGCTTTCCTCCTTCCTGCTTGGATAGCGGATCATACCGCTGGTATGCGCCAGAGTATCTTTGGTGGCCAGATCATAGTTGTCAGGACCATCCATCCTCTTCTCCCAGTAGCGCAGAATCCGGGAACAGGTGAACGTAAGAATAAAATAGATCACCATGGCAATAGCAAATGCCTCAAAATAAGTATACAGGGCACCGGCTACTCCCTTGGTGGTGTAAAACAGCTCAACAGTACCAATGATCGATAATACACAGGTATCTTTAATATTGATGATCAGGTTGTTGCCGATCTGCGGCATAATATTACGCAGTGCCTGAGGCAGGATGACATTCACCATGATCTGAAAATGGGTCATTCCGATCGCCTTGGCTCCTTCCGTCTGACCCGGATCAATCGACAGAATACCGCCGCGGACAGTCTCCGCCATATAGGCACCGGTATTAATCGAAACAATGAAAAATGCCGCAACCCACATGGACATGTTGATATTAAACAAAGCTGCTGATCCGAAGTAAATGAACATAGCCTGAGCCATCATCGGGGTACCGCGGAACACTTCGACATAAATATTTAAAATCAGTTTTACCAGCCAAAGCAATGCCTTTTTCACCGGGTTATCATGCTTTTCGGCGGGAATCGTCTGAATAATCCCTGCTGCAAAACCGATCACACAGCCGATCAAAGTGCCGACCAGTGCGATAACCATAGTTACCCCGGCTCCCCGGATGAAAGACGAGCCATCACGGTTCCAAATATAAACGATCCGTCCAAAAAAATCTGCTGGCATAATCTGATTCTCCTTCTTTTGCTTTTATTGAGATAATGGCTGTACGGCAATCGCCTCGTCCATCATCGTGTTAAAATCATCTGTTGTCATCTTGGCAAGTACACTGTTGATTGCCTCTTTTAATTCGGTATTGTCTTTCATCAGTGAAATACCGATATTGATTTCCTCTTCCGATACTTCAAACTGTCCGTCAGTATCTGAGAAGTCCAGCAGCTTGAAATCAGGATAAGCTACCAGGGCTGCCATACCGGTAGGCATATCGGTAACGATCAGATCACATTTACCGGAGAACAGTGCAACCAGCATTGCCGGTGCAGATTCCTGGGCCGGAAGAATGTTAGCATCCGGTACCTGAGGAAGACAGGTGTCATACCATACGGTATTCTGCTGGGATGTTGCCGTTGCTCCGGCCAGATCTGCGACACTTGCAGCCTCTGCATAAGGCCCGTCTGCTTTAACCAGGCTGATGATCGATGCATAGTAATATGGGCTGGTAAAATCTACCATCTGCAAACGGTCACTGGTAATGGACTGACCGGCAACAACACAATCAACTGTACCTGATTGCACCGCCGGAACCAGGGAATCCCAGTCAAGCTTAACAATCTCCAGCTCATAACCCA
>JBOFYZ010000146.1:0-1637 GCA_051654925.1 Lachnospiraceae bacterium | reverse complement strand
AAGTAATGACGCGGCCTATCTTATCAAGGTTAGTGGAAAATATGACACCGATGAAACCTATAAAAAACATATTGAATATAATGATGGGGTTGCCCGTGTTTCGGGAGATCTTTATGCAGCTCTCAACGACGGTAAAGATGGTAGTGACCCCGGTAACGGTGAACAGTATTCTGAAACAACCGCGAAAATTGATATGTCCGGTTTTACCATAGAAGGTTCTGTGGACCGGTTGCTTTTCGGTTGGGGAGGAGATCATAGTTTTTCTCCACTGATAGCAACATCACTTTTCGAAACATGGGAGGGCGGAGCCCAATGGAGTTATAGAAGTTATGATGCAAAATTTAAAGTCTTAAATACTGAACCACATGCCACACTTGAAGTTTCTGACAATCTTTCCGTATCATTTAACTATACTAACGTTAATTATAATGTGAATTATTCAGATGATTTGATACATAACTGGTGGTATACAGAAGGATTTAAACCTCTTGCTGACGAAATTTCCAGGAGAGTTCCAGAGGCTTTGACGAAAGGGTTAACGCCTAACCTCTCTGACGTTGATTTATTCATTGCGGCAAATCTGTTATTCCCGAATGAAAATGCATTTATTGCTAAAAAAGCCTATGTGCCTGGTGACTTGGTTATATTTGGAGATATTAATCCTAAGAAAACGGCGTTCAAGATTTCTCCCGTTGAACCTGTCGTAGCCGTGAAGGAGTCTGCCCAGTTTAAAACCGAACCGGCCACAAGCGTCAAATGGTCAGTGACGCCGGCGTTGGGAAGCATTGATGAGAAAGGCGTTTATCAGGCACCTGCCTTCTTTGATATCGACAACATGGTGGCTAAAGTCACGGCCAAGGATAACAGCGGGAACTCGGCATCGGCTGTCATCACTTTGGTACCAGCACCCGTTTTGATTTCCCCTGCGCTTAATCTGATCGTTGAAGAAAAGTCAGGCAGTACTGCGCCGGTTCAACTTAAAGCGGTATTTACCGGCGAAACTCAGAGCGTGAAGTGGTCACTTTCTGAAGGCATTGGCAGTATCAATGATTCGGGGCGTTATACGCCACCGGCAACCTTCAGCAAAGGGATGAAATTTATCGATGATATTGTCACTACTGAAAAAGGGACCAATTCTAAATCTCAACTGCTGTTGCAAAGTAAAAATGCCAAAAATGAGTACAATATTGTTCCCCCAATGGTTAAAGCGCTGAAAGCGGGACAATCGCAAACTTTTGAGACAGTAGCCATTGATGATCTGGTGATTGTTGATGGCTGGGTAGCTTACCCGGCTGTAGGTACCTTTAGCCAGCAGGAGGAAATAGAGCAAGAAGATGGAACGTACCTATGTAAAGTGACCTGGACGGCACCTGACAACATCTCGGAGAATCAGGTAGTTTATATTCAGGCTAATGCCTCAACGCCTCTGCGTTCTGGGTATGCCATGGTTGAATTGGTCGGTAAGTAATCATTAATGGTTCAGTTGCCCGAGATTTATCGGGCAGCTTCATATAATAAATTCTATTTTTGTTGGAGGAGAATTAACGGTGACGTTATCTTTGTTAACTTTGGATGCCATGGGCAGCCCTAAGTTGGCTCGTTCTAATGGGGAGGGGCTGTCTACCTTTCGCCATGCT
>JBOFYZ010000145.1:0-17896 GCA_051654925.1 Lachnospiraceae bacterium | reverse complement strand
CCATTGTCAGACTTACTGATGCTTCTTCCTCCCCTTCGGCCGGAATTCCATCTTCTACCAGAATGCTCACATCGCCCAGCTCCTCAAATACATCCCGATAACGAAACTCATCCATTCCAAATTGGAATAAGGTTCTGGCATCAGACCATTTATATGTTTTATGTGGCGGCCAGCCGCTTGCCAGCAAAGCAATGATATAAGTCCGTCCCTGATCCTCCAGCGCACCCACATACGAATACCCGGCCCCTCCGGTAAATCCGGTCTTGCCGGACAATGCTCCCGGCATCATGGTCAGCAGCGCATTGTGATTGGTACAGCTGTAGCTTCTTTTTCCACCGATATCCGTAAAGCTGTGATTGGAAGTCCTGGTAATGGTCAGGAACTCTTCCTTCATCGGCGAACCATTAACACAGTATCGCATAATCCTGGCCAGATCCTCAGCTGTGGTTCCATGAATAAATTCCTTCCCCTGCGACGTCGTCACGGAAGCATCCAGGCCATTAGGGGTCACGAAGTTGGTACTGGTACAACCGATATCCCGGGCTTTCTGATTCATCATTTCTGCAAACCCTTCCACACTGCCGCCAATCTGTTCCGCAATCATTACCGCAGAATCGTTATGGGATTCCAGCATCAGTGAAAACAGCAGATCATTCAGATAAAATTGACTGCCTTTGCCTGCCCCGAGGTGTACTTTAGGCTGGGAAGCTGCTGTATCTGATACGGTACAGATATCCTGAAGGTTGCCATTCTCCAATGCCAGAATACAGGTCATGATTTTTGTCGTACTTGCCATCGGCCGGAAAACATCGCTTTCTTTCCCATAAAGTACCCTTCCGCTGTCAGCATCCATCAGTACTGCCGATAATGCATAAAGCTGCAGTGATGTGTCTTCGCTCTTGCTTTGTACCACAAAACTGGAAGCCCCGCTTTTTTCCGGAACTATCGGCTGCGCCTGGGGCAGGGACTGCCCGATGATTCCAATCAGAATTCCGATGCCGATAAAAAGTCCGCTCACTTCAATCCGTTCTTTCATAACTATTCGTCTCTCCGGACTTGTCATTACTTTATCCTATTCTGGAAAAAAGCAGTTTATTCTGCTATACTATAGAGACAAGGGGAATTATGCTTATGTCGATTCAGTTTCAATATACCGCTTCCGATGAAGATGACGGAACATGCGTTGGAGACTATCTCCGTAAAATTGGATATTCAAAAAAATTAATCATTGATTTAAAAAAAGACCCGTCTTATCTGACGATCCGGCAGCGTCAGGTGTATGTCACTGCCCAGCTCAGGTCTGGTGATATCCTGCAGGTCCGGCTGCCGGCAGAAACCGCTTCGGAATCTGTCGTTCCCGCTGAGATGCCACTTAATATTGTGTATGAAGATCAGGATATTCTGGTTCTGAATAAGGATGCCGGTGTACCGATCCATCCTTCTCAGGGAAATTACAGCAATACGCTGGCCAACGGTGTGGCCTGGTATTTTGGGCAGCAGAATCAGCCCTTTGTCTACCGGGTGATCAACCGGCTGGACCGGGATACTACCGGTCTGCTGATTCTGGCTAAACATGCCCTCAGTGCCTGCATCCTGTCCGATATGGTCAGAAGCCGGCAGATTCACCGAACTTATCTGGCGGCAGTTCATGGTGACATGCATCAACTGTCCGGCACTAATGCTGTCAGCGGGCTGACTTTATGCCAGACCGGCGATACGGCTTTCTATACCCTGTCCGCGCCGATCGCAAGGGTCTGTGGCTCTACAATTGAACGTCAGGTTAACTGGGAGCAGGGCGAGTATGCCTGTACCCATTTCAAGCTTCGTTCCTATCTGCCGGAGTCAGACAGTTCTCTGATCGAACTCCGGCTGGATACCGGACGGACACACCAGATCCGCGTGCATATGAAGTATCTGGGTTTCCCGCTGTACGGTGACTTTCTGTACTATCCGGATTATCGCTACATCAACCGGCAGAGTCTGCATTCCTGGAAACTTGACTTCATTCATCCGATAGCAAAAGAACCACTGTCCTTTACGGCAGCGGTTCCTGATGATATGAAATGCTTTCTGGCCAACTAACCAGCCGCTATCCTGAGACCTTTGGGATAGTGGTTTTTTAATGTACCCGCTGAAGCCTTGGCCCAGCCGGTGGAATACCCGTCCACACAGATCAGCACCCAGCCTTTTTGCTGTCCTTCAGACGGCAGGGTGGCTCCGGTGAGATAATTAATAATATCAGGCTCATCCGACGACAAATTCCGGCTGCGGATAACCTGATCCGGCCTCAGCGCCAGCGCCAGGGCATGGGACGGTTCCAGCCGGTTCTTCTTTAACGTGCCGATATGAAGACCGGGACGCAGGATCTTCAGACCGGATATCCGGTTCATCTGCGCCGGCAGCTGATATACCTGATCGCCGAACAGGATCAGTTGTTCCAGGTCCAGATCCACCTTCAGGGTATCCTGAATAAAAGCGCGGCACAATTTCAGACCCTCTTTGTCCTTCCAGAAAGACTCCGTCTGATAGTGATCAGATGGCTTGGGCAAACCGCTCTTTTTCAGCACTGCCATATAATGTCCTTCACCGCAGGCCTGATGTGGCCAGATCCGGAATGTGTCCTCTAGACCGGCGCAGGGAATCCGGCTCCATTCAGGCCTTCCGGCAGACAGACCGACAGGACGCATAACTTTTTCTATGGAAAATTCTGGGTGACGGCTGATAAAACCGGCAACCTCTTCTTCATCTTCTTCCGGTGCAAAGGTGCAGGTCGAGTATACCAGTCTTCCCCCCGGCTTCAGCATCAGGGCCGCACAATCCAGAATCATCTGCTGGCGGTCGGCACATAGCCGGACATTGTCTTCACTCCATTCGGTACTGGCCTGCACTTCCTTACGAAACATTCCTTCACCAGAGCAAGGTGCATCGACAACAATCTTATCAAAAAATTCCGAAAAATGCTGTTTTAACCGCTCCGGGCTCTCGTTCGTCACTACTGCATTCGGGATGCCCATTCGTTCGATATTCTGTGACAGAATTCTGGCCCTGGCCGGATGAATCTCATTGCTGACCAGTAACCCCTGCCCATTCAGGCGGCCTCCGATCTGGCTTGTCTTACCGCCGGGAGCGGCACACAAATCCAGGATCACTTCACCCGGCTGTGGATCCACAAGTGCGGCTACCGCCATGGCACTCGGTTCCTGTATATAGTAAGCACCGGCTTCGTGCAGCGGATGCCGGCCCGGCCTGGCTCCGGCATCATAATAATAACCCTCCCCGCACCAGGAAACCGGGCGCAGCCCGAAACGCTTCTGATACGCTGATGCCATCATATCGGGTGACCCTTTCAGCGGATTGAAGCGAAGTCCCTGAACCCGCGGATTATCATAGCTGTTAATAAATGCTTCAAATTCATCACCTAATAGTGTCTGCATCCGTTTCATAAATGCTGCGGGTAATTCCAGGTAGTGTTGTTCTGCTGCCATTATCCAGTCTTCTCCAATCGTTTCGTGACCACTTCTTCTGCCTTTACCAACGCCTCATCGATATTGGCACAAAAGTTCTGCTCACCGGCTTTATCAATAAATTTTGCTTTTTTCATAACTGCAAAGGGATGTTCATTCACATGAGAAAACAGCAGGCAGATCTGCTGCCGGCTGCAGTATTCCAAAAACCTCTCAAGGTTTTTTAGGGCTGTAATATCAATCGTCGGAACACTTTGCATCCTCAGAATTATTACCTTTGTGTTCTGTCCGCCCACAATCCGCATCAATTCATCGGCGGTGGCAAAAAATGCCGGGCCATTAATCTCATATACCAGGGTACACGGCGGAACCGAACGAAGTTTTCGCCCATCTCTTTGCCGATCATGGGACAGGTAGTGCCATTCCCGGATATGAGTTACTTCCGACATCCGGCGCAGGAATAAGAGTGCTGCCAGCATCACCCCGATCTCTACAGCAAACAGCAGATCCACCAGGACACCAGCCAAAAACGTTCCAGCCAGAACAAAAAAATCTGATTTGGGAGCATATTTAGCCATATAGACAAATTCTCTCCAATTACTCATATTGTACGCAACAAGAATCAAAATCGCCGATAACGTCGGGATCGGGATATATCCGGCCAGCGGCATGGCAAATAACAGAATCAGCAGCACCACCGCGCTGTGAACCATCCCTGCTACCGGCGTCCGCCCGCCGCATTTGACACTGTTGGATGCCCGCGCTACTGCACCGGCTACCGGGACTGCGCCAAAGAAACCGCAAAAAATATTGGCAACTCCCTGAGCGATCAGTTCCTGATTGGAATCATGCGACTCGCCTATCATACCATCGGTGACCACGCAGGCCAGCAGCGATACAATGGCAATCAGCACTGCCAGTGTCATTGTCTGCGGTATTAATGCTTCGACCATTTCCCAGGTAATCTGCGGGGCATGAAATTCCGGAAAATGAGATGGCAGTTCTCCATAGACACTGCGGATTGTCGGTACTTCCAGCCGCATCAGAGCCACCAGCGGTGTTGTTACCAGAATAGCTGCCAGTGAATTGGGAATCCTGGTTGTAATACGGGGCAGCCCTACCAGAATAACCAGTGCCAGGATACCGATCGCAAGAGTCGGCCAGTCAACGGTATGGATCACATTTGCATAAGCTATAAATTTATCAATTACCTTGACCGGAACGGCTCCCATCTCCAGACCCAGAAAACCTTTCAGCTGCCCGGAAAAAATACCCATTGCAATACCGGCGGTAAATCCCAGTGTAATCGTACGGGGAATATATTTAAGCAAAACTCCGAACTTCAAGAGTCCCATCCCGATCAGAATCAATCCCGCCATAATACTGGCAACAGCAAGTCCGGCCAGGCCGAATTCTTCGACAATCAGAAACACGGTCATGACGGTTGCGGCAGTCGCCCCGCCGATGTTCACTTTGCTGCCGCCAAGCAGTGATACCAGAAAGCCTCCAATAATGGCAGAATAAAGTCCCCGCTCCGGGCTCAACCCTGAAGATATGGCCAGGGCAATAGAGAGAGGAAAAGCAATCACCGCCACCAATGCCCCGGCAATCACATCGTTTTTCAGCTGCTTCCTGTCATACCCTTTCATGCATGTAAGTGACTTTGGAAGATATGGTACTCTTTTCATTATGATTTGTTCCTCGCATCCTTCGTATTTGCCAAATAGCGCTAAAAAGCTTTTAGTCTATTATACTGTTGACCGTATATTGTTTCAAGTTTTTTCCTGAGAACATAAGAAAGAATGTTAGCACTTCCCTATCACATAAAAAGCCATGCGTCTGCACTGCTGCAAACCATGGCTTTTATCCTGTATCTGTATTCTGCTATTATAATGTAATCTTGTAATCGTCGGATCCCTGTCCGTTCACTACGTAATATGCCACGTGCTCTTCTGGCTTCACGTAAACTTCAAGAGTTTTGATAGCAACACCCTTATTAGCTTTCGTAAATGCTTTCTTAGCCGCTGCAACTACATCTTTGGAATCAATCTGCTTTCCTGCAAATTCAACGACAACAGATGTCTTAGGCTCAGGTTTCTTTGCTGCAGTACTCTTCTTTGCTGCGGTAGTTTTTACTGGGGTGGTTTTGGATACAGCAGTCCTGGCCGCTGTTGTTTTCTTAGCCGGCTCAGTCTTTACTACATCTGTTTTTTTTACTTCTGCCTTGGGAGTCTCAACTTTTGCTGTCTTAGTCTCAGTCACCTTTTCCGGTTCTTTCTTTGCAATTGCCATTTGATTTTCCTCCTCATTCGAATCAACTGCATTTACATTTACTAATACGATTTGGATTATATATCGGTTTGAATGTTTTGTCAATTATAAGATTACAACCAGAGCAACTGTAATTGTAATAATGCTCATCACAATCGATATCGAATTGATGGCACTGGACAATTCCACATCGCCTTCCAGGTTCGCTGTAAAAGCCGGTGAAACTGAGGAGATCGGCCCAAATGCCACAATCGCCAGCGTCTGTCTGACCTCAAGCGGAAATGGCAGCAGATAGTATGCGGCCAGGGCAAACAAAAGTGCCATCCCATACCGAATTACCATAATTTTGATAATCCGGCGAAGCTTATCCCGTTCCATATAAACTTCAAATCCGATTCCCAGCATCAGCAATGCCAGAAATGCATTTGCTTTTCCCATTGTCTCCGCATAGTTTAAAATCACCTGCGGCAGCGGAATCCGGAGAACAGCCAGAATTGTCATAACAATATATGCATCAAACGGTATTGATGAAAATAATCGTTTCATAATCCCGCCAAAAGAGATGCTTTCACCATCGCCTTTTACAATTGAAGCCAGCGTATAGGTAACACCGGTACACATGACCGCATTTCCTGCATCAAAAAGACTGGTCGCGGCAAATCCTACCGGT
Organism: Lachnospiraceae bacterium; assembly: GCA_051654925.1. Taxonomy (GTDB): domain Bacteria; phylum Bacillota; class Clostridia; order Lachnospirales; family Lachnospiraceae; genus Brotaphodocola. Next base: position 11,491 of record JBOFYZ010000145.1, on the reverse strand, counting down.
CCCAGAAAACTCTGTACAAAAGGCAGGGTAAAATTCCCGATGTTATAGCCGGATACATTAACCATATCGAAGACCTTTTCTGATTTTGCTTTTCTGAGATTAATCAGATATCCGCATGCAACCATAATCACATTAGCCCCTATCCCCAGCGGTATCACCCATAATAAAGCTGAGTCCATAGTAATCTGACTGAAATTGGATACAATCGCAGCCGGTAAGGTAATTCTGATTACGATTTTGGATATAAGATAGAAGTCACTGGCATGGAAAAAGCCCTTTCTCTTCAGCACATATCCGGTTACTATTATCATGATAAAAGCCAGCGCCTTCGCCAGCACAGCTCCAAATCCATCCATGGTTTATCCTCCCACTAACTGGAGGAAAGCGTATCAAAAAAAAGCATCACTGTCAAGCGTTCTTTCGTTTTCCTATTTCATCGGTGCATGATAAAATTTGCCGTGAAAATTCTCAGTTTTAAACATATTGATGATAATATGGGGATCAATCTGTCCCATCATGTGAACCATCTCTTCCACTTCATAGGACGATACCACGGTATGGAGCAGGTACATCTGCTTCCGACTGTACCCTCCTACCACTTCCGCACAAGAGATGCCATGTCGGTACTGGCTGACATATTGCTTCATAATTTCATCGGCCTTTGCGGTGGTTATCTGCAGTGTTACCCGTTCATAACGGTGATGGAAATTAGCAATTGTTTTTGTTGAAATAAACTGAAATAAAATTGAATATCCGGCATGATCCCAGCCAAACAGATATCCGAAAATGCAAAGCAGAATTACATTGCCGAAAAACACATATTCCCAGATGGATTTACCGGTCTTATTTGACACATATAATGCAATGAAATCAGTGCCCCCTGTTGATGCGTTGCCCCGCAGAGCAATTGCCACTGACAGGCCATAGAAGAAGCCGCCGAACACTGCATTCAGCAGCACGTCATCAAACAACGCCTCAAATGATAAAACCTTCAAAAATAAACTGGCCAGCCCTACCTGCAAAAGCGAAAACACAGTAAACCGGATACTAATGCTTTTACTGCACAAAAATGCCACCGGCACATTCAGGACAATCATCGCCACTGATGTGGAAATTCCGATTCCATACAGGGAGGTCCACTGGTCGGTCAATAATGCCAGTCCGGTAAATCCGCCGGACAGCAGATTGGCCGGCCACACCATGGTCTGAATTACATATACCTGCAGCAATGCCGATAAAATAACGGCTATTAGGGTAATCATCCTTCTCGTAATTGTATGATTTTTGTATTTTTCCATTACGCCTCACATTTTTTACTGTTTTTTACTATTATTAGCAATTACAAAAAATTCATCCCCGCATTTTACAGAGTCCAACCAATGGCTTCGGAGCGCAGAGTGATGAAGCGTTGGTAGATGCCGGGTTGGTTGATCAGGGTTTGGTGGGTTCCTTGCTGGACGATTTGGCCTTCGTCTATTACCAGGATCTGATCGGCATCTTTTACGGTGCTGAGACGGTGGGCGATGGAGATCAGGGTTTTCTCTTTAGTGAGTTCGCGGATGGCTGATAATAATTCATATTCATTTTCAGGGTCGACGCTGGAGGTGGCTTCGTCGAGGATAACGATTGGGGCGTCTTTAAGAATTGCCCGGGCAATCGAGATGCGCTGTTTCTCTCCACCGGAAAGGGTTGAGCCGCCTTCTCCAATGATCGTCTGGTATCCGTCAGGTAGTTTTGTAATAAAGTTGTCGCAGCAGGCCCGACGGGCGGCTTCTCTTACTTGTTCATGAGTTGCTGCGGGATTGCCGAACCTGATGTTGTTTTCGATGGTGTCGTGGAACAGATAGACGTTCTGGAATACGATTGATATATACTGGAGCAGACTGTCTGCGGTATAATCTCTGATGTCCTGTCCGCCGACTAAAACGGCGCCTTCCCGGACATCCCAGAACCGGGCAATCAGGCTGCACAGGGTGGTCTTGCCGCTGCCGGAGGGGCCGACAATCGCGCATGAGGTACCCTGAGGTACTTTCATGGATACATGATCGATAACCTTTCTGCCCTGATCGCCGAGATAGGAGAAGGATACGTCCTTCAGTTCGATATCAAAGGATGACGGGCAGAGTTTTTGGTCGGTCCGGTCCAGCGGCGGTATATTGGTTACCAGCTCCAGCCGGTCGAGCTCGTTATTGATCTTTTTGGCCAGAAAGGAACCATCTCCCATTGCTTCCAATTCCGAATAAACAATGAATGCGGAGACCAGAAACATCAGACAGTATGACAGGGGAAATGCATGCTGCAGGTAAAGGGTAACAGCCAAAAACAGCAGGCCACAGCTGGTTAGTTTAAATACCAGGGCATACAGTTTCATAACTCCCGCAGCTGCCCGCTCCTGATCGTAAGCGGCTTTTTTCCTGTCTTCAAAGGCATGGTAGACATCTGCCTCACCGCCTTTTTCCTGTGAAAATGCCCGCAGCACAGCAATTCCCCGGATATATTCCAGTGACTCTGTAACCAGCTTTTCCTGGGCGGACTGCACACGGGCGGTATGAACAGAGGCCCGTTTCTGAATCTCACTTAATACCAACATTCCGGCAATCAGACCGACCAGACTCAGCAGTGCAATCGGTATACTGTAAAAGGACATCATCACGATGATGATAACTGCCATCGATACGCCACCGGTAATGTCAGTAATGGCCAGCATGGAATACTGCTCCAGCTCTACGACTGTAGATGTCAGAATGGTCTGAATGGTACCCAGCCTTTGTTCTGAAAAATATCCCATTGGGGCGTCTTTCAATTTCTCTCCGATTGCCAGCCGGTAATCACGAAACATGTCAAACCCTTTGGCACTCATGGATATATCTGACAGCCACTGAAACAGAAAGCGTCCGAATACTCCGGCTGCGATAATCCCTAAGGCACTGTAAATAATACCTGGCGTCAGCTCATTTAAATGTTCAAAAATAAGGAATACCGCCCATAGCATCGTTGCCATGGAAAATGTTTTTAATATGTTAAATATAATTCCCAGGATAATACTTGGCCTGTTGCTGCCTGCAATATCCAGGATCCTTTTTATCATCCGAAACATACTGCCTCCTCCTTTTTATGCCTGTTCGGCCGTTCCGATATATTGATTCCACATGGTTTCGTATAGCTGGCATTCTGTCTGCAGGGTTTCATGCGTTCCTCTGCCCGCCAGCTTGCCCTGATCAATGACCAGGATCTGATTGGCATTGCGGATGGTTGCCAGCCGGTGAGCCACGACAATCAGTGTTTTGCCTTTAATCAGCCGGTTGATCGCCTGCTGGATCTGAGATTCGCTCTCCGGATCGGCATAAGCGGTCGCTTCATCCAGAATAATGACGGAGGACGGCTTTAACATCGCCCGGGCAATCGTAATCCGCTGCCGCTCTCCCCCTGACAGGCGGTCTCCGGCATCCCCGGCAAGAGTATCGTACCCCTGTTCCAGATCCAGAATGAAACTGTGACAATTAGCAGCCTTCGCTGCTTCCTCTACCTCACTGTCAGTGGCCACAGGATTTCCCATCCGGATGTTTTCCCTGATCGTTTTATCAAATAAGAAATTATCCTGAGCTACATAGCTGATTTCATTCATCAGCTGGTCAAAGGGAATTTCTTTAATATCATGACCGCCAAAACGTACACGTCCCTGGGTTGCATCCCAGAAACCGGCCATCAGTTTTGCAATTGTCGATTTACCAGATCCCGACGGACCTACAATCGCCGTCACCTGATCCGGTTCGGCTCGAAATGTTACGTCGTGAAGGACTTCTGTTTTGCCATCATAAGAAAATCCTACCTGTTCAAAAGAAAACCCTTTTTCCATAAAAATAACCGGCTGTTCGGGTCTTTTCTGTTCTGGAACAGCAAGAAAATCACGGATCGGATTCAGGTTGGCAGCCAAATACGTCGACTGTTCCAGGCCAAAACCCAGTTTGATCAGCTGAGAAATATAGCCGAATGGAACAATGATACAAGCCAGCAGAATCGGCAATGTAATTGTACCATTCATATAAAACCAGGCTCCGACAGGCAGAGTCCCTAGCAGCGTGGAAGGCAGTACGGCTTTAAATCCGGCCATCCAAAACCAGCATTGCCGCCACCAGTCCAGGGTCGAATCGTGGAAGAAGCATACGGAGTCTGAATAACGGCCGTAGCTTTTACCCGTCTGTCCGAAGGCTTTGATGACCTGAATGCCGCCTATGTATTCAACAAGAGCCGAGTTCATCTCATTCCCGGACCTGAGATAGGTATCTATTTTTTCAGAGTAGCCGCGCATCATTCCCAGCATAAAGATCATACTGACCGGGACAGTGACAAAAGAGGCCAGACCCATCCGCCAATCGAGCAGAAATACCAGTATAATGCTGGCCATCGGTGCCGCCACATTGGAAGGCAGCTCCGGTATCATATGGGCAATAATATCTTCCAGCCGCCCGACATTATCAACCAGCAGCGTTTTAAATGTCCCCGACGGCGTCTCAAGCATAACTCCCATCGGTACCCGCTGCATCTTATCGGCAATCGCACAGCGGATATTCTTCAAAATTGTAAAGGATATACTGTGACTTCTAAGCGAAGACTTCATCGTCAGCCAGGCCCGCAGCATCATACAGACGGCTGCTGTCACGGCAACCAGAGCGGCTTTTTCGACGGTAGCACTGCCTTCATACACCTGATTCGCCAGCATTGCTACCGCGAAAAACGATGCCATTCCAAATAATTCACCGGTAATCGCCAGAATTACTGAAAGTGTCATTTTACCTTTCGCTTCTCCGGCAAATCCGAACAGCAGTTTCATCGTTTCTTGTTTTTGTTTCATATTGTCTTTACCTCCTGTCCATTTTTTGTTGGTTTACAGGCCCAGTACTGCACGCCATCCCGGGGTGAAGAACGTCTGCAGCGTCTTAATATAATGGACGGCATCCTCCTTTTTTAAGTCATGGACAACGACTTCAAACAGGGCACCGACATATGCACTTAACAGCAGATGAAGTTCTTCTGGCCGTACATCATGAACCGGAATCCCTTTCTCCCTGGCAGCTTCCATATAACTAAGTGTTTCCTGTTGTTCCAGCAGTACAAAATCATGAATGTAATTGGAGTACCGGGTTCCTTCTGAGCAGCAGATCAGCAGTTTATATACATCATAATGACCATAAATCTGCTCCAGCAGAACCTTTAATTCTTTCCCATTTTCCCACATGGTATTGAGATTATCCGTTTCCAATAATTCATAATCGTACGCCTTATGCTCTTCAAATACTCGCCGGTTCTCTTCCAGTATCGGCTCTACCAGAGCCGCAAACATCTCTTCCTTGTTTTTAAAGTGCCGGTATAAACCGGCCGATGTTAACCCGGCACTGGACGCAATCGATCGCATGGATGCTTTCTCAAAACCCTTTTCCAGAAATTCTTTTTTTGCAGCTGGAATAATACGGGCATGACTTGCGCTTTTGTCTCTTGGCATACAGTTTTTTCCTTTCCCGTCGTTAGTAAACAACGTTAGCTATCACTGTTAACTATAATGCGGTTATTTTTATCTGTCAATATGATTTGCTGCTGTCGATATTTTTTCTCAACAGCCTAACATTTTCCTATGAAACAAAGAAAGGAGGCAGTCACCTGCCCCTTTTTTTCTCTTTCTTTTTTTGCTGTTTCAACAAAAACTTTCGCTCAGCCTCCGCCTCTTTTTGTTCCCGGCTTCTTACCTTCCGCTCTGTTTTCATCTCTTCTTGCTGCAATTTCAATGCCTGCTGAGACTTGGTGCCGATTCCGGCTGTGCCGGTCTGGCTCCGGGCCTCGCGTTGGATCCGCTTGGGATTCTTGTGCATTTCCTTTACGGCAGTTTCAACAGCCGGACTGAACCGTAACCTGTCATAGTTTTTTAGAAAAAATCCCATTACCTCATAGTCTCGGGGTTCTGGTCCGAAGGTGACTTTTGCAGCTGAAAGCCTTCCGTCAGCTACCCGTTCCACTACGCCGATCCAGAAAGGATCCTCAAAATACACCTGAAGTGTTACCGCTGCTTTGTCCATATTAATTCCTCCTTAAATGATAAAATGAACAAAGAACGGACGACCAAGGAGGAAGGTTACTGATACCTTGTGGTATGCCCGGACTACCAACCGGGCTGTGTTTTTATCTCTGCCTTATTATTTTACCATATCTTTCAGATCCCGGCAATTGCCAGGATCTGTTCCAGGTGGTTGTACTTCACCGCAGATCTTAGTTCAAAGCTAAAATCTGGAATCGCATTGCTCAAGTAGCTGCGCAAATCCTGATTATCACCATATTCAATACTGATCAGCTCCTCTAACTTATCATTCAGCAGCATTGTCAGCTGCTCTGCCGGATAACTGCTGACAAGACTGGCGATGCGATGCTGCTCTGACTCTGTATAACCCTTATTGTTTACCTGCTTTCCCACCAGCATGCAGCCCATCAAATTCCGAAAAACAATCTCTGCTACATTAATAATTAATGTTTCATGTTCCGGATGGTATGCGGACAGTACATGAAGGATAAAGGATTCCGGCAGTTGTCTTAAAAACTGCTGCTCATAGCCAACGCAGGTGATATAAGAAGCAATAATATCAATCCCCTGGCTATGCTCCAGTGAAGCAAGAACCGGATAATCAAGTGTCAGGATATGATTCTGCGGTTGAAACCGAACATCATAATACAGAAAAAATGCCGGCATTCCTTTTTCAAAGGTATCCCGATAAGCCTGGTTTCCGTAACTGTGAAATTCGGCCAGAATCTCATGATATAATAATCTTGTCTTTTCCACCTTTTCCAGCACGGTCTGATAACCGCTATAATAAGCTTCTCTGGCTGTAAACCGGGATGCCGCTTCAGGCAGATTAATCTGCTCCTCACTGCCTGCCGATTCAAATGCCCTGATGCAGTATAATACTGCGCCCATCAGCTGCTGCGCTGTACTGTATGGAATCGATGAACTTTCCTTGCTGGTATACTTATCGGTCAGTTCTGCAACCAGGGGAATCAGCTCTTCCATGCTCCTATTCATATTCCTCCTCAATAGCTTTCAGCCCTTTTCCATATCGGACAGCCCTTCCCATACGTTCCAGACAGGTTTCTTCCAAAAAGTCGAGAGAACCCTGACAGCCGTTTTCAAACTCCTCTTTCATAAAAGCAATCAGTTCGTCATCCGATACTTCATCCATAGTTTCATTCTTATAAAAGTAGAAAATTTGCTGCAGCCGCCCGATTGCATCTACATAATTATCCTGATAAATATAGGCAGAATCACAAAAAGCATAGATCAGGCGTGGCAGTACTCCTTCACCGAACTCCACTCGTTCCTGCCCGGTCAGGGTACTTTTCCGTTCACTTAATAACAGCTGCGTATCATCCTCCGACAATGACAGACCAAATTGCTGTGTGTATTCATTGGTTTTCTGTACTGCCTGTTTCTGCAGGGTGGTATTCATCTGCATAAACCATTTTGAATCATCCATTTACGCACCTCCTGTTCTTTCGTAACAGTCATTGTACTGCTTCTATCTTCACATTACAAGACTTGAAAAAAGGTGATTTTTGTGGTATTATAGTTATAGAAAAAAAGTGCTGTTGTTCTCATGTTTCACATTTGTTGACATGAGAATAGCAGCACTCTTTTAATTACTTAATCAGTTTTTTGTAACGTTCAATACCACATTGAAATGCAAGTGTCATTAATTTTTCCGCCTGGCTTTGGCCATGATCAGAAAGATCTCTTGGGTCCCAGATTTCGTTTGCCAGACAGTCCGCTCCATATAGAAACTGGATAAAGGGAATCTGACGAAATTCCGATACCGCGAGCAGGGCTGCACACTCCATGTCTACCGCTATACACCCTTGTGCTTTTCGTTCATTGATTACCTCTCTGGTTTCTCTATATATCCCATCTGTTGTCCAGGTCTTGCCTTCTATATAGGCATAGCGACAATCATTCAGACAGTTTATCAGGGTTTCAACTGATGCTTTATCAGCTAAAATCTCGTCGGATGCCGGAATGTAGTGATAACTGGTTCCTTCATCACGGATCGCTGAAATCGGAACGATGATTTGTCCGCTGACAGAATCATCTAAGATGCCACAGCTTCCAAATGCCACTACCGACTCTGCCCCCATGGCAACAATTTCTTCAAAGAAGCTGACACATGCCGGAGCACCAACCAGCGACATATAAAAGGCAATATCATGTCCATTGTAATGTGTTTTGTAAATAGGGATGATTCCATTGGCGGTATATAATTCTGCGATTCTTTCTATGCCAGGTTTTGATGCAAAGGTATCAATAATTTGCTTAGAAAAGGTCGTAATACAAATTGGGGGGAAATCTGCTGTCCGCTTCACAACATCGTTTGGGTTGATCATTGCCGTGGCTTCCCTGACTGGTGATTGAAATACAGTTCTCATTATGCTTCCTCCTCGTATTCTCTGATCAGTAATGTTTTAATGATTGTAATAATATGACCGGCAGTACTTTCATCTATCGGCATCAGCTTACTGTACATCCTAACGCCCTGATAAGCAAATACCAGAATATCATATACCGCCGCCGGCTCCTGATTCTTAAACTCCCCTGTCTCTATGCCATATAAAATCAAAGCCTCCCATGTCGCCTTACTGAATAGATACTGCTGATACAGCAATGAAGGCCCGGCCTGATTCGATTGCCGGCTGAAAAACTCACAAAACGCAATGCTTAATGACTCCTTGTGATCCAGCATTTCATCATAGTACTTCTGCAGTATTTCATTGAGAATCTGAACTGCCGGTAATTTTTTATCTATTTTTGCTGATATGTCATCTTCCTGATTTGAAGTCAACTTCTCTATCATCTGCCCGAAGATCTGTTCTGTGCTATCATAATGTCGATACAGGCCACCGCGACTCAAACCGGTACGCTCACAAATATCCTTCATAGTCACTTCTTTAAATCCTTTTTCAGCAAATAACCGACAGGCTTCCCGGCAGATCAGATCTCTTGTCTTATCGCCTCTGTTACTCAAACATATTCTCCTTTCAATCTTTTGCGACACTCGTGTCTCTATGGACATTATGCGACATACGAGTCGCTTTGTCAAGTGGTAATGAAATAAATTGATAAATAAAAAGTGATTGTCTGAATGCATCCACTCCAGCATTCAAACAATCACACTTTTCGAACTTTTATTTACTCTTTAGGGCAAAGTGCAAATACTCTGGCAGGATAACCCGTCCCGTCCTTTACTTTGGGGAATGTACAGAACGCTACTGCACCGACAGCCGGACACTGGCCGAGGTTCTTAAGCATCTCCAGCTGAATCCGGTTCTGCGCCAGAATGTAGTATTCAACCTCATAATTCGTAGTACTTGATGTGATCGGGGCCTCTGTATCGGAGGTCTCGTGACCGATGGAAGCAATATTGCGCTGATGAATCAGAAAATCTACCGATTCTTTGCTCCAGCCAGGAAAATGGCGGTTGCCCTGTCCGTCCAGATTGTCCATCGTTTCCGGGTCCCGTTTGCTCCAGCCACTTTGAAATACTACAAATGCGCCTTCCGGAATCCTGCCGTGAATGGCCTCCCAATCCTCGATATCCTTTATAGTCAGCACATAATCCGCACACTCATTGCAAGCCTCTTCCTTATCAATGATACACATTGGCATAACCATTTCGCTGATCCCGATCTGATCCAGAGAGCGGCCGCCCTTTACCATGTGATTCGGTGCGTCTACATGAGTCCCATACTGGCCTACGGTGGTATATGCATGAGCAGCAAAAATGGAACCATCCAGATTCGTCTTCTCATCTACCGTCAATGCATCCCAGCCTGCCCAGTGGGGGGTGTCGGGGCTTAGTTCATGGGTTAAATCCACCCATTTACAGTCACGCTTCCATTCCGCCAATTGCTCCCATAATTTCAACTGTATCATGATACCTCTCCTTTTTAATTTAAAATTGCAGCACTTAATGCGTTCACATCTTCATCCGGGATCTCATACAGATCCGTCTCAACCATCACTACATGTATTTCAAGTGTCAGTGGATCTCCATAGGAAGGATTTGCTGTAGCAGCACGTATTTTACTAAATGTATATTCAAATATTGCATTTTGATATTCTTTATACTCACTATCAACCCCCAGCCCAACCATTATCTCCAACAATTCATTTTGGTCTATCTTTATCTCAAGCCTTAGACACTTATTACTGATATTGTACCAAAATAGCAATACTATGACCAGTGTTTTTTGCTACATTTCTATAGAGACTCGTAGCTGCTGTAGGACACCTTCATTCACATGTTCTTGCATCCCTGCTGTCAAAATCAATTCTATAGTCGATTTTTAGTTCCATATTATGTAGAATAACTTTAGAACAAAAAGACTAAGGAGAAACAAACAATGAAGACATTAAATGAATTAGTAAATGATTATCTTGAACACTGTAGTTCTATCAAACAATTAAATTATAAAACCATCAAAGCTTATCAAATTGATTTAAGACAATTTCAAGATGAAGTAAATCTCAAACCAGATTTTCATTCAAAAATCACCTTAAGTTTATATATTACAAATTTACATAATAACTATCAGCCCAAAACTGTTAAAAGAAAAATAGCTTCTCTTAAAACATTTTTTCATTATTTAGAATGTGAAGAAGTCTTGGATGTAAACCCATTTGCAAAAATTGACATCAAATTCAGAGAACCTATACGCTTACCCAAAACCATTCCACTATTAACTATAGAAACCCTTTTACAAACAATTTATGAGCAAATGAATCTTGCCAAAACTATACATCAGCGTAATACTATATTGAGAGATATTACGGTATTAGAACTTTTATTTGCAACAGGATTGAGAATTTCTGAACTTTGCTCACTTAAGCCAGAGCATATTGATTTTTCAACACAAACAATTCTTATCTATGGAAAGGGTTCAAAAGAACGACTTATCCAAATTGGTAATACCGAAGTATTGGCTATAATAAATGATTATTATCAAGTATTTCAAAATACAATATCATCCACAGGCTGGTTTTTTAATAACCGCCTAAATCATAAACTATCCGATCAGTCTGTACGACTTATGATTAGAAAATATGTGGTTCTTTCCAATATTCACTTGCATATTACACCACATATGTTCAGGCATTCATTTGCAACATTATTGCTTGAAGCCGATGTGGATATTCGATATATACAACGGATGCTTGGGCACAGCTCGATTACAACCACAGAAATCTATACTAGTGTTTCTAATACAAAACAAAGAAACATATTAACTACTAAACACCCTCGTAATTTACTATCTCCGAATAATGGATAATAGATTATTATCCTATTAAATGTTAGGAGGGAATAAGATTTGCTTGATAACATTGAATTTGATTTTGCATTCTCATTTGCCGGAGAAGATCGTGGTACTGTGGAAGCGATATATAAAAGATTAACTGCGAATG
>JBOFYZ010000144.1:0-114053 GCA_051654925.1 Lachnospiraceae bacterium | reverse complement strand
GTGGCTTCGCCGCAAATTTTTATTGATTTGTCAAGCGTTTTTTGGAAAAATATGCAGAAATATTGGGGGTAAAGAAGAAAAGGAAACAGTGAAAAAAGGGCAGAAAATCGGGGCAGAATGAGTTTCTGAGACTGCTCTTATAAAATTTGGGGGGGTATTTCGAACATATAAACCTGCGATAAACTGGTATTCACCCAGTTTATCAGACAACGAGCCCCGGACATCGTAATTTCCCGATGTACCATACCGGAGCACTCCCCGAATTCCTTCCGCTGTCACCTGGCTCTCCGTAATCAGGGTGCTTGCATTACCATCATACATCTCCCAGTCAAATCCCCGGTAAAACGCTTCATCGTGAATTTCATTCCCCGTTTTATCCCGGAAATATACCCGGTAAGAAATATCTTCATTTTTGCCGGCATCTGTCTCCAGATCCAGCACCGGCGTCAGATTCCGGTAACCGATCACATAGACCTTAACCTGCTGTCCGTCAGCAGTTTCCGTACGGATAGTCAGATCTCTGATTTCATCATCAATATCATCTCCGGAAATCTTGCCGACCGCATAATAGGATACGGCGGTCATCGGTATCTGGGTATCGCCATACAAAAGTGCGGCGTCTCCAACCTTTTGAGGTGAGATAAGCAGAACATCCACCTCATTCAGATATGCTTCATTCAGCACTCCGTTGATCTCCTGACTCCCCTGAGCATAAGTACCGGCAGATATCTGACGTATCTTGTAGGCCAGGTTGTTGTTCAGGATTCCATATAGTACTTCAATCAGAAGATCGGGACTCTGAGCCGTATAGGTATTGGCTCCGGTTTGCTGTGCAATCGTTTCCAGTACCGCGGTACTCCCGCTGTACTGACCAAAAGCAATCGTATATACCGGAACACCTTCGTCCCTGCAGTTCTGCACAATTCGTTCCACATCCTGGTTCGACTGTTGTTCGGTTCTTCCGGTCAGGGATCCCCGAAGATCAGTCTCGCCATCGGATATCAGCACGATAATGCGTTCTTTGCCTTCTGCTGCCGGCATTTGGTCATATGCCTCAGCAAGCCCCAATCCGATATCGGTATTTCCGGAATACACGGTTGCCCCGATCTGGCTCTTCAGCTGTTCCCGGTCTGACTGTGCTGACATGGACACTGGTGCGCTTGAAGATACCAGCGTATCGCTGTAAGCCACGAAACCCACACTGATCTCTTCGGTATGTACGGTATCAACAAAAGCCTTAACCATTTCCAGAGCGATGCCATTGGGATCATTGGTACGCATAGAGCCACTGGCATCAACTACGAAAGTAATATCAAGGCTGTTTTTCTGTCCGCTGAATTCTTCTGCAAATACCTCCTCAGGACACCAGATGCCCTGGCAGATTATGACAACAGCCGCAACACAGCCGACTATACCTTTTACCTTTCGTCTCATACGTTCCTTACCCATCTTCCTGTTAATACTGTTACATTATTTCAGACTGTTCAACATGCAGTTCTAAGATACAGTTATGTGCGGTTAATAAAAACCGCTTCAAGTTAATATCATATTGTTCATTCAGACCCGCCCGCCGGTAAAATATGTAGGCGGGAGTTCCCTTTCTCTCTCTGTCAGAATAAGTATACTTTACCGTCCGATAAATCCGGTTCCTGACAAGTTTTTCCGTCAGATTCATATGCTCAGCCAGTTCCGGGAAAAATTTCAGCTGTATACAATCCAGTGTTTCGGGATGCTCATAAGAGAACCGGATCGCTTCCCTTAGCTCATCCCTGCCTAGAATGTTGGAACCAACACCTAGCTGATCAATAAATACTTCGATTGTCTTACATGGGAAGATATGCTCAACATCCTCTGGCACAACCGTCTGCAAAAGCTTTATTTTCGCCATGACCTCACGGTATGTCTTTTCAGCCTGAATAACCGTACTGTTAAGAAAATCAGCAATTACTACAAACGAATTACCCCGGTGTCTCAATAATACAACTTCTTTTTCCACTTCTGAGATGAATGCACTGGTACTGCTTTTCAAATCCGCACCTCCCATATGTGATAAACCTGCTTAAATCTGTGACTTGTTGACACATACTCCGGCAATCAGAGAACCCGACATCGATACAATTCCAAGAACTATCACCATAAACACAATATTCCATGATAAGAAATAACAGATCAGCGCTGCGACTGCCTCGATTACCAGCACAGTTCTGGCTCGATAACCATATACTCTTATTTCATCCAAATCCAGTGGCTTATTCTTATTCTCCACTGGTGCCAGAATAAAGATTATGGCACATGCAATCAACATAAGAAGTAATAACGCCTCGGTACTAAGCCACATAGGAATAAAGTTTAGTAATACCAAAGATGTTACTATCAATCCTACCGACAAGATATAGCATTTTAATTCAGTAGATGCATGATAGCCACCAGCATTCCCTCGGAGCGGAAGAAATACCAACTGAAATAAAAAACATTCCCATAACCGCCCCATGATAAGACCTACAGCAAATATTGTTATCAAGTTAACCGCATAGGTAAAAATCATTTTGAAACCATATCTGTATATTTCTTCATCTGCCTGATTAATTGCATTTGCCTGTATTAAGTTATCCGTTATATGAGAACTTAGTTTTGCAAGCATGCTTAAAATTTCCTCAAGCTCTTAGCTTTCTCCGGAATTTCATCCTGATGGTAATTATAACTACATGCAACATTTACACTATTGTTTACTACGATCATTGCAAAATCTACAAGTACCTGTCCCCACTTCAAATAAAAACGTTTCATAAAATTTTTCCCCTTTCTTTTCTGCCTGTTAGATTTCATTTGCAATAACAATTGATTTGCGTGAATTATAGCATTCTGTATAATTTTGTAAACCCCTTTTTCCAAAACTCTTATTTTTTCGTCAAAAACTCTTATTTTTCGACTTAAGATCTACTATATTTACATTTTTTTCCATTTTACTTTGACATTTCATTTTAGTTACTTTAAAATCAAAAATATAAGTTAAATTAAAACAAGGAGTTCTATCATGTTAAAAATTGCTATTTGTGAAGATGAAAAACTATTTTCTAGCCAGATACACGAAATAATCGATCAGACACTTGCACAAACGTCTGTGTTATATTCAATCAGTTGTTTTTCTTCTGGAGAGGAATTAATTCTGGCTATAGAAAACAGATCCATTTTTGATATTGCTTTTTTAGATATCGGTATGAAAGGAATGAGCGGAGTTGAATTGGGTGCAAAGCTTCGTGAATATATGCAATCCATGAAAACGTTTTTAATTTACGTATCTTCCTATGACAATCGCGCAAAAGAGGTATTTTGCTTTAATACTCATCGTTTTCTATCTAAGCCAATTGAATACCCGTTATTTGAGGAAGCCTTACTAAGTGCATACAATTTATGGAAAGATGCTCAATCAAAATGTCTGACACTTAAAGACCCGTCTTTAGGCTTCATTTCTTTGGCGCTTCGGGATATTCTATATATTGAGGTCACCCGTAGCCATCGAGTTGATTTTATTACTGATAAACAACGCTTTACTGCCTATGAAAAAATATCAGATTTATATGATCAGTTATCCTCTGCAAACTTTTTGCAGATTCATCATACCTGCTTAATAAACTATGACTACATTCAACAGATGACTTACGACAAAGTTACTATGACTGATGGAAGAACCTTACCAATCAGTGGCCCAAAAAGAAAAGATGTCCGTAACCATTATTCCAAGCTAAGAAAGCATCAGGTAGCACAACAATGGCCGTAATTATTACTTGTTTACTTTGTAATTTTGTTAATATTTATTCTACATATTACTTTATAGATAATTTTTTGCAAAAAAATCGCGTATCAAAACGAGGCTTATTTTATGCTTATAGTATTTATTATATTATTACAGCGATTATGTATTCAAAGTCATATAATATCTCATATAACATAATAGCCAACTTAACTTTTGGCTTTTTTATGGGACTACTATATAAATCTTCAATGTTCAAAAAAATATTAGCATCTGTTTTTATTTATATTCTTAAAATAGCAAGTGATGTTTTTACAGTAATGATAGTCTCACTTATTACAAAATCACCTTATAGCGTAATAATGTTCGATTCTTATTTTGTAATATTAGGGTTGGTGATTTGTGCCTCCTCACAGTTTGTAATAATAAAACTATTAATCCCTTTATTTCGAAGCCATGAAACAGAACTGCCTTTATCTTACTGGCTCGCCGTATTTTTAATCCCTTCAGGCAGCATTTATATTTTGCACTCAATGAATACTCAATATATAGATGGTGGTATTCAGGATCTCCCATTTATACTAATCACCATCGGTATCCTGTTGGCCATCAACATCCTCGTATTTTTCCTATATAACAAACTAATCAAGGACGAGGAAATCAAATATGAAAACATCCTGCTGCACCAACAAAACAATGCTTACGAGAATCAATCCCTATTAATTCACGAATTTGAAAATCGTTTTAATGGAGAAAAACATGATATGAAAAATCATCTTGCCTCAATCAAACGATTCATTGAACAGGAACAACTGGATGAGGCATTGAAATATATTGTCAAACTAATCGGCAAAACAAAAGAAATCGGAACCGGATCCAACAGCGGCGATACTGTCATTGATGCTATGGTTGACAGCAAGCTTTACTTAGCAAATCGCCAGAACACCAAATTTCATGTTCTAATCAAAATAGCACAGCCACTTGATATGGATCAGGTTGACTTAACCACCATCCTGTGTAATCTGCTTGATAATGCTCTTGAGGCTTGTACCAAACTGCCGAAGGACAGGCGGCAGATCTGGTTTCAACTAAGTTATCAGCATGCAGTACTTTCAATTTTTGTTAACAATACCTACAACCCGGAAACAATAGATATCCGTGACGGTAAGGTTTATACCACAAAAGAAGATAAAAGCCTACATGGCATCGGGTTAAGAAGAGTACAGCAAACCGTTGACAAATATAGTGGAATGTTTGAATACTGTACTTCTGAGAATGGAGAAGATTCTATTTTCACAGCAGATATCATCTTGTACTTGCACAAAGAAGTTTAACAGTCACCTGGAAAAACCATAGTATATCTGACAAGCCCCTAACTAAAGCTTGTCAGATATACCGTTACCACTTCTCCCGCTCCCGACAATCTCAGTCGGTCAATGCACCTCCTTGTACCAATCCCCCGATAAAGATCAAGCAGCAATACTTTTTTATTCTGAACCTCCAGGATTTCATAACTATCAAGTAGTTGATCATGTATCGAGTCCAGCAGAAACAATCTTGAGACATTTTTATCTTCACTCAAATATCCCATCTCAGTAAAAATTATTTCCATATTGACATAACCGGAATCTGCAAATGTAATATACTCAAAATCGGATAAATCAAGATACTTCTCAATGTTATCCAAAAACAGTTTGGCAATATAATGCGCAAAAATTAAATACTCCGAAGGTTGCTTTCCATAACTGTTATGGTTGTCGCAAAGCTCGGTTTCTTCGTTAAACTCCAGTCTGTATATGATATCATCCAGGTCATCTGAATGATCCAACAGCTGGTATTCCCTTCCCCGGCCGAATTGACGTTTTATTTTTTCGGGCGGCTTCATCATATAAGCGAGATGATTTTTACAAAGTCCATATTCTATTTCTTCACATAATTTAAGATCTCTTGCGCAGGCCATACACACCTTGACCGGCCCCCCCAAATGATATCGGAATTTTTGTGTTTGCAGCATAACCTTTCCCCCCTGGTAACTGTTTTTCGACAATATACCACAAATTTATTACTTGTAAAGATCTAATTCCTATTTGGTGTTTTTTACTTCCCGAATAGACTTTTTTATGATCTTAGCGCGGTCCTTCTTTACCTTTCTGTTTTGCCATGTTAAAATAAATGTAAAATTTTGCCTTACAATATGTGATTTACCAAAGGAATACTTAATATGATAAAAATTGCAATTTGCGATAATGAACAAATTATGTTGGATCAGATCAGCAAGCTTACTTCTGATGTTTTAGAAAAAGCATTTATTCCCTTTGAGGCTGATACTTTCTTATCCGGAGAAGAATTAATTCAAAAATTAGAGCAGAGCGCGGAATATGATATTGCTCTTTTGGATATAGAAATGGGCGAGATCAGCGGCATTGATGTTGCCGCCAGACTTCGTGAACAATTTAAAAACAAAAGAACTATACTGATTTATATTTCCGCATATGAAAGTCGCTGTAAAGAAGTCCTTTATTTTAATACAATGCGTTTTTTATCAAAACCAATTGACTTTCAATTATTTGAGGAAGCCATTTTCAGTGCCTGTAAAAAAATCAAAGATAAGAAAACATTATTTTCATTTAAAGATGTTACTGATGGCCATACTGATCTGAACGTTAATGATATCATGTATTTTGAAATAATAGAAAGTCATAGAGTGAGTGTTATTACTCCAAATAAAAAACATACTTTTTATGGCAGTATTGCTCTCACTGAATCACAATTATCTATTTTTAATTTTTTAAAAATCCATCGATCTTATCTGATAAATTTTGATTATATTAAAAAAATGACCTATACAGAAGTTACAATGGAAAATGATATGCTTATACCCATTGCTCCATTAAAAAGAAAGCAAATTCGTCAGCAATATTGGACACTGAGAGAACGGAGGGAATCTAATTGGCTGTAGCAATTACATATCTTGTAATGAATATTATCAGAACGCTTGCTATCCATAGCTTTATTGATAACTTCTTACAAAAAAGGCGGACGCCTGGCCACGTGATATTTATTGCATATGTAATTTACTATATTACTATAGCAATATTTTACTTAGACGCAAGAATATTCACCTTCTTTCATAACATGTTGATGAATTTATTTTTTGCTTTTGCCGTTGGAATGTTATATCATGTATCCATCCAAAAGCGATTAATATGCACTGTATTTATTTATATCCTTTCCATTGCCAGCGATGATTTTGCCGTTGCACTTCTTACGATTATATTCCAAACACCCTTTCAGGTGCTGCTGAATGATACACTTTTTGTTATACTGGGAATTATTATCTCTGTGTCTTTATTGCCCGGAATTGTCAAACTTGTCAATCCCCTTTTTAAGAACCAAAACACCGAACTAAGCCGACTATATTGGTGTGCTGTTTTCCTTATTCCATCCGGATGTATCTACATTATGCATTCGCTGATATGCCAGCTTGAAGACGGTAAGAGTGACGCAGTATTTATACTTATTACAATCCTAATTCTATTTTCAATAAATATCCTTATATTTTATTTATATGATAAATCACTCAAAGAGGATGCCATAGAATACGAAAACATAATGCTGATACAACAAAATGAGGCTCATGAAAAACAAACATTGATGGTACAGGATTTTCAAAAAAACCTTAATGGGCAGCAACATGATCTGATTAATCATCTTACAACCATTAAAGAACTGGCAGATCTCCAACATTTAGATGATTTGAAGATTTACATTAGCAATTGGGTAACAGACACAAAATCTATTAATTCATGTCTTAATACTGATAATGCCGTTGTAAATGCCATGATTAACAGCAAACTATATATGGCCAGCCAGCAGGACACCACACTATATGCAAATGTTAATATTCCTGCCGATATAAAGGTCTCTCGTACTGATTTAACTATTATTCTTGGAAACCTTTTAGATAATGGCCTGGAGGCCTGCAGCAAACTCCCCGCAGAAGACCGGTTAATCCGCTGTGACATAAACTTCCAGCATAGCATACTCACCATTACCGTTATTAATATCTATTGCAAATCTGGAATTGATATTAGAGATGGCCAGGCATTCTCAACGAAAACGGATAAAGCGTTGCACGGTATTGGACTTGGACGCATTCACAAAACCGCCGAGAAATATCAGGGTATGTTTGATTACAAGCTTTCTCAGGTTAAAGGAAAGGAGGTTTTTATTTCTCGCGTCATCCTTTATGTATAATCACATCTATTGTTCCGAACAATCTCAGTCGGTCAATACACCGTCTTGTCTGGATTCCCCGATAAAGATCCAGCAAAAAATATCGGTTATCTTATGCGACATTATATCATAAAAAATCACAATAATATTGTCCATGTAAGAATATGGTTTATAAATGTAATATTTGTCGGTCGGAATTTCCTACCGCACCAACAATCATGATAATGCGTACCTTCTCTTTCCCAGGCCCTACAAGCTGCTTAAATAATGTATTATCTTATTTCTATATGATTTACTTACTGGCAATTGCCCACCGGTTGATAAGAAAATGCAATTATGTGTAAATCTCGCAATATGAATAATATTAACCAGATACGATTGATGGATTCGCAAAAATTCAACATTATACTTTTTTAATTCGTCTTCGATACAGGAAAGCTTATTGTACTGTTCAAACTTCTTCTCACAGCAGATAATATTGACTTTTCTGAGATTACTCTCAAAATATAATATATCTTTTACCTGTATGATATAATTTTCTTTTTTGTATGCGAAATAAAAATATTGTTTCTGATGATTAATATATTTTAATGCTTGCAGAAATACCTCTTCAAAGAGTTTCGGAGTTATTGGTTTTGAGATAAATCCAACCGGTGATACTTTAAATGCTTCACGCATATACCAATCATGCGAAGTAATATAAACAATCTGCAGCAGCGAATCAATCTCGCGGATGGCTAATGCAACATCAATACCATTTATCTGTTTTATTTCAATATCCATAAACACGATATCGTATCGTTCTCCTGCTATGATCTGCTTCAGAAGCCCCGCACCGTCCGGAAACAGTTCAACAGATATTTTAATACCATGCTTTTTCCCAAGCTCAGTTATAAGTCTTCTTAATTGTCCCAATATAAAGTCTTCATCATCGCAAGCCGCTATCCTAAGCATTAATTAGCCCCCTCTTATCCAATACATTAAATTCCTCGCTCCTACCTCACTACTCCGGCTGCATTGTCGCCGCCAGAATAAACACACCATCTTCAATTGTTGTCTCCATATAACCATTCTGCCGTCTGCATGCGGCAGCGATATTGTCCATCCCGATGCCGTGTTCTGAGCCTTTATTGGATATATACCGGCCGTGATGGAACTTCGGCGGTGTCACAATGGCATTCTCAACGGTAATCAGCAGCCACTTCTCAAACCGGAACCGGACATATACAATCCGCTGTTCGGCCGGAAGAACTGCGACTGCCTCAGCGGCATTCTGCAATGCGTTGGACAGGACAATGCAGATGTCGGCACTGTCATAGTTCAGGGTCGCGGGCAGAACTCCGTCGACCGATATCACGGCACCAATCTGTTCATATAACGTTTGTTTTGAATAGATAATTGCATCCACAGTTTCATTGCCGGTGAAGATCAGCGATTTGCCGGTTCTCTGAAGGGCATGACTGCAGATATTCAATGCTTCTTGATATTGCCTGGTATAGATGAAGGCAGTAACTGCATCCAGATAATGATGTAAATCATGTCTGGTACTGCGTATCGATCCGTAGCTTTTTATCACAGCAGTACAGTACTCTTCCTGCGTGCTGCGCATTTCTTCCTGCATTCTGAGCCGCTCCTGCAGGACTTCTTCATTCCTGGCCAGCCTGATATAAGCGTATAGCAGGATCAGCACAGTCAATACAATGACTATAATAAGCAGGCTGAGATTCTGGTTTGGTGCCACCTCATGCACTTCATAGCCATAATGTGATATCAGCAGTACCACGGCTATCAATACCGGCAATGGGGCAAGAAACACAAACAAATTCTCAATCGTATGATTACGCCTGCCCGGTCTGGTCACAAACATAATCAGTAATGCCAGAAGCAGCCTCGATACAATCATGCCGGTAACCTGATACTGTCCGGTACTTAATGGAACTGATGCCGCCGGAACGGCCAGAATGAACAGCAGGTCGATTGCAATCATCAGGGCATAGTAAAAATAAATA
This sequence comes from Lachnospiraceae bacterium, assembly GCA_051654925.1. Lineage (GTDB taxonomy): Bacteria > Bacillota > Clostridia > Lachnospirales > Lachnospiraceae > Brotaphodocola. The sequence continues at coordinate 104,057 of JBOFYZ010000144.1, read as the reverse complement.
ATAAACATACGCCGTAACCACTGTCCCGGCCATATGATCCCGAACATAAAGTAATCCGTTAACCCGAATAATAGCGCCACCATTCCGGTTGATCCGGCAAAGGCAATTGCAATCACTTTGTGTATGACAAGCAGCATTAAGACATAAATACCCATCCGCAGCCGGCTCTGTCTATGTATGGTAAAAAATTGCCTGGCCAGAAAGACCAGCAGTCCGGTCTCAAATACAAATATAAAGTTGTCTAATAGCATCATTCTATGATCATCCCCTCCGCCATGAAAGAATTGATGATTTTATCTCATTAACCCGTATGGTCTTGCCGACCGGGATCTCCACACCGCTTTCCAGTGTAACAGTCTTGTGCTGGATCGAACGAACGCAGTTCAGGTTAATCAGATAACTGGTATGAAGCCGGTAAAATCCATATCCATCCAGCTGACGGGACAGCTCCCGCATTGTCATTCGTGTATCAAATACCTTATCATAAGTATGAACCCGTATCTTGTTCCTCAATGTTTCTGCGTATATAATGGCCGATGTCCTGACATACACCATATCATAATCAATAATGAACCCGAGACACTTCCCGTCTTCCAGCCGACTGTTGCGAGCCTGCCTGAACACTTCCTGAAGCTGGTTTCGTTCTACTGGTTTATTCAGATAAGAAAAGGCTTTAACAGCATAAGATTCGGCCGCATAGTCACGATATTGTGTAACAAATATGATATGTGTAAGCTGACTGGTAGATCTTACTTCTTTCGCCACATCAATACCGTTCAGGTTCGGCATGCCTATATCCAGGAATAAAATATCGAATGGCTTCGCTTCATGCGATTCAAGCAATGCTGCGCCATGTTCAAAGCATTCCAGTGTATCATAATTACATATGACGGACAATAATGCCGTTTTTAACAGCGCCTTGTCCCGCGGCGAATCGTCACATATTCCAATTTTCATATGAACCCTCCATTTAGCACAACTTTTGAGCCATTTACAGCAGATTCCTCTGATATCAATCATTCTGCTGTAATATAGGTACAAGGAGGGATACACCGTATGATAGAACGATTCGCAGCATATCTCAGTAATGTATTAATTCATATAGGAACAACCCGGGAGGAGGAACGTCCATTCTTAACCTATGGGCTGTTTTGTCTTATGTCTGATACGATTCAACTTGGTCTGTTGCTTGTCATCTCCCTCCTTTCCAATACAGTGGTTCAGATGGCAATGTTTACATTCTTCTTCGGTATTCTGAAGCGGACCATCGGCGGCTGGCATGCCAGTCATCATATCACATGCCTGGCCTTATTCACCACTCTGACGACAGCATGTATCTATATCGGACAGCTGCTGGATCAATCCTGGATCCTGCCGCTGACGCTGATGTTTGCAGCCATTATGTGGGTAATTGTCTGGTGCAGGGCCCCCGTAGAGCATCCGAACAATCCGCAGACACCGGCACGTCTGGCAGAACTGAAACGAATCAGTCGGGGAATCGCCGGTATCGAACTGATATGCATCATCATACCGGCAGTTCTGTTCAGCAATACAGCCTTTAGCCGCTGCCTGCTGATTGCTGCCATGGGTAGTTTCTGTGCCGCCATCGCCCTGATTCCTCAGCTGCCTCTGAGCCCTGAGAAAGGAGGGGACGGACTTGATTAAAGTAAAAAGATTCTTATATCGCTATGCTTCCGGCTTAACCACGCTGGCATTGGCAATGGCTGTTACCACCGGATACGGTCAGCATTGCCGGACCTGGCTTTATCAGCCGAAAGTTCCGCGTAAATAATGCGGATGGGCAGTTCCCCGGGACTGCCCTTTTTTATTTCATAGAAAATTGCTTCCTATGAAACTAAAACCCTCCGAAAGATGCGCACTCTGCGCTAAGGAAAGTGGTTGCTGAAGCAACCGCGCTCCTGCACGAGAATGTGCCGGGTCACGTTCTTTCTCGTTTTCATAGTACGATTATACCATTTAACATCGAAAAAATCTACATTATATATTTTATTCTTTATACATCGCCAGAAAGGTGGTGTTTAGATGAATTTTGGGATTAACCTTAAGAATGCCATAAAATCGCGTGGCTATGATATTGATGAAGTTGCTATACAGATCGATGTGGATGCTTCTACACTCTATGGCTATGCTGAAAATTTATACTATCCGCAGTTCGATAATCTCTGTGAAATCTGTAATCGTTATCTGATCCCGCCCAATGAATTGTTTGACGGGATGTTTGACTTTAAAAATTCAGAATCTGCCTATACCTTCAGAATCACGTATCTGCTCAATACCCTGACACCAGATGAGAAAGTCGTCGCCAATAAGACCATTGACACTTTTACCGATCATCTGGGACACAAAGAACTGAAGAATCTGGGTGCCCGGATCAGACGATTAAGACAATATAAAAAGCTGACGGCTGACAAATTGGCCAAAGAAGCCCATCTGGCACCGTCATCGGTCCGTAATATTGAAGCAAATAATGCCCAGCCCAGTGTTTCGTCTTTACTCGCACTGGCCGGCATCTTCCAGGTTTCTCCGGATTATCTGCTGTGTGAACGAGTTAATATCCCGTCAGCCAAACGTTTTTCACATCTGCTGCCGAATGAAATCGCCCTGTTGTATGATGTACTGAACATATATTTTAATTAAAGGGGAGTAATGGTATGTTGTTGTTTTGAGGGATTAAGTTGCAACAAAAGAACGGTAAGCTGTACACAGCAAACCGTCCTTTTGTTTTTCCTCAAAGCGTCTATAAAGTTTGAATCTCTGCGGCATTTCTACCAGACTTAAAATATTTTCTTCCAGGCAGTCTAACTGCCTTGCAGCGTATTCCGGTACAAGCAGGCTGAATGCAATATATACCCATGCCCGAATTGCAATAAATCGAGTAGGAGGAATTTCTGCACTTGCAGAAATTCCGACCTCTCACACCACCGTGCGTACCGTTCGGTACACGGCGGTTCAATCAACTTAACATAAACTTTGTTTCATGTAGTATTCCTGCATGGATATTAAACCAAACTCTGCTAAGCGTTTGGGGTTAATTGCTTGTATTATATCTCCCCATTTACATACTTTGGCGTATCCGTGGTGATAGGCTGTTTTCCATGCAGACCATCTCGGTATCCCGAGTTTTATAAGGTTCTTTGCTCTGTTCCGAGGTGTCTTCCAATGTTTCCAGATGCACATTCGAAGTCTATAACGTATGTTTCTATCCAGTTTTCCGCACAGCGTCTTCATCTTCCCAATTCGGAAATAGTTAATCCATCCTCTAATGAGTTGATTTAATTTCTGTACTTTTGTTCGATTACTGACACCCCACCCGCGGCAAGTCAACTGCTTCATTCTTGCCTTGAACTTTGCTACTGATTTAGCGTGTGGTCTTGCTTTGTATCCTTTGACAAATGAGTCATAATAGAATCCAAATCCGAGATACTTAATTCCTTTGGGTTTGCCTACTTTGCTCTTGGCAACATTTACTTTAAGTCCCAGTTTCTTCTCTATAAAAGAAGATATACTTTTCATTACTCTGTTTGCTGCCATTTCGCTTCCAACCATGATAATACTGTCATCGGCATATCTCACAAAGTTCAGCCCTCTTCCTTCCATTTCCTTATCCAGTTCATTGAGCATGATATTTGACAACAATGGGGAAATATTTCCTCCTTGTGGCGTTCCTATAACAGAATCTTCATACTCATCATCAATCATGACTCCACTGACTAGATACTTTCGTATAATGGAGATTACCTCCCCATCTTTTATTGTTCTTCCAATTATGGTCATCAGTTTATCATGATTTACTGTATCAAAGAACTTTTCCAAGTCGATATCCACTATCCAACTACGTCCATCATTCATCATTTCTAATGCTTTTAGGACTGCCTGCTGTGCACATCTGTTTGGTCGGAAACCATAGCTATGGTCGTGAAACTGCTCCTCATAGATCGGGATCAGCACTTGTGCAACTGCCTGTTGCACGAACCTGTCCACTACTGTTGGAACTCCTAAGTTTCTTATACCTCCTTCTGGTTTGGGTATCTCCACCCGCCTTACTGGTTGCGGTTTGTATTTTCTTGTCCGCAGCTGTTCCTTAATTATTTCGCCGTTCTCCGAAAGGTAATCACCCAATTCCGTGTACTCCATTCCGTCCACTCCTGCAGCACCTTTATTCCGTACGACTTGCAGATATGCTGTATTTAGATTATCTTTACTTAATATCTGCTCCATGAGACTATTTGTGTCCATGCGTTGTTTCCTTTCTATCCCGTTTGTCTTTGCCACCTTTGACGTTATCGACAGGTGTTGCTTTGACTACAAGCCGGAACCTACTTCAACTTATTGATTGTTCACCCCTTCACTCCATCTCCATTACAGAAACTTCTTCGCTACTATGGGCTCGGCTGACTTCTCACAGTTCGTTGTTACTACGGCTAATGAATCCGCCTGTGAGACCTCCCCGCTTAAGGTACGAGCTCTTTCCCCTCATCTATCCGCCACATTTACTCACTCTTCCAGCAACTTTTAGGACTTTATCTTCTTTTGCAGACTTATCCGTATTGGTGAGCCTTATATGTGATTTCTGTCCGTCGGACCAAGGGTTTGCTTACAGCTTCCTTCAGATTCCACCTCGCAGTGGACACCCTTGCTGTTCAGCTATGTGCTTCCACGTTGCCTAGGCGCACTCGGGACTTACACCCGTTAGAGCCCGCCCATGGCGGGCAAACAAAAAGCTGCAAACCCTTATAAATAAAGGCTTACAGCGTTTAATTTGCGGCTAGAATGAGAAACCAAGGGTCATGGTGTATGTCGGGGTCACGGCTGTTGTGCTGAGAGTTCCGCTGTAACTACCGGAAAAGCCGTATGTCCATGTGGCTTCGGGTTGCAGAGCAGCGGTGTAATTCGTTGTACCGCTATAGTCCGTGGCAAGGTTTGTTGATCCCATACCGTTAGCGGCCAGATCTCCCGTCAGATTCAGAGTCAGCTGGCTTGCTATTGATGAAGCGACACTGTCGCCTGTGAATCCTTTCAGCGATACATTAACTGCCGTACCGGTGCTGTTGTTCTGGATCTTGTTGGGGTTGGACGGATTCGTTGCTAAACCGTTCCAAACCGCCGGATGGCTGTTCTCCGTCACGTACCAGTTAACTGTGGCATCAAATGTTATGTCATACGCACCGGGGTTGGATGTATCCCCACCGGGATCAATAGAGGGGTTTTCCCTGGTAATCTGGATTGATCCGTTAACCGTTACATTGCCGCTGCTTTCCGCTAAAGCAGTAACCGACAGGGAAGAAGATAGAACTAACGTTAAAACAATACCTAATAATTTTTTCATAATTTAAAGACTCCTTTTTTAATTTTTAATTGAAATAATTAAGTTAAACTTTGCTGAGTTGTACTGTGCGTCCGCATTTTCCGGATCAAACAGAGTTATATGGGCAATCGCATGATACTCCCCCTTTTCGAGAACTTTAGCCAGCTTGTCATCCTCAATATAGTGGTTAGGGGGAATTGCTCCTGATTCGTAGATCACCTCCCCCGTATCGTCAAGTGTGATTACAGCTTTCATATAGAGTACATTTTCGGCCGGATTTTCAATTTCAAGGCTGCCCGCGCTGTTACCATCCAAAAAGACAGGATATCCGTTCAATTTGACCCTCATACTGGAAGAACGGTTTGATTCTATCTCCGATTTTTTCCTGACAGTACCTTTATTTCTGTCCAGTTGACCCTCTTTCACACCTGTACCGATTATGTAATCCGCATTCTGTTCTCCGCCTAAGTAACCACATTTATGTAATCCAAGGATAACCAGCAGGAGAATAATTATTAATGCTGTTATACGGATTGCCCACTTCTTTTTATTGCCCTTTTCTTTGTCCGCTAAAGGGTCGTTCCTCATCTTCTGAAACATCTTATTTTCTTTATTCATTAATTTACTCGTTCTTTCTTTATGGTATTAAGGAAAATGTAAAGTTGAACATAAGCTGCGGGCTCTTCGGGTCTGCGGAAAGGTGACCCGCATAGTAGCCTCCGATGGTAATGTATCCGTTTGCAGCCGTTGGCGTTGACTGTGTTATATACTGTCCGTCAAGTGAACCCAGTTGCTTTGTCCCTGCTCCAAAAATACCTTCTGTTATACCTGTCACGGTATTTGTTGAAAACCCGTTTGTTAATTCGGAAGGAAGTACGGATGAAGACGCTGTGCTGAGATTCAGACTATATTCACTGCTGCCCAGCGTACTGAGGGAGGCGTCCGCCACGAGGCTGAGGCCGCCGGATGCATTTACCTGTACCTCAGTCAGGTCCACATATACCGGTTTATCGGAGTTGTTTTTAAACTCGTAATATTTATTGCTGCTGCCCATCGAACCAGTCTCTACGTAAGGGTATGTGTCCTGATTCACGTAGAACTCCCAACTAGAGCCTGTAGGAAATGTAACGTCTATCGTGTTAGTTATTTTGTGATAGATGAGATAAACCGCCGTATCCGCTGTCAGACCGCTTGCCTCCGGCGCGCCGCTTCCGTCCAGCACATCACCGGGACTGTAATCTCCTGCCTTATAACCCATATACGTGTAAGTGTCACCATCCACTGTGATATCCTCCAGCGATCCGTCGTAGCTATAGTTGTATGGGGAGGTCGTACCGGCTGCATACGTGTCGTTTTGGCCAAAGCCGCTGCCTGTCAACTCATCCAAATATTTTTCCGTTACCGTATACGTGGCCAGAGTATAAACAAAGTCGTTGCCTGAGGAATTCGTGCTTACATCGCTGACTGTAATCCTTGCCGGTGTTACGACGTAGCCCGTCTGTGCAGGCGGTGTAATAATCACATCAGAGCCGTGAGGCACGTCTGTTATGGTGTAGCCCCCGTTGTAATCAGTGGTCACAGTATGTGTTTCGCCGTCTTCCGTCGTATAGCTCACCGACAATCCGGACACCGTGTCCACACCGGAAAGTGTACCGCTTACCGTGTACTTGTCCGGTACCCACTTTGCATAGAGTATTGTATCCTCTGTGATTATGAACGTATCGCCCGTCCTATAGGTTGTCCCGGTGCCATCCGCCGCCGTGTTCCAACCGTCAAACGTATAACCGGTACGGGCCAGGCTGCCGGTATTGTCTTCTATAATTATAGGATCATCGGGGACACCGGCGTCACCCGCAGGGACTGTCCCGGAGTTCGCCCCGTTCCCGTCATACGTCACCGTGCAGATCGAGATCGTGCCACCATAGATTTCTACACCATATGCAGCGGTGCCATTTAGTCTGAAATTACTGGATTCAAGTGTCGTCTGTACCGTGATCGTACTTGAAGGCACATTGGCACTGGAATATGTATTATTAGTAAACGTTAGGCTGGCAGCATGTGCCCAGCCGGCAGCGGTAACACTGAACGGGGAGGTATTTGCCCACCATTTGTCGGGACTTCTCCCAGGCGTATATTCATATGTACCAGTATCAAATAAATCTGATATTTGACCGGAAGGATAATAGCGTATGCTTGACACGCCATTGGCGATTAGATCTTTGGTATTAGACCAATTTCCTATGGCACGGCCAGACGCGTTCAACACAACAAAGCTATCTACGTTATTTAAAGTTATATTCACAAACAAAAAAGCACCCCATACAGAATCTGTCCTATTACCATAAAGCAGAAACTTTGACCCTGCTTCGGCCGTAAAAGTAGACGCACTGTCTATACCATAAAGAGAACTAGTAACATTGCTCCTTCCTGTATGAATAAAGCGCACATCCGCGTTCTCACCGATTGTAACATTTATTAGACTGGTCCTGGTAAATTGCCCCCCGATGTAGCAGGCAAAGGTTGCGCCTGCACCTACTGTGAAATCGGTTACATTGGAGAAAAAAGTCCCTGATGTGCTGATGCTGTTATCCAATACGACATTTGCGCCCTCCTCAATATTAACAGTGGCGTTAGAGGTCATGTTGAAAAAGTAATCACCTGTGGATGCAGATTTCGTGACCTCGACAGTCCCTACGAAATTTACTGCCCCGGCATTCTCTACAAACTCTTGCGGATTGCCCCGCCCTGTATTACTCAGGGTAAGTTCGGAGTCCTTTATGACTAGAGTTGAATTGTATCCCCTGCCGAAGAAAACCTGTATGGCGGATCCGGTTACATTATCAAGAGTTACGTTCGTGCCATTCGTATTGGTGGCGAAATAAATTCCGAAATGATTGCGTAAATTTAAATCAATGTCCTTGAAGGTTATATCGGTACATGCTCCTCCTAAAGCCTGGCCAGTATCTGAGCCGTTGTAGTCCGTATAGGTATGCCGGGCTCCGCCCTCTCTTGGATCGGTGCCGTTGATCACAAGAGGCTCTGTACGGGCAACAACGATATTATTATACGAGGACGACGACATCGTGATATCCACACCCAGATAGATCTTCGTATACTGTGCGTTCGCGAGTGCAGCTCTGAATTCCGCTTCATTTTCAACAATGATTTCATTGGTATCAAGTATCTCAGAATACAGCCCAACCATTAATAAAATTTCATCTATGATATATTCTTCATCGGTTTCATCTATATCGGTTTCCTCGTCAGACGGTTCTATCTCCGTTTCATCTACAATATCATGTTCGGTTTCCTCGTCAGACGGTTCAATCTCCGTTTCATCTACAATATCATGTTCGGTTTCCTCGTCAGACGGTTCAATCTCCGTTTCTTCTATAATATCATGTTCGGTTTCCTCGTCAGACGGTTCAATCTCCGTTTCTTCTATAATATTAATTTCGGTTTCCTCGATAGACGGTTGAAACTGCGTTTCTTCTTCAGTATCGATATATTGATTGCCATTATTATCGGTTGCAATCTCCTCAGCAGACATTTGAAATTGCATTAGTGACAACATCATAGTCAGCGTCAATAAAAAAGATACTATTTTCCTGGTCAATCTAAAATGTTTATTAAAAGACCACACACTTTTCTCCTTTCATTATTAGGGGAAGATGTTTCTGCATCTGCCCTTGTTGAGCGTATTAAACCTTAATTGTTTTTCCTGTATTACGCCTTTGCTCACTAAATTACATATATTACCATTACATTACCAAGTATTATACTGATATTTTATAAAAAAATATAGTGGTAAATATTTCCATTTTGATATATGCACGATAAAAGAAAATCAAACTAATGCAATAGCGGCATCTGCTTCATCCTTCTTAATCTAACGATATCGTGAGAATTGCTTGTGTATTTTTTGCTTTAATGTTAAAGTAAGGTAAGTATATTTTAAGCAAATGGAGGACAATCAGTTGGCAGTTTGTTATGATAGATTATGGGAATTACTCATCAAAAAAAAGATGAATAAAACTGAATTAAAAGAAGCAAGTGGTATTAGTTTTAATGTCCTTGCACGTATGGGGAAAGGGGAACCCGTGTCCTTTGAAAGTATAGAGAAGATTTGTACCACTTTAAGTTGCGATGTTGGCGACATCCTTAAAATAGACAACGCTTCAAGCAAACACTTAACCACCATTGAGTTATTTGCAGGTGCTGGCGGTTTAGCTTTAGGCGTTGAAAAAGCTGGATTTAACACGCTTGGATTAGTAGAGTTTGATAAGAACGCTGCTGATACGCTTAAGCTAAACCGGCCTGAATGGCGAGTAATTCACGATGATATCGCTAATATTTCTTGTCTTGATTTAGAGCAACACTTTGGTTTAGAAAAAGGAGAACTAGCGTTGTTGTCTGGTGGAGCTCCTTGTCAAAGTTTTTCTTATGCGGGAAATAGACTCGGGCTGGATGATGCCAGAGGAACTCTTTTTTATCATTATGCTGTATTCTTACAAAAGTTACAGCCAAAGATGTTCTTGTTTGAGAATGTAAAAGGACTTTTAACTCATGATAAAGGACGGACTTATTCAACAATCATTGAGATTTTTGAACAAGCAGGCTATACAATACAACGACAAGTATTAAATGCATGGAACTATGGTGTTCCACAAAAGCGAGAACGGTTGATTACAATTGGTATTCGTAATGATTTAGTGAGTAAGATAAACTTTCAATTTCCTAAGCCTCATGAGTATAAACCGGTTTTAAGAGATGTATTATCTGATTGCCCAACCGGTCCGGGGGTTCCTTATGGTGAAAATAAGAAAAAAATTTTTGAATTAGTTCCTCCCGGTGGCTACTGGCGTGATATTGACCCCGAAATAGCCAAAGCCTACATGAAAAGTTGTTGGAATATGGGCGGTGGCAGAACTGGAATTTTAAGAAAAATGAGTTTAGATGAACCTTCCTTAACAGTGTTAACTTCGCCTTCCCAGAAACAGACAGAACGTTGTCATCCCGTGGAAGCTCGTCCATTTACAGTAAGGGAAAATGCAAGGTGCCAGACATTCCCTGATGACTGGAATTTTTGTGGTAATATATCTTCACAGTATAAACAAGTTGGAAATGCTGTACCTGTAAATCTTTCTTACGAGATATCGAAAGAAATATATTCAGCTCTGGAGGGATTGCAATAATGACCTGGGATTTAAATTTCATATCCGAAAAAGACTTCAAAAAACATGTTCAAGCAACGATTATGAAGTATGGCGAAAAACTTCAATCATTCGATTTAAAAAGATTTAACAGTAACTTAATTGACCCTATTAAATTAATATTTGATAAATCAGTTTATAAAACCTCCTGGGAAGAAATTGTTAATAACGAAGTCTTTCGTCAAAGAGACAAGTCTAACAATAATGATATTGGATATTTTCATCAGAATATCTTTTCTTATTTTAATGGCTGTGAGGTTCCTTCGGCCGGTTGGGATGTGATATATAAAAATCCGAATGGAATCCAAATGCCGGATGGTGATATCATACATACAATATATGTTGAAATGAAAAATAAACACAATACAATGAACTCAACATCATCAGCCAAAACATATATCAAAATGCAAAGTCAGATTTTAGATGACGATGATTGTGCCTGTATGTTAGTTGAAGCCATTGCTAAAAATTCTCAAAATATCAAATGGACTACAAAGGTTGATAGTAAGAATGTTCAACATCGCTTAATCCGAAGAGTTAGCATGGATCAATTTTATTCTCTCGTAACCGGTGATGAGCAAGCCTTTTACAAAATGTGTATGGTTCTTCCTCGCGTAATTGATAAGGTCGTAAACGAAGATGCTGCTGTTACGGTTCCTGCCGATACAGTCATCCAGGAATTAAGTAATGTCGCTGCATTATTTGATGACAAGTCTGACGAATTGTCCATGGCGATGGCTGTGTATATGTTAGGTTTTAATTCTTATATAGGGTTTGGCAATAAAAATGTGGAATGTATCGATAGTAATGACAAGTCAAAACTAAAAAGAATTTACAGCTATGCAAAAGATTTGTAAGTAATACGGAAAAATGAGATAGTCAGTCAACAGACAGTAATGTAAAAAGCGGATACCTCATCAAAATTGAGGTATTCGCTTCACTGTGTGTCTGGGCGGGGCATCTAAGCTTCTAATTCCAACAACAGTTTTTCAAAAGTACCAGGTATAGATACTCTAAATGTGCTGCCTATTCCCTCCACGGAATCACACTCAACAGAACCGTTATGTGCTTCAACAATACCTTTAACTACTGCTAAACCAACTCCGCCACTGAAATTGAAATCATTGCTTTGTTTTTCACGAAAATACCGCTCAAAAATTCGTTTATGAACCAAAGGACTCATTCCTTGCCCGTTATCCTTCACTTCGATAATGGCGGTATCACCTACTGCCTGCAGTTCTACCATCACTTCGGTTTCTATGGGATTGTGTTGTATTGCATTCATAATAAGGTTAAGGACTGCTCTGCGCAATAGTTTCGGGTCTGCACAGACACTGATTTTTTCTCCTTGACATTGAAAGCCTAAGTCATAATCTGAAGCTCTGGGATCGTTAGCCACATCAGCCGTTATTTCTCGCGCAAATTCAATAAGGTCAAATTGCATGCGGTTCAGGGGTAGCTCCTTGCCCAAATCATCCATTTTAAAAGAAAGGTTTATATCCTCTAATAATTCGGTGAAATAGATGCTTTTATTATATATTTCTTCACTGAATTGCTTTTGTTCTTCTGGCGTGTTGGCGTGGCCATTGTTCATCAAGAGCGCAGCATAACCCTTGATATAGGTCAACGGGGTTTTTAAATCATGAGAGATACCGGAGATCCAACTCTGTTTAGCAGTTTCCAATTCTATACGGTCATTCTGGCTTTTTAAAAGATTATTAGCCAATCCGTGAAGGTCATTAATAACCTCTTTATATAGCTTATAGCGAATCTTTAATTTTCCCTGGCGATTATATATTTCGTTCTCCAAATCAGATAAATCATAATTGCCGATGGACAGACTGTTAATGATGTAGAGCATCTTTACCATAGGGGCGACAAAGTACAAGCTGAAAAGAAAGCCACAGGCCAAAAATGGGATAAAGATTACGATAACAACCAAAAGTGAATTGTCAATCCAATACGGCTTGCCAATCAGCGGGAAAACCACTTCCAAAAAAAGCGTCACAAAAAGTCCCATGCCGATAACAAAGAAAAATAGACCCAAAAAGAAAAATATTGCAAACCTTAATGTAAGTTTCATAGTTTAAGCTCTCCCGGCGGCACAAATTTATAGCCTATTCCGCGCTGGTTGACAATAATGGTTGGCGCCTTTGCATCATCACCTATTTTCTTGCGAAGCTTGGATATATACATTCCTACAGTTTTTTCATCCCCAAATGCCTGATTGCCCCATACCGCTTCATAAATTTGACCCGTTGTAAATACACGGCGGGGGTTTTCGCAAAAGAAACGCAACAAATCAAGCTCTTTGGCGGTACATTCAATGACTTCGTCATTTTGACGTAATGTAAAATCCATCATATCAAGAGTATAATCGCCAAACGAGTACTTTGCTCGTGCCGATTGTTCTCCATGCAATTGTGAACCAAGACGCCTTAACACCACTTTTATCCGGGCAGCTACTTCAAGTGGATTAAACGGCTTTGTTATATAGTCGTCTCCACCGATAGTCAGCCCGGTCAGTTTATCTAGGTCACTCGCCATTGCTGTTACGAAAATAATAGGAGTATTATAGGTTTTTCTGATTTCCTGACACAGCTCAAACCCCGAGAAATCTTGCATCATAACATCAAGCAATATCAAATCAAAGGACTGAGAATCAATGTACTCCAAAGCCTGAGAGGCACTGGTAGCACAGGTTATATTGTTAAAATGCTCTCTTTTCAGTGTGATAACAAGCATATCAAGTATTCCTTGCTCATCGTCCACCAAAAGCAGCTTTGTGTTTTGATAATCCATTTCATCACCTCAGTTTAATTTTACCATCGATAAACATGCATCTCAACAGCAAAACGAAATTTTTACCTTTATTTTACTATCCTTTTGCTTTGTTTTGGGTTTCGTATTTTATACTCTCAAATATAGATCGTTATGAAGGGAAGCAATAAAATGAAACTTGAAGTACGACAGGTAACAAAAACATTCGGCATCAAAACTGCCCTCGACAATGTGAGTATTAGCCTTGAAAACGGTATCACAGGGCTGCTGGGGCCTAATGGTGCCGGCAAATCCACACTGATGCGTATCCTCGCTACCATAGATATTCCGCAGCAAGGGGCTGTGCTTTTGGATGGTCATGACATCGGTAAAGATCCTAAAGTAATGCGGCGTGTCCTTGGCTATTTGCCCCAAGATTTTGGAGTTTATCCCAATATGAATGCTGTAGAATTTCTGGAATATATGGCCGCTATGAGCAGTTTATCAATGGGCTCAGCGAAAAAACGCATCAATGAGCTGTTGGACAGTTTGCATCTCAGTGATGTAAAAAACAAACCGTTAGGAGGGTATTCAGGTGGCATGCGTCAGCGAGTAGGAATTGCACAGGCATTATTGAACGATCCAAGCATTTTGATCGTTGATGAACCCACCGTAGGGCTTGACCCTGTTGAGCGTATACAGTTTCGTAATTTGCTTGCTTCGCTATCTGCAGACCGTATCATCATTTTGTCCACTCACATCGTAACAGATGTTGAGTCTATCGCACCGAAAATTGCTCTTATGAAAGGTGGTCGCATACTTGAACATTCAACACCAGAAGACATGATTTCTTCTGTGGAAGGTCAAGTATGGCAATGCGTTGTCGGGACCGCAGCCCTTCCTGACTTCCAAAAAAAATTTGTGGTTACATCGTCTATGCAGCGGAGTGATGGAATATATGTACGAGTATTATCAAACCAAAAGCCATTGTTAGATGCACAGCTAATTCAACCGTCATTGGAAGATGCTTATTTATACTATACTTTGGTAAAAGAAGGTGGGATGTCATGATTTCTGTGCTTGCTTTAATAAAGTCCAATCTAATTAAACAGCTGCGTTGCAAACAATTTTTTATAGTTATGGCATGTGGCATTGCCATTGCGTACTTTTGCGTTCCAGATAGTTCCGCAGGATATGAAATTTTCTTTTTGGGAGGAGTACACGCCGCATATAACTCATTTTATCTTGGCGCTATGGCCGCGGTCACTTCAATGGTGGTGTTATGGTTTCCGGGTTTCTATCTCCTTCGTAGTCAGGTAACGGACGATAGACGATTAAAGTTGGGGCAGATTATCGCATCAAGACCCGTAACAAAGCTGCGGTATATAGCTGGCAAGGCTGTTTCTAATCTTGGAGTCCTCATTGCGATGGAGCTGATATTCATTGTGGCTTTGGCAGTAATGCAGTTTATAAGGGGCGAGGCAGACGTATTCAATTTATGGGGGTATCTGAATCCGTTTTTGCAAGTAACATTGCCGTATATGATATTTCTGGCTGCTTTAACAGTATTATTTGATGTTGTTCCGTTCTTACAAGGTCTACTTGGCAATATCTTATATTTTGTATTTTGGCTTACCATTTTACCAATTTCTTTAGAGATTCCACAAAGCAATCTACTTGATTTATTTGGGTTAAATCGGATTATGGGGAGTATTATGAACACTGCTGCACAGCAGTATCCATCGATTGACGTATCCACATGTAGTATGGGATACAGCACTTTCAGCACTCCGAGACCAATGTTTACTTGGAGTGGACTGACATTTGATGGTGAGTTTTTGTTATCCCGTTTATTTTGGATCGCCATTTCAGTTGTAATAATTGTCCTTTCATCGGTTGTATTTGACCGTTTTCGTGAGGCTGCACGATCTGAAAAGAAACGCACCAGACAACAAAGGACTCCGGCTCAGGCAATGCAAGCCCGATATATTCAAACTTTATTTGAATTTTCACCAGTTATAAAATCAACATCATCTAATATATTACGGCTTCTTTCAGGAGAAATACGCAATATGATTACCGGATACCCAATTTGGTGGTATCTAACCCTGGCTGCTGGCATAGGGCTTAGTGCCTTTATGCCGATAAATAGATACTATTATTGCTATACTCTAGCCTTGCTTGCTCTTATCCCTGTGTGGTCTAAGATGGGAAATCAGGACAGATATTTTGGAACCATAGAGCTAGTAAGCTACCGTTGCTCTGCGAAATTAAGGTGGCTTACTTCATTACTGGCAGGACTAATTATCTCAACAGCAGGGTCAGCAGGCTTTATTATTCATTTGATAGCTGTTGGTGATATCGAACACCTTGTGGCGTTCCTTATAGGTATCCTCTTTATTAATGGCTTTGCCTTGACAATAGGAACACTTTCACAGAGCAGGGTCCCTTTTGAAGCTATATTTATTATTTGGTACTATTTAGGACCGATCCAAAACATACCGTGGCTTGACTTCTTTGGATTGCAGAGTATTACAACGGTGTTTTACGGGCTCATGGCATTGACTTTGATAGCTACAGGCTATTTATTTACAGTATTGAAAGATAATCACATTTTAAAATATATATAAAAGGAGAGATTAGAATGAGAATTCAGAAAACAATAGCGGCGGCAATTGCATTATTCATGGCATTAACAGTATTGAGCGGATGCTCAAAAGATAAGGAGTATACCACTGCCACAGCAAGTACAGACGAAATCCAACGTATTGTGATTAGCTCGGAAGGATATCCCCTTAAGATTATACAAGGTACTGGTAATGAGTTAAAAATCACATGCCCGGATGCGGCTAGTGCAATCAGTATCGATGGTGACACGCTTCATGTATCTGCTCCTAAATCTGAAAGTTGGATAGTATTAAATACACCAACTGCTATCACGATTACTTTACCTGACAAAACGTTGCAGTATCTTGAAGTATCTTCCGAAGCCGGTGAGATTACAGCTAGTGAATTTCAAGCGAAGGAAGCCAACTTCAGTTGTGAAGGCAGCGCAGTAAATATTACTGGCGTTGTTGGCATTTACAGCGGCAGTATGACAGCAGGTTCATTTGACCTTCCTAACTATTTTGAGATAAGTGGCTCTGATGTATTTGGCTCATTTAGCGGTACTATCGGTAACTCTACCAATACAATCAATATTAGTACCGTTACTGGGGATATAACAATTAAAATTGGTTAGATATTATGACAGTTTCCATATTGCATCCCAATAAAAGCTCTGCTATCCCCCCTAATTTCTTCCTGTTACCAACAAAAATCCAGGTACTTACTCTGCATGAAGCGTGAGATAACCCCGTCGGCTGACCAATTGTATATAAGTTACATTCCATTTCCGCAAACCCACCAGAGTTTCCATCATCATTGTATATATGAATGGAATATCCTCGATCCCCTGTTTGTAACGGCGGTTCTTCCGAATACATACAGGACGGATTGTTGGGAAAATTCTTGATGATAAGATAACTGTCCTCGGTATCAGAATCGGCCAGATAGCCAAACCGTCCGGTAACATATACTGATTTATAAGCAACCTTATAGCGTTGGGTTCCTGTGATGCTCAGGAAAATCCCGTTATCACCGATAGTCTCCATATCCCCGACAGCTTCATAATGATCTGTCCCCTGACTAACCCGATACATCGGAATATACAGTCGTCCTTTCGGCCTTATCTGCAGCAGATCCCAGCCCTCTGCAAAGATTCCAGGGTCACCGCTGCAGCTCAGGTCGATAATCTGCTCAAAACCACAATACTCCATCCCGTCCATAAGTTCCATATGATCTCCTGCTTTTCGCAGCGGATTCGGAGCCTTTAATATCTGCTGTCTAAACCGAATATCAATCATTCCGCTCACAGTATTACGTGATTCCAGCACAATTGCCTGACAAAGACTGACAACATCCTGTTTTCTGTCCAGTTTAAAATTACCCGGATCGATGGTCGCAGGAGTTTTTAGTGTTTCCCGAAATCTGGCTCGTTCCCTAATATTGAATTGGATTTCCGGTGCTATCCACACCCGATCACCACCTGTATTCCAGGTCTTGGACGCAATCATATTGCCAAACGCTTCCGGATCTCCTACTTCATCCGTCATCCAGAAAATACCCTCCGGACACCCTTCAGAAAACGGGCCATATATATGACCACCATGTGATGAGACAATGATCTTCCAGTTATCATTCAGTTCCAATACCTCATAAGAAATATTGTAACCTTTCATTGTATGGATAATCTTATCAAACATTCCATGATTCCCTTCCTCTTTTACTTTGCTATTTTAGCTTAATAGTTCAACCATCATATTGCTGACTGCAGTTGCATCATTTTTACTGATAACTTCGCCCATCCGCTCCATGCCGTATTTATGTATTAATTTCTGTACGCTGTTACACATCGCTACATTAGCCTGACATTCTGCAACAGCCCCCTCCCGCTTTGGAAAGGTATCAAAATATAACACGCCCTGAAAATCATATTTTTCTAAATAGTAAAATACTTCCAGTGTCTTCCACAGGTTCACGGTGCCAACGATTAACCCGTCATCCATCGAACCTTCGCCGTCATTCACGTGCATATTGTAAAGTTTACCACGTTCCAATAACCAGGATACGGCATAGGCAGGATTCTCTTTTTTCATCAACATATGACAAAAATCCAGTGTAACTCCCAAATTGTTTCGATTTACATCTCCGAGCATCATCATGGTTGCTCCAAAACTATCGAGCACAGTAAATGATCTCTCTTCATACGGCTTATACTCAATGCTAACCGGCAGCTTAGAGTAATCACACACTTGAGTAAAGCAAGACACCATCTGATTCCATGCCTTTACATAGTCCATCTGGAATGAATAATCGAAACCGTCAAAGCCCAGCCAAATAATAATCTGACTTCCACTGATTGATTCACAGGCATCCACCGCTTCTTTGCAAAGCGCTACAGCTGCTTCGGATATCTGCACATCCGAGTTGCCAAATTCGCCATTGAGAAACTTTTCCCGAAAACGCAGGTTCACCGCATTGCAGCGTAACCCATTCTCCTCCAAAGCAAATTTTATTTCCGCAGCTTCATATCCTTTAAAATGCTCAGGATAATTAAGATCCACATAGTCAACTCCATCGATCCTGCCAATATCAGCAAGCGCCTCCACCAGAGTGCATCCTGTCCGAAGGAATGAGTTAATTCTTGTTGCATATTTCATCTTATTTACCTCCTCAAATCAAATTATTTTTACCTGTATCAGCCGAACCAAATCCCCTTCACTTCCTCCAACGTCGGCATTGCTGGCTGACCACCAGTCTTACAGACCGTTTTGGCACTGCAGCAGGTCGCAAACCTGGCCGCCTCAAATACATCCATCTGATTCACGATCCCATAACACAATCCGCCAATAAAAGAATCTCCGGCTCCGGTTGATTCCACTGCCTGAACCTTTTTAGAAGGAATAAACTCGACCTGTTCTCCCTGACAAACCACCGATCCGGTCTTACCAAGGGTATAGATACAAATATTGCCCAAATGTTTTGCCATTTTCCGGATTTCAAGTTCAGCAACCTCTCTGGAGGTAACCGGATTATTACAGTAAAAGCTTGCCTCCACCTCATTTACAATAAATAGATCAACCTGTTTCAGTGTTGCTTCTTTTAGTTCTGCTGCCGGGGCAGCATTGAGAATCACAAAGCAGCCCCGTTCCCTGCAAAAAGAGATCGCATACTCTACCACCGGAATCGGAATTTCTAACTGAAATACCACAATATCACCGGCTTCTAATAATCCATCCAGCTGCCGCACATCCTCCACTGAAACCAGGTCATTTGCCCCTTTTACAACCGATGCCCGTGCACCTCCGTCATACAGAGACTGGGCTACCGACATTCCGCTGTTTCCTTCCCGAATCCTTAGATAATCAGTATGGACGTGGTACTGTTCCAGGGTCTCCTTCAGATATTGCCCCATCACATCAGAGCCGATACAGCCCGCCATATAAGTCGTCACTCCAAGTTTAGCTGCCTGCACTGCCTGATTTGCCCCCTTGCCGCCACTGCAGTAATTGACAGTGTCGGCAAAATAGGTTTCGCCCTCTTCCGGAATCCGCTCCTGTTTCAAACATACGTCATAATTCAGACTTCCAATCACAACAACCTTAGCTGCCATAAGTGTCTCACCTCCGTTACTTGTTTCTTGCGTTCCATTGCCGTTCATCTATTTTCCAGTTTTGTCCCACCAGTTTTATCGGGAGCCGGCTCGCCAGACTGCTTTCCTCATGAACCAGAAGCCACTTGTTCTTTGCTGTCAGCAGCTTATTCTCTATATTACCCGCATGTTCGGAAACTACATCAGTTTTCATCTCATCCAATTCGCAGTTTGTTCCCCGGGGCAGGAAAGTGGCATGACAATAGCCTTTTTCCTGCACATGACAGGCACAGTAGTGAAGGGTCGTTGCATAAAATTCCACCGCCAGTCCGGCAGGAACGTAAAAGCTTTCTACCAGGGATGTATCATAGGTATAATCATCCTGCACATCCTGTTGCCTGCCCAGCATAACAATGTAATCCGTAACTGCCACATTTACTTCTGAAGTGCGATGATACTCCAGAGCGTTAAGGGCCTGGTTATGTCCCATACAATACCCCAGTGCCACCGGCAGCCCTCCGAAAAATCCCTGTTGAAAGGTTCGAAATATCGGCAGTTCTTCCAGTGACGGGTCGCTGGCAACATAATCCAGCTCTTCCGGAATCGGATATGTCCTCATTTTATTCAGCAATTCCGAAAAATCGTAATGCCGGATAATCGAGCCATAAGGCCGGAATTTTGAAGATGTAATATCATAAATTTCCATAAACGCTCCTCTTTCCATGTGCTACTTTGCCCGCTTTTTTCGTTCATTGACTATGTAATTAAAAATCATCACCAGCAGCAGCAAAGCACCCCAGATAATCTGTCGGCAGGCGGTAGGAATATCGCGGAACATATTCAATACACTGCTGACCATCTGGATGATTAACACCGCCATCACAATGCCCTGAACGTTGCCTTTGCCGCCATTGGGACTGATTCCGCCCATAACAGCAATTAATATGGCCTGCATGGTATAAGTGGAACCATTATCCGCTTTCGCAGAGCTGTACCGTCCCCACATAATAATCCCGGACAGGGCCGCCAGAACACCGGCCAGTACATGGGTAGCAATTACAATTTTCATGTTGTTCAGCCCGGCAAATACCGTAGCCTTGTTATTTGTACCATACATTTTCATCTGCCGTCCCAAAATCATCCGTGATACAATCAGCCCAGCCGCCATCGCCGCCACCACAAAAACCACGACTGTAACCGGAACGATGCCGATGGATTTGTTAATCATTGACGCAAGCTGTTTGGGAAACCCATTCAAGGTTGAGCCATTGGTCAGCACGACTCCCATTCCCCAAAAAAGTGACTGGGTGCCCAGAGTAGCCAGCATTGCCGGAATTCCCAGACTGGAGATCAGATAACCGTTGAGAATACCGCCGGCAATACCGGTGAGAATGCAGATTCCAAAGCTGACAAAAATCAATGTCACTACCATACTCTCGGAAGTAGACTCATTTACCATTGACAATAAGAACTTCCCGGCAATAATTGTGCTTAGATTAGCAAGGTACACAGCACTTAAATCAATACCGCCAATCAGCAGTGCCAGGCCAATCGCTACCGCCAAAAGGCCATACTCCGGAAACTGCTTCATCATCGACTGAAAATTGCCTATATTTAAAAACGCCGTTCCCTTCAGGGCCGTACACAGAATAAATACAATCACAAACACAATCAACAGCCTGATAAAATTGGCATCACTTACAAACATGCGTAAGTCAACAGACTTTTCTTTTTTCATCCCTGTACCTCCCCTTCAGATATCACCACAAACAGCTTTTTCTTTCTGCGTTGTTCCTGAATCGCCGAGACAGCCGTACCGGTAATGATAATCAGCCCGGTAAACACGCGTGACCATTGCGTGGAAACACCCAGCAAAATCAGACTGTTTGAAACAATCGTCATCAGGATCATACCCAGCACCGCACCAACAATGGAACCACGGCCGCCGACCAGGGAAACACCTCCCAGCACACAGGCCGCAATAACATCCATCTCCATGCCAATCATATTGTTCGGACTCACCGTCAGCAGCATACTTGCCCGGCAGACACCGATAAAGCCCGCCAACATTCCGGAAAAACAGAAGATAAACATCCGGATCTTAAAGACATTAAAACCGGCTCTGGTTGCCGCCACTTCATCGCCGCCCACGGCATAGATCCCACGTCCCAGCATTGTCTTACTCATCAGAAACCAGGTTAGAATTAACAAAACCACCATAAATACAAAGTGTATCGGCAAATCCGAAGTCAGCCCGGAGACCGGATTGGTCGCCGTAAGCAACTTTGTCTGCCCCAATGAATATAGCGCCTTGGTCAGCGGATATTCGCTGGAACCTAAGATCCCCTGCATCACTCCCACAAACAGGCTGCTGGTGCCAAGTGTAACAATCATTGCCGGGAATTTGAATTTAGCCACAATTAAACCGTTAATCGCACCCATGCATAACCCCAGGAGCATGGCAATCAGAAAGTAGGCAATGGGATTAACGAACATTCCATCCATTTTCGTACATACAAAATACATCGATAAGGAGGCAATGGCCGGAAAAGAACAATCTACACCGCCGGAAATCAGCACCATCATCTCCCCAACACAAAACATTGCCGGGATGGTCAATGACCTTAGTAAATCGACAATATTATTGCCGGAAAGAAACTGCCCGCTGCGTAGCTCCACAAGCATACAAAACAGCATAATGATAATGCATACATAAAATTCTGTTCTTTTTGTCAGTCTTTTTAAGTTCATCTGTGAATCCCCCTTTAACATTCTACCGAGAGGCTGGAAAGAGAAGCTTCATCAAGGTCGCAAGCCATCCGTTCTTCCACCAGACGTCCCTGTCTCATTACCAGAATACGGTTGCAGTTCATCAGCACTTCTCTTAAATCATCGGAAATAATAATTACTGCAAGACCTTGTTCTGCCAGCTGCTTTGTCAATTTGTAAATATCAAATTTGGCACCGATATCAACGCCGACCGTGGGGCCATTCAAAATCAGAACCTTTAAATCCGTAGATAACCATTTTGCAAGCACACATTTCTGGGCATTTCCTCCGGAAAGCGTCCGCATATTGTCGTTCATATCATTTATTTTAATCGAAAGTTCCTGCACCCAATGTTTTACCGCTTCTGCAATGGAAGACTCTCGGATAAAATTCAATTTATTTGCATAATCCTTCCATTTGACAATCGAGATATTATCGGCAATGGATTGATCCATAAACAGGCCTTCTACATTCCGCTCCGGCGGAACATAACCAATGCCATTGATAATTCCGTCCTTTACACTGCGAATGTCCACTTTCTTACCATCAATTATAATCTCACCGGAATCGGCTTTATTATATCCAAAAATTGCCTGTGCCAATTCTGTTCGCCCGGAACCAAGCAGCCCGGTTATACCGAGGATTTCTCCCTCTTTAATAGAAAAACTGCAATCCCTGAATCCATTTTTCAAACTAAGGTTTTTCACCTCCAGCACAGTTTTGGCATTCGGCTTTTCCTTATATTCAAAGGTCGTCTCTTCAATTTCACGCCCTGTCATATAATAAGTAAATTTCTGCTCATCCAATTCTTCCGTTTTACCGGAAAAGACATTTTTTCCACTTCGGAAAATAGTAAAATGTTCTGCAATCTCAAACACCTCATCCAGTTTATGAGAGACAAAAAGCACCGCAATATCCTGTTTCTGCAAATCCCGGATAACCTGAAACAAATTTTTTACTTCCTTCTGGGTAATGGCCGTAGTCGGTTCATCCATGATGATTAGCTTTGCATTATTTAACAGTGCACGGCTGATCGCAATCAACTGCTTATCCGCAACTGTCAGGTTTTCCACCAATTCATCTAAATCCACCTTGAAGTTAATTTTAGAAACCGCCTCAAGGGCAATCTCCTGAAATCGTTTCTGACTTACAATCTTCTTACCACTGGCAACTTCCATATTCAAAGCAAGATTTTCACGAACCGTCAGATTAGGGAATACGGATAAATCCTGATAAATAACCTGCACACCAGCATCAATTGCCTGTTGCGTGGTTAATTTGGTATATGATTTTCCATCGATCTCAATGGTTCCGGCATCCGGTTCATAGAAACCTGAGATAACATTAATAATTGTCGATTTTCCACACCCGTTCTCACCGGCCAGACAATGAACCTCACCCTTTTTTATCGCCAGATCCACACCATCCAACGCTTTTACACCACCAAAATACTTTTTAACTTGTGTTATTTTTATGATATCTTCAGGCACGTCAAACTCCTCCCCTTTTCTCTAAAAAAGGGAGCTGTGCTTTACACAACACACAACTCCCTATATACAGTTCTAAACCTTAGAAACCAAAATCATCTACGTTATCAACCGTAACTGAGATAAATCCGCTCCCCATCAACAGTCTGGGATTGTTTTCGTCAACCACCAGGTTGTCATATGCACTCAGGTTCAAATTGGTTCCGTTGCCAATTTCTTTTCCATCCAGTACCTGACGGGCCAGCTCACACATAGCATAGCCTGCATCTGCCGGATCCCAGAGAGTGATACAAGTCAGGGAACCATCTTTCAGAAGATTGCTGCACTCATTTGGCATACCGGTACCAACTACAAATACCTTGCCGCCTAATCCCAGCTCATTGATGGCACGGGCAATTCCAGGAGTATCATCAGAGCAGGTACCGACAAATCCGGTAATTTCAGGATATTTTTTCAGAACTTCTTTCGCTTTTTCATATGCTGTTTCCGTATTATTCTCTGACTCTACACGAGGCAGGTCCGCCAGCAGCGTCAGATTCGTATACTCTTTTTCCTGCTGTGCCACTGCACCGTCAGCCCATTCATTGTGAGAAGCCGTGGTCAAAAAGCCAACCATCGTTGTATATGTACCGCTCTCTCCCATCAGCTCCGCCAGATTATCCATGATAAACGCACCATAGCCGGCATTGTTAAATGCTTCAATATCATAATCACAGTTTTCAACTGTGGAACCCTCATGACAGATAACCACAATTCCCTTTTCCCTGGCCTCCTGAAGCACCGGTTCACATGCTGCCGGATCAACAGGAACTACACATAGGGCATCAATGTCCTGATTGATAATATCCTGAATGATTTGAATCTGCTGGGCGGAATCTGTATCTGTAGGACCGGTCATCCAGGCTTCCATGCCCGCTTCATCAGACCATTTGTCAATCCCTTCCTGCATTCTGATAAACCAGCCGTTGGTATTTCCTTTTACCACCACTGCGATACGGTAATCCCCTCCGGCCTCGGTTGCTGCAGACGGTTCTGCTGCACTATCTTCTACCGTTGCAGTTGTTTCCCCGTTGTTTGATACTGTAGAAATCACTTCACTGGTCGAGCTGCTGCTCGACCCACACCCGGTTACTGCTGCTACTGCGAGAATCGTTGCCAGACTTACTGATAAAAGCGCTTTTCTCATGAAATTCTCCTCCTATAAAATGGTTTGTTTTTATCCAAAAGGCCTTTCGCCTGTTGAATCAATAGGTTACTCAACGTTCCGGTGACGGCTTTCCATCTGCTCATAGGTAAGGTTCATCTCCTCCCTCAGCAGCATGACCATCACATCAAACAACAAGAACAGATGCTGTTCAAACAGATTTCCCATGGGCTGCACCGAAGCGACAACTCTTAAATCTGTTCCCTTATAAACACTTGCCGGTACAAATAATATTTCATGTGCTATCCGGGGCACCCGCTCAAGGGGCGAACCTGTTATCACACCAACCTTTACTCCGGTACCCATTGCCTGCTCAATCAGATAATCGATATGGCCGATCTTTCCGGAACCATTCACCGCAATCAGCAGATCTCCCTGCTGCATCCCCGGAGTTGTGTCATTCCAAACCCAGTGAACCTCTTTCCCAAGGTGCATCAGCCTCATAGCAAAGCTTCTTGCCGCAATTCCCTCTCGCCCCGCACCTACAATAAAAACCCGGTCGGCATCAACAATGATTTGTAAAAACCGGTATAATTCCAGCATATCCTGTTTTTCAAAGACACTTGCATGCTCTTCCAGTATCGTCTTACAATAGCTTATATAGCGTTCCTGAAAACTCATATAATCCCTTTCTACCATTTTGGTACCGGTTTCATTTTGATAAAAAAATAATACCAGTATCAGTTTTATTTTGTTGATTGACGCTTTGGTACCGGTTTCATTTTTTGGTAAAAGAAAATCTGATTTATTCAACCAGCTTTTCTGAACCTCTCAGTATCAACTCAACCGGAACGATCTTGAGATGTTTTTCTTCGTCCTTCTGCACGATTCTGTCATACAGCATCTGCATTGCCAATCTTCCCATCTCCAGTTCGGAACGATTTACTACCGAAAGTTTATAGTCAATAATGCGTAAAATCTCAATATCATCAAATCCAACCAGAGCTATCCCTTTGCCGACTTCAATCCGCTGTTCAGTCAGATATTTTAAACATCCCATTGTCATCATATTATTGGAAGTAAATATCGCCGTTGGCGGTACGGGCAACTCCAGCAATCGTTTCGTCATCTCATATGCCAGCTCCGATTTTTGATTCGCCCGGACTATGTACTCATCTCGTAACGGAAGGTTATGCTCTGCCATCGCCTGGCGATATCCATCAGATCGCTCATAGACTGGACGGCTGGAGGGATTACCCTCAATTAAAGCAATTCTTGTATGCCCTTCCTCAATCAACCGGCTCACTGCCAGATAGGCACCTTTTTTATTGTCTGCAAGAACGGCACTGAAATCACCATCCTTTAAATCACGATCCAGCAAAACAACCGGAATGCCATTTCGTTCAAACGCCTCCAGCGTGGCCCTGGTTTCCTTATCAAATCCATTGACTGGAGAGATAATAACCCCCTCCATACGCTGCTGCTGTACAACATTCAAAAAATTATGCTCTTTTATAGAATCCTCATCTGAGTTAAACAGAAAAATGTTGTACTGATTTTGCTCGGCAACCTGTGTAATACCATTTAAGGCCCGTGAAAAAAAGTAATTTTCAATATCGGGTACAATCACGCCTATATTGCCGGTATTCTGAACACTCAGACTCCTGGCGACGGCACTTGGTGTGTAGCCACACTCCTCAATCACTCTTTGTACTTTTTCTCTTGTTTCGGGTTTGACAATATTACTATTGTTAATCACTCGTGAAACTGTTGATTTTGAAACCCCTGCTTTTTGTGCAATTAGATTAATATTCATGTTTTGAAACCGCTCCCATTAGTAATATAGCACATGCCATTTGGATTGTCAACAAATCTGCAAAAATTATTTTTTTCGCATTTTGTTTTTACCAAACGATTGAAGTGATTTTTCATAACCGATTTTTTCATAAAAAGCTATGGCTTCCGGTCGCGCTCCAAAAAACAAAGAAGTTGGCGATGTTTCAAATGCAAGTGACATTAGTTTTTCTCCGATTCCTTGCTTTTGATATTCAGGTAAAACAAGAATTTCTGTTATAGTACCAAAGAAATAACCATCCGTTAATACTCTGACGCACCCTACCAGTTTTTCATTATCCCAAGCGGTTGTATTTATTGTCTTTTTCAATGCTTCTTTCGTATATTGTGGATGATAATCACCCGCCCATACTTGAGCTGCCATATTTATAAAAACAGTAGTGTCAAGTTGAATATCGTTTGTTTTATAGTGGATTTTTTTCATATTTATAAACCCGCCTTTCTGTGAAAGACACCTAATGGGGTTATGAAATACCAAGACTCAAAAAGAAAATAAGGTGTTCCTTGGACGTCATATCGGGAACAACGGTGAATGATATAGGCGCTTTCCAGTTTTGTAAGGTAGCTGTACACAGTTTCATTATCGATAGTACGATTTTCGCTTTTTAGATACTTTGATATCGAAGAAGCAGAAAATGTTCTGCCAATGTTATCAAACACAAAGCGTACAATTCGCTCTAACTGGTCAATCTTACGGATTTGATTTCTCTTTACGATATCTGTAAAAATTGTGGAATTATAAATATCTCGCACAATGGTGTAGGCGTCCTCAAAGGGATACTTCTGCAAATGTAGTGCGGGAAAACCACCTAACCTTAGATAGTTTACAAATTCTGTATGTGCATCTGATATTTCTGTATAGGTTTTTCGGAAAATTAGGTATTCTGAAAACGAAAGTGGGTAGATACGAAACGAGACATATCTTCCCGTGAGGTAAGATGAAATCTCTGATGACATCATTCGTGAATTGGAACCGGTAACATAAATATCTACATTGTAATCGATCATCAGAGAATTAACTACCTTGAAGTATACCGCAATTTCATTAAATTTAAATAGTTTTTATGGTTATAACCGCAAAAATATTAATATTATTATGCTATTGATTATTTATTTTCCATTTCTGCAGCTATCTTAGCGATACGTTTGGCACGAGTGGCTTCTTGTTTGGCATCCTCAATAGATAAGACATATTTTCTCTGCCTTGAATAAGACAGGTTCTGAAAAGCAAGCAACGCCTTTTCATTAAGCTGTCGCTTTAAGTCATCTGGTAATGTAACAACCCTTTCCTCCTCATCTCTCTCCAGCCTCACCTCAATCATATCGCCAAAAGCGACTCCCATTTTGCTCCGTATCGCTTTTGGAATGCCAAGTATATGGCAGGGCATTCCCATCCGTAATATAGAACCGCGGTATTCAACACCGTTTAACAAGGCTTTCACCTTGACCCGTTTCGAGCCGTATTCTTTCTGAACATCAAAAGGAATTTCTATATATCCGGCATCTATATTGCCGTTTTGTAATAATGTTGATTTGAATTCTTTTATGCTCATTAACATACTCTCCTTGTTTTTTTACCGGTCTGACTAATCTAACATCTGACATTTTTGCGTTTGAACCCTAACCGGCCTTTGCCGGCCGCTTTTTGAATTTCATCGGAAGCTATAGGGACACTGCATTTGGTTTTACCTCTGTACACATCCACTTTGCTGATAGCGTTCGCAACAGATAACGCCTCTTCATGCAGCGAAATCATGTAAAAATAAGTGGACTCCATCCAACGGTCAAAATCCGCTTCGGACATAGCCGCCGAGTCTACAATCATACCCGCTAAATACATGGCATCATAATTGCCGGTGGAATAAAGCTCTTCGGCAAGCGCTTGATTTTTCTTGATTTTCTTGGCGATTGGCTTCATTGCGCCTGTTGCGACTCCGTAAAGTGGTTCACGCGCACCTTGTTGCATATATGTTTTTTTAGTTCTCTCCGTACCCAATGATCCAAGCTCCTTCAAAACCATTTGGCTGTCCATGTTATTCATCTCCTGCCCAAGTTTCATATATTACAGCCTTTATTTTATTTATTATTCCCAACATTTTTCTGCTAACCGTATCATAGGCAAGTCGATGATACCGCCGAGATTATAAGCATTAGAATAACCCATAGTCTGTTGAATTATTTACACGCAGGAACAAAGAAAACATAAAAGGATTATGAGAATCAAGCCGAATAATCTTCTCATGCTTTTCAATCCTCTGTATTACAATAGTGCTTTTTCAACACATGGATGATTTCCTCCACCCGATGATCGGCGATAGAGTAGGTGATACTCTGACCAGATTTGTTAAAGTCAAGAATCCTATGTGCTTTTAGTAGCGCCAGATGCTGAGACAGTGCTGACTGAGTGATATTCGGCACACGCTTCGCAATTTCGTTCACCGTCATCGGCTGCTCCATCAGGGCGCAAAATATCATCAGCCGGTTCTCGTTGGCAAGCATTTTCAGTAGTTCCGCAATCTGTTTCGCTTTTTCTTCCATCGTCTTTATCCTTTCTATGTTTGATTTTACATATTCCCTGCGTCATAGTTCCCATTGGACAGTAAACACACCATGAACGCGGTTTAAACAGGAGCATGGTCACCAATCCGAGTACAGTCGAGGTTAGCATCACTCCGTAAAACCCGAATGCGAACTGTGCAATCCACGGTGACACAAATGAGGTATTCGTCCATTGCCACGGAAGTTTAAATACCCATAAAAGCGTGACCGTTTCTTTTATCGAAGTTCCTGCAAAGACAAGGTATGTATTGTAAATCATCAGCATGAACATCGCCATGAAAAAGGTTAAGAATCCATAGCGGAACCATTTTGAGCGTAAAAATTTCGGTGATGTTTTCTTACGGGAAAGTCCGTGCCTGGCTCCCAGCAGTTCAAAAAGCTGGCCGCGCCCGCAGTATTTATTGCAGTACGACTTGCTTCCGCCGATAATGGAAAAGAGCAGCGGTGTGATAAAGCATATCAGGCCGAACCATGCAAACAGAATATTGAAAAATCCGAGCGCCAGATAAACAGTCGAGAAAATCCATATATAATCATACCAGTTTTTCTTCATGCTGTTTGAGCCTCCCTTGCCTTAAACTCAATTACTCCCGCCGGACAAACTCTAACACATTTGCCACATCCGATACATTTATTTTCATCCACTGTCGCATACATTCCCTTATAAACAGAAAGAGCACCGATAGGGCATTCGTTTATACATCTTCCGCAGGCCACGCATTCTTTACCAATGCAAGCCGTTTTCTTTTTGTTTGACATAAAGTAACTCCTTAAAAGTATTTTAGATATTGCTAATATACTTATATTCAAGGAGTTTGTCAAGTGTTATTTAAAAAGTTAAACCTGTGAAACCTGTGTGGCGTGATCCATGCCACCAAGAAGATTTAAAAGCGATCTTACAAGGTGTCTAGCTTGTGTGTTTTATAGTCAACGTTGCAGATGGATTTCTCCCCACTGCTTCATATGTTCTAAAACAGGTACAAAGCTTTCGCCTAAATCAGTTAATGAATATTCCACTTTTGGCGGAATTTCCTGATAGACATATCGAGAGATAAACCCATCTGCTTCTAATTCTCTAAGTTGTTTTGTCAATGTAGATTGGGTGATGTCACCAATTTGCCGATGCAATTCCCCAAACCTTCTTGTTTTCAAAGAAATATAATACAAAATTTCAATTTTCCATTTACCGCCTAAAACTTTTTGTATTGTAGACACTATCGCACAACGATCTACTTCCATTGAATAATTTTTCATAAAAACATATCTCCTTCCCCTTTTAAGCATACCGCAGTTTATACCTAAAGTCAATGTACAGCACTATTCTAGTGTTAGTATTAAAAATGATACTATATACATTTTAAGTCAGTACTTTTTATTTTTAATATACATTGTTATAATTTGCTTATTATAAACAAGGAGATGATGATATGCACTTTACAGGAACAATATGGAGACCACCCTTTGAGGGAAGATCATTACTGCTGCAAGTAACAACCGGATGCACTCATAATTCATGCAAATTTTGCAGCCTTTATGAGGGTCTTTCTTTCCGCATGTCGCCAATGGAAGAAATCGAAGAAGATTTGGCAGAATTAAAACACACACCCCACTGTGCAAAAAGAATTTTTTTAACAGGAGCAAACCCTTTTGTATTAAGTTTTGACAAACTAAAAGCGTTAACTTTAAAAATCAAAGAATATCTGCCTAAAATTGAAACAATAGGCGCATTTGCAAGAATTACAGACATTCAAAATAAATCTGTAGAGCAGCTAAAAGAATTGGCCACATTGGGTTGGCAAAATATTGGGATAGGAACCGAAACAGGTGATGACATCACATTATCCTATATGAACAAAGGGTGTACTTCTGCTGATATTTTAACGCAATGCAAAAAGCTGGAAGAAGCCGGGATTGAATATTATATCGTCTATATGACTGGGCTGGCGGGAAAAGGAAATGGTCAGCGCAATGCTCTCGCCAGTGCAAAGGTATTTAATCAGCTTCACCCTACAATTATTAATATTAATGCACTGACTGTTTTTCCAGAAACGCAGCTTTATACAGAAATCCAGAGTGGAGAGTACACGGAAACCCCTGAAGTAGAAAGACTGCATGAACTGCAAACGCTCATACAGAACTTGAACAACGAATCCATTATTTTAGGAAATACAAGTTCCAACACGGTTATCTTAACAGGAGAACTTCCTAAAGATAAAGCCAAAATGCTAAAGACGATAGAGCATACAATGGACACCATTAATGAAACTGAGTTGAGGCAATACAGAGAAAGTATAAACCATCTGTAAAGCGCTTACTGGAGAGAGATTATTATGCACTTTACAGGAAGGACGTGGCGGCCGCCTTATGAGGCACATTCTGTCATTATACAAGCAACATCTGGCTGCACTTATAACAAATGTAAATTTTGCAGTCTTTATCGAAATGAATATTTTCGTATGTCACCGATAGAAGAATTTGAGGAGGACTTAGCGGAAATCAAGCGTTACCAGCCCTATGCCCGGCGTATATTCTGGACTGGGGCTAATCCATTTGCCATGAGCTATGAGAATTTGAAATTAAGAGCCTTGACAGTACGTGATCACCTCATTAAGTGCCAAAGCATGGCTATGTTCGCAAGCATACGAGATATAAGGTCTAAGAGTGTACAGCAGTTAAAAAAATTACGGGCTATGGGGATTGATGGTTTAAGCATCGGCATGGAAAGTGGGGATGATAAAACCCTTGCGCTAGTAAACAAGGGGTATTCCTCTACCGATATAGTGGAACAGCTTTCCAAATTGGATCAAGCCGGGATTGAATATTATCTTGTTTACATGACCGGACTGGCCGGAAAGGGAAACAGCGGGCGCAATGCACGAAATACGGCAGAAGTGCTAAATCAAATTAATCCTTATTTTGTGCAAAACCCTTATTTCCTCAATATTGACTCCCTGACTTTGTTTCCAAACACGGAATTATATCGAATGGCACAGCGGGGTGAGTTTATTCCCGCTGGTGAAAAAGAAAGGATAGAGGAACTCATTACTCTTTTAAAAAATATCCGGCTTAGAACACGGCTACAAGCTGATACGATTTCCAACTTTAGACCTATGACCGGAGTTTTCCCAAAAGAAAAAGAACGAATGATTGGAGAACTACAATATATCCTTGATACCACAAGCGAGGAAGAAATGCTAAACTACCGAAACAGTTTAAAATCTCTATAGAATTCATTGGAGCGCTGCAGCGCAGGTCAATTATTGGGGTAGCAGGGATTCGCGAAATGCCTGGTCATTAAATCTGTATCCCATGGAGGGCCGCCCCATTTTATGGTTTAATTCCGTCTCTACCCTGCTGATGACACCCAGTTCCGCCAGTCGGCTTAAGATGCGGTTTGCGCTCCTTGCCGTGATATTTAATAGCCCGCCGAGAGATGGCGCAGTCATAATCGCATCCGGATTCTGCTGAAAGAGGCCGATGAGCTGATTCAGGTTTTTCTCACTGATTCCATGTGTCTTTGCAAACAGCGCAGCCTGCACATTGGCATAGTTATACAGCAAGGGATTGTTTACGGAGAGGGGCCCCGTAAGCATTGCGGCCGGCCCGCTGACGAGAAAGCCGTCGTCGGCACCATATTTAATCGCTTCATTCACTGCGGTCTCAGCGTAATACCTGCTCTTTTCAGTGTCCTGGTGTAAACCCGCTCCCATACGAAACCTGAAGGGCAAGACCTCCCCTAGATACAGCACGAAAGGCTGCAAAAGCTCGGAAGTGCCTGAGGAGGCACTCACCTCTGACTGCAACTCAAACCGGTCGAACCAAGAGGTAATCCCAATGGTGATCCTCTTTTTTTGCCGCCAATCCACCAGCGCTTTATGCAATGTCACAGTGCGGTATTCCCGTTCCTCTACGGAGATCCCCTCCTCAAAGGGCAGTCGAATAATGATCATCAGCACCGCA
This sequence comes from Lachnospiraceae bacterium, assembly GCA_051654925.1. Taxonomy (GTDB): domain Bacteria; phylum Bacillota; class Clostridia; order Lachnospirales; family Lachnospiraceae; genus Brotaphodocola. The sequence goes on along the minus strand of JBOFYZ010000144.1, from coordinate 70,792 downwards.
TTTTGCCTTGCGCACTCCAGACGAATCTCATTGATGGTTGTGGTAATTGATTCCTCAATCATCTCCTCAGACGGAAATACCACCTGATAAGGGATGCCCATTGTCTCATAGGTGGAGATATTATTGATGGCACGGGTGATCAGATAATCAATCTTACCGGCGGTCCAAAGCTCCGTTGCACGCGCCGTTAAATGCCCGTAATCAAAGATGTCGTCCTCAAAGAAGTAGGGCACTTTATTTTGGGGCAAATATTTCAGTATGTCCATATATTGATTCAGGGGTGTTAAGAAATCAATATACACCCGGTTGAGACTGATCTCCGGGTGCTCAGTGGCAAACGCCAGCAAAATGGAGAGCACGTCTTTCGTCCCATAGGCCGTAAACGCACAAAATGTCTTAAGGTCTGGCATCACCCTGCGGACATAGTGATAGCCTAGTTCCCCTGAGAAAAAAATCACGTCAAATAATTCACTGCACTCTCTGCAGATTTCATCAATTTCACTCAGTTCGTGGTAAATAAATATCTGAAAATCGCACCCAAATTCAGCGCGCTCGATTACGTTTTTAATGGGCGGCAGGGAACGTTCTGGGCTGACAATCGCAATACGAATCATAAAATGCTTCCCCTTTGACCGATATAAATTTTTTAACTTAAATTATAACATCATTTGTGCTTTCCGTCAAAATAAATCAAAAAAGAAACAATAACTATTGACTTTTGTATGTTTTTGCATGTAGTATAGTTTAGGACTTAGATTAATAAGTCTTAAACTGGAGCTGACCAGCTCCTATGTAATCATAATTAGGGGAGGTACATATATGACTAACGCACTGCTAGTAGAACTACTAAAAAGTTTAGGCATCCTTGGCTTGTTTTTGCTTATAGGAGTCTTTCTGCGCTCGAAGATTAAGCTCTTTCAAAAAACCTTTATTCCGGCCGGCGTCATCGGCGGCTTCCTACTGCTTATTTTAGGCCCTCAATGTCTCAACGTACTGCATATTTTCTCTATTCCCGACGACTGGTTTTCCATTTTCACGCTGCTCCCAGGCGTCCTGATCGTCCCAGTGGTGGCCTCTGTGCCCCTGGGACTGCGCATTGGCGGCGGATCAGGCAGCAGCACGAAGCCCGATGTACTGAAAAACATTTTTCCTCTGATCGGCATCGGTCTTGCCGCCAGCTTAATTCAGTTCGCCATCGGTTACTTCACAAACGGTGTGTTCTCCATGGGCGGCGCCAAACTATACGAGGTGTTTGGCATTGAGCTGGCCATCGGTTTTGTGGGCGGTCACGGGACCGCCGGCACCTTGGGAAGCAACTTGCAGGATATGGGATTTGACTACTGGGCAACCGCTCAGGGCGTTGCGACGACCACCGCCACTTTCGGCCTTGTGGGCGGCATCCTCATCGGCATTGTGCTAATCAACTGGGCGGCGCGCCATAAGCAGACCGCCGTGTTGGAAACGCCGGCGGATATCCCTGAGCCCATGCGCATCGGCTACGAGCGGGACATCAAAAAGCAGGCCTCCATGGGGCGGGAGACCACCTTCTCCTCCTCCATTGACACGCTGGCCTTCCACGCTGCGCTTATCTTCCTGGCCTGTACGCTGGCCTATGCCGTTGTCAGCCTGACTAAGACATATAATATCCCCATCCTGAAGGAGATCTCTGTCTGGGCCTACGGCATGATCGTCATGTTCATCATCTGGGGCCTCATGTGCACCCTCAAGATCGACTATCTGGTAGACAGTAAGGTGAAAAGCAAACTCTCCAGCTTCTTTACAGAATTTGCGGTGATCGGAGCCATTGCAAGCCTGCCCATCCAGGCTGTGCTTGAGTATATGGTTCCCATCCTGACCATGGTCATTCTGGGCTATATCGGCACTACCGCTTTGCTGTTCTTTATGTGCAAGCGCTTCCTCAAGGGCTATTGGTTCGAGCAGATGATCGGCACCTACGGCATGTGCACCGGCGTGTTCCTCACCGGCGTTTTGCTCCTGCGTATCTGCGACCCCGAGTTCGAGAGCCCGGCCCTGGCAAACTACTCCCTGTCCTATACTGTAACCAGCATTATCTATTTTGCCATGCTGAATATGTTTATCGTCCTGCCCACGCAGATCGGTGCGTTCTCGACAGCGCTTTTGGCAGCGGCACTTTGCCTTGTTTCAATGATATTTGCAGCGATTACAAGCCGCATTTCCTTCGGCAGCAGCTTCAAAGGAAATCCCACCCAAAAATAACAAATTGCGTTTTCCGCTAACGCCATGAATATTATGAAGGAGCATACTTCCATGACATTGATTGAATCCGCAAAAGCGTTACAGCCGCATCTTGTCAAGCTGTACCATGAATTTCACACATATCCTGAGCTCTCTTGTACCGAAGCCAGGACATCGGAGCGTATTTTGCGGGAGCTGGATGCCATCGGCGGCTATCAGATCACCAAAAAACTGGGCTCCGGCGGACACGGAATCCTGGCGGAACTAAAGGGAGATCTGCCGGGCGAGACGGTCGTACTCCGGGCGGATATTGACGCACTCCCTATTCAGGAGAAAACCGGACTGCCCTACGCCTCGCAGACAGAAAACGTCATGCACGCCTGCGGACATGACATGCATATTACCGGACTACTGGGCACCGCAAGGCTCCTGGCAGAGCACCGGAGGGAACTGCGTGGCACAGTACGCCTGATTTTCCAGCCCGCTGAGGAAGACGCCCCTGTGGGCGGCGCCAGAAGTATGATTGAGGCCGGGGCGCTGGACGGGGCCTCCGGGGTGTTCGGCCTGCATGTCTGGCCAGAACTCCCACTGGGAACCGTGGGCGTGAAGCCCGGTTCCGCCATGGCGGCCTCTGATCACTTCACCGTTAATATCGTTGGAAAGGCCTGTCACGCGGCGCGCCCCCAGGATGGCTGCGACGCGGTTGTGGCCGGTGCCCAGTTCGTCACGGCCATCCAGACCATCATCAGCCGCAACCGCAATCCCCTGGAATCAGCGGTCCTCACCGTCGGCGTTGTAGAAGCCGGTAACCGGTACAACGTGGTGGCGGAGGAGTGTCTATTGCACGGCACCTGCCGCACCTTTAACCCGGAGGTCCGGGACATGGTGGAGCGGCGCCTGAGTGAAGTGCTGGATGGGGTCTGCGCACTCTCCGGCTGTACAGCCACACTGAAATACCGCAGGGGTTACGATGCCTTGGTGAACGACGAGCAAATGTCACGATACGTCCATCAGGTGGCCGCCGACCTCTTTGGCAGTGAAAACGCGGTCTTTCCAATGGAAGCCACCATGTGCGCGGAGGACTTCAGTTTCTATACCGGCAAGGTTCCCGGCGCGTTCGCATGGCTCGGCACCGGAGGAACGGAGGGCGGCGACTGGCCCCTGCACAACTGTCATTTTGCTCCGGACGAGAGCGTCCTTTGGCGGGCAGCCGCACTTCTAGCGCAGCTGACGTGTTCCTATCCCGGTCAGAAAACTAGCACTCCCCTTTAGCCGTGGGTAGTGCGAGAGCTGGAAAGCCTGTGAGATAACTGTTACGCCAATGCAGCCATGTGTGTCCTATACGGATTTCAGAAAACCAGGCACACATGATTCCGGAATGGGGAGCTTGATTAATTAAAATCAGGCTCCCCATCTATTTTTCTTTAAACAGCAGCACCAATGCTATATGCTTCCTACAACTGTTTCCGGTATTTCGCAACAGTTCTACGGGATATCTCAATTCCCTCCTTTCCAGATATTCGTTTAAAAGGAAGTCTTCCAATTCCTGATTGGTATAAGTTAATATCTCCAGAGACTGTACCTGCTTAGCTGACAACACTTGCCGTTGTTCTAAAGCCAGCATATTATCCTGCATGTTAATACCCTATTCCCTGCCACAGCATTCATCTTTTTCCGTATTGTTACAAGATAAAATCATATCATCCGACCTGCAAAAATACAACTGACTGTCATTTACAATATATAGATAAATAATCTTTATCATGAGGACAGCAGCTATCATTTAGAGCAACAAATTCATTTTAGCAAGACCAGCAAGCAAACTATGAACGATTAAGTCAAACGTATGCTCCGCAATGAGGTGCAGCGGATGTAAACGAAAAAGAGATTGACACATATTGCATCATGTACTATAATGTTAACAATGTTAACTGCTTAAATAGGTGATTAGTAATGGAGAAAGATAAACAAAAAACACATCAAAAAATATTGCAAGTGGCAAGGGAAGAATTTCTTGCCAAGGGTTATGAAAAAGCGTCTTTACGAAAAATTGCCCAACGTGTGGGGATATCTGCAACTGCGATTTACCGGCATTTCAAGGATAAGGAAGAGCTGTTCAGCGCTTTAGTAGAGCCGGACTTACATGGTATGCTTTCGACCCATGCAAAACATGATGAAGAAGTATTTAATCTACTCAAAAGCGAAAACCCATCTGATTTATGGCGTCTTTCTGAGTTTGAATTTATGGAAACTCTGGATTATGTTTATGAGCGGTATGATTCGTTCAAACTATTATTATGCTGTGCAGAAGGAACCAGGCTTCACGATTTTCAGCATGAACTTGTAAACGAAGAGGTAAAATCGCTGTTGGCTATATGCCAATTTGCCAAGTCACATGGTGTACCTGTTAATCCTGTGGGAGAGGCGGAATTGCATCTCATCATGAGCGGCTTTTTCTCTTCTATTTTTGAAATGGTAGTCCACGATTACAGCAAAGAAAAAGCGATGAAGTGCGGCAAAGCACTGGCTAAGTTTTTCAATTCTGGTATCAGTACAGTGCTTGGTTTCTAAAATTGAATATCCATTATGTTATTGATAAGTTTTAAGGCTTCGGTCTTAAGACTTTCGTGCTTTTTAGGAGTAGTTAACAGAAATAAAATTTGTAAACAAGGAGTGAATGTTAATGAGTGAACAAATCTTAGATGCAAAGGAACAACAAAAACGGTTTATCCTCGGAGACAACCTTTGGAAAGTGATGTTTCAACTTTCATGGCCGGCGGTTATCGCAATGGTGCTGTATGGTTTTAATACTGTGCTGGATGGTATTTTTGTAGGGCGTTTTGTTGGAGAGACAGCGCTTGCCGGAGTTTCCCTGGCATACCCAATTACCCAGCTAAGCACGGCGTTTGGCTCTTTAATTGGCGTTGGAGCAGGATCGGTTCTCAGTATCGCGCTGGGCGCAAAGGATGCTGATACTCAGCAAAAAATTTTAGGCAATGTAAATGTGTTGACCATTATCTGCACTGTAATCTATATGGCGATAACACTTGTTTTTGCCGAACCACTAATTGCCATGATGGGTGGCACAGGCGAAAGCCTTGCAATGGGCGTAGGTTATTTCCGTGTTACTATATTTGGTTCTATTTTCTGGATTTACGGCCTTGCTGGAAACATGATTATCCGTGCCGAGGGAAAAATGAAAACTGCTGCGTGGATGATGGGGCTAGGACTTGCAGTGAACGCGGTTTGCAATTACATATTCATTGTCCTGCTTGATATGGGTGTTGAGGGAGCCGCATGGGGAACTAATGTGGGAATGCTAGCTTATTCCGTCCTTGGTTGGATATATTTTGGGTGTGGAAAAGCTACCTTTGAGTGCAAGGTGTTTTCTCTTCGCGCTGATAAAAAGAACTTAATAGATATTTTGCGTCTCGGTATGTCTTCACTGATGATGTCAATTATGAGTCTGATTCAAGCGGTTGTTGTGTTTAACGCCTTGGCGAGATATGGTACCACCAGTGATGTGGCATTTTACGGAATCGTATATCGCATTTTTCAATTTCTGCTCACACCAATATTCGGCTTAATGCGTGCTTTGCAACCCGCAATTGGAATAAATTACGGCGCAAAGCAATATGATCGAGTCATCCGTGCGTATAAAATCTTTGGAGTCGCCGCTATGTTGCTGACGCTCCCATTCTGGCTAACTTCGTTGGCATCTCCCGGAACAATTTTAGGATTGATGTTGCCTGATCAGATTTTTGGAGTGACTGAATTTGGCTATCTGCGCACTTATATGGCTATTCTGCCTGTGATGTCCTTTATTTTTATGGCCATGACGCTATTCCCTGCCGTTGACAAAGGACTTCCTGCTATGATTATCGGCATGGCGCGTCAGTTCGTATTTTATGTTCCAGTAATGCTTATTTTACCCCGTTTTATCGGTGTGTCAGGTATATATATAGGTTCTCTTGCTATTGATTCCGTAATTGTTCTGTGGACATTGTTGATGGTCAAGCGAGAGTTTGGTTGTTTGCGGCAAAGACAGGCGGAGCTCTCCGCTTGATTATAGTAGCGAGCTAAGATATGTAAGCACCAAAGCTAATATAAGGTCGGTAGACACTTTTTGTCTTCCGGCCTTATGTTTTACTCATTTAATAAACAAATCCTTGACCTCAGGAAATCTCGGCTTCTATTATTTTACAATCGCAATCTCAATAAAAGTCCATTTACAAGGATGCCGCAGACACCATTGTTGGTAATTGTGACAAGGCAAGTGTATCTTACAGGTGCGTGGCATAAGGCCGTTCTTCTCGAACAAGTACGATATCACGAAGCACCTTAACTACAAATACCTTGCCGACGCCGACAAGTTGGGATATTAACATAAATCAAAAAAATCTTTGCTTACTTTAACAAATTGTGCCTGGTTTGATAGCATTGCTGGATGCCATCCTGTTTCGAACAAATGAATTGAGCCATGCCCGATCTTCTTGAGCATACTTCTGTATGTTGTTTCAAAATAATCTGGACTGATTTCACACACGAATTCATCTTCTTTGCTTCCGGTCATAAGTATTTGTGGCTTTAATTTTGTTAGCGACTTATGAAAGAACTTTTTAATATGTTTTTCATGATTTACTATGGCATTTGTGTCATTATCAACAACGGATTCCCAATCGTCACCGTGCATATACCGATAGAATTGTCTCGTTTGATTATCAAGTTTTGAACTTGCTCGGTCCATCACCACATTTTGAGTAAACTCTTTTAATGGCACTTCACCTTCAAAACTATCCGCAATAATGCTGTTCACTAAGTCAGGAACCTCTAAAGCAACATTTAAGGCAACTAAAGCACCGCCGCTGCTACCAATCAGTCGAACATTCTTATAATTTTGTTTTTCTAAAAATGCAATTACTTGTTGTGCCTCATAGAACCACAGGTCTGCTGGAAAAGCGGTCAATCTTTCCGACTGTCCATGACCTAAAAAGTCTATAATAATCACTTTGTAATCTGGTGAGTAATGAGGAATAATTTCGGAGAACATCTTTGACGAAGCAGTGTTTCCGTGCAATAGCAAAAGTGGCAACCCAGAGCCAATTTCTTCATAAAAGATACTATTTCCGTTAAAAGTATAATATGACATGAAAAAACCCCCTTTGAACTTTATCGTCTCTATATATCACCAATTATACAGTAAAACAACATAGTAAGGAAGTATTTTCTATGCTTGCCCGGTATGACTTAACTGTTGCAACCTACTTAATGCTATGAAGATTGCGATACTTCTTTGGTGACATACCATACATTTCTTTGAAAAGTTTTGAGAAGTGATCGGCTTTTGTATATCCGACCTTAGCTGCAATAGTCTGTATGTTGTAGTCAGAGTCGTGGAGTAATATGAGCGCATGATTCATACGCATTTCTTTTAGATATTCATACGGTGTCGTTCCATAAGTTTTTCTGAATGCCAATTGAAAGCGTGATTGACTCATCCCCGTAACTTTTGCAAGCTCTGGAATTGTAGGGTGTGCAGATAATCCTTTTTTCATAAGAGTAACCGCTTTACCAAGAGAGCGAATATCACGCTTGTCAAGTTTCACGGAAATATTTTCTCTGCTTTGTGTGCTTTCATAGTGATGTGTGACGAGCGAGAGGATTTCCATTACTTTACTTTCTAAATAAATCTCCTTTGATGAACCTATTGCTTGGCAATCTCTGATTTGCCTGAATATATAATTAAGCTCCGGCAAGTGAGGATTTCGTGCCAAGTAGTCCATCGCATCTTTTGAATGATCGTAGCTGTCACTGTAGCGGACCGATAAGAAGGAGTCAAAATAATCCTGCTTAATAATTATTTTCGTGAATCGGGTGGGTACATTTGCTTCACTGTATGCATAGACTTTTTTGCTCGTATTGGCATAACAGCAAATTCCTTGCTCCACCTGCCTACGCTTTTGCCCGCCCACTTTCCAGCTGCTGGACTCCGTCTCAAATTGGCTGATTTCTATGTAATCATCGGTAATGTCGGTTACTTTTTCAAAAGTTTTTACCGGTGTAAAATCTGCAATCAGAATCATAAAGGAATCATTAAAACAAATCCTTCTCACGCTGCCAGTTCCAAATTCAGATAACATCCTATAAAAGCTGTCACCCTTATTGGATAGCTCAGGGATATAAATAGCCTGGAGCATTTCGGGATTAAAATAGCTCTGCATAAATTCTGTCATAAGCAAACCTCCTCATATATAAAAGTATAGCACAAAAAACCACCACAATTCAATTTTTTTATACCGTAATATTTTAATTTATAGTTGTTGAAATTGCCAGTAAACCCGTATATATCAAGACTTTATTTTAAATTCAAAATCGAGCATTTGCAAACCCACAGCTCCTTGATATATGCGACCTCGCGTATTATAGTTGAATTGTAGTTAGTGATAGTTAACTTTTGCAACTGCTAATTTTTTGAGAGGAGAAAATCAATATGAACAAGCACCCTGTTTTTCGTATCCTTGCCATTGCGAAAAACGAACACAAGAAAATTATGTTAGGAATGGTATTGGCGGCTATATGCTCAATACTAAGTTTTGTCCCTTACCTCGTTATTTACAAGATTATCTTAGAACTGTTTGTAGGCATTGTTCAAATAACAGTCGTGATTCATTGGGCACTTTTGGGCTTAGCTTCTGCTGTCCTAAAAGCAATATTTACATCACTCGCAGGAATTGCATCGCATACAGCCGCTTACAATACGATGCACAAGGTCAGAGTAAAGGTACTAGAAAAGCTATCAACCTTTAATCTTGGCTTCTTTGAAACACATACACCCGGAAAGCTTAAGTCTGCGCTCTTTGATGATATCGGGAAGCTGGAGGATTTTATAGCACATAACATGCTTGAAATGGCACAAGCAATCGCAGCACCTCTGCTTCTTTTTATTATTTTGCTTTTTATTCATCCGGTAATGGCAATCTGTATGATTATTCCCCTTATTTTAGGAATCGGAATCCCAATGAAAATGATTGGCTCGTATCCAGAGCTTACAGAGGAATTTGCCAAAACAGGTGCTAAGTTAGGCGGCTCAGTAAATGAATTTATAAATGGAATGCCCGTAATAAAAATGTTTGGATTAACTGCTGAAAAATTCATGGGCTACAAGAATTCTTTAGCCGCCTACATGGACTGTATGAGAAGAATGTGTGAGGTAGCCAATAAACCCCTTGCTATTACGATTGTGGTGCTGGATTCAGCCATATTATTCACTTTGCCCATTGGAGGTTACTTGTACTTAAATGGTTCTTTAACAATCGGAACGTACCTGCTATTCATCTTGCTGACGATGTGCTTTTACAGCTCGTTTTTAAGCGTAATCAATATCATGATGGGTCATATGGAGCTGGAAAGTGGACTCAAAAACATTGAGGAAATTCTTAATACCGAGCCAGCTAAAAGCGGAAATCAAACATTGCCTAAAAAAGGTGTATATGGGATTGAATTTAATGATTTAACCTTTTCATATGGGGATCAATCTGACGAGGCACTATCACACATCTCTTTGAGAATTGAACCTGGTACACTAACAGCTTTTGTCGGCGCTTCTGGTGTAGGCAAAACAACAGCCGCACAGCTGATTGGACGCTATTGGGCTGCGAAAAACGGAGCTATAACAATCGGCGGTGTTCCCGTGAATGACCTTGCAACAGAATCACTCATGGACTTAACTGCCTTTGTTTTCCAAGATGTATTTCTGCTGGAAGATACAATTTTTGAGAATATCTGTATGGGTAGCGATGCAACAGAAGTTGAAGTAATGGATGCAGCAAAGACTGCACAGATACACGATTTTATAATGGGGCTGCCGCAGGGCTACAATACAGAAATCGGTGACATGGGTGTTAAGCTGTCCGGCGGTGAAAAGCAAAGAATTTCTATTGCTAGAGCCATTCTGAAGGACGCTCCAATTGTAATCTTTGACGAGGCAACCTCTTATGCTGATATTGAGAATGAGCATAAAATCCAACTGGCATTGGAAAGCCTGCTCAAGGGGAAAACCACAATTATGATTGCCCATCGTCTGCATACTATCACAAACGCAGATAATATCGTTGTATTCGATAATGGAATGATTGCGGAGCAAGGTACTCACGTTGCACTTATAAGCAGGGACGGTATGTATAAGCAAATGTGGGATAGCTATGTCGGCAGTAGTAATGCAAAGGAGGCTATATAGATGTTTAAAACGATAAAAAACTTAATCGGAGATAAAATCAAAATTCTACGCCTGCCGATATTTTTAGATATTATTGATACGTTCGGGAGCATAGCTTTATACCTTATGCTGTACTTTACAATTATCGATTTGCTTCATGGTACATTAACCGGACGCAAGATTGTGATTTATACAGCAGTGTGTTTAGTTGGTGTAATATACCGCTGCATTATTTACCGCAATGCATATCTCTTATCCTTTACCAAAGCATTCGATGTTTCCTATGAAATGCGTACAGAGCTGGCAAATCATTATCGCAACCTTGGCTTGGGATATTTCAATCAAAACAATTCAGGATACCTGTTAGGAACATTAACAAACGATATTACCAGCTTTGAGGGCATATTGTCTCACGCTATGCCTTTCTTAATTAAAACCGTTGCGCAAACGTTAATCTTAATTATCGGTACATTCTTTATAGATTGGCGATTGGCGCTGGTTGAGTGCGCTGTAATTATTATTGTAATGCCAATTTTACATCGGGGTAACAAGCTTATTGAAAAGCTAGGCACCGAGAAAAGAAGGCTAACCGATAAAATGGTATCGGTAGCAATGGAGTACGTAAAAGGTATTCATGTGTTTAAGTCCCACAATATGGCTGGCAGTCATTTTTCAAGGATGATTGATTCCCTGGAAAAGGTACGCAGACTATGTATACGAACAGAACAAAAGCTTGCTATTCCAACTGGATTCTATGCAATTATTGTTGGTTTTCTTACTCCGATTATACTGCTTGCAGGAAGCTTATTGCTAAAAGGTGGTCAAATCACAGCTGACTCCATGATTGCATTTATGATTATGAGTTTAGCTATTTCTTCGCTGCTTATATCCTTTGAGCATTACTACAACATGATAAAGGAGTTAAAATTAGCGGCAAACAATCTGGAGGATGTATATTCCTACAAGCCCCTGCCGTATTCAGAGGATATAACAGAGCTAAAACATTTTGATGTTACTTTTGAAAATGTGACGTTTCAATATGAAGCGGGAAACGAAGTGTTGCATAAGATTTACTTTAATGCACCCCAAGGTACTACAACAGCGTTGGTTGGACCCTCTGGCTCAGGAAAATCGACTATTGCCAACTTAATATCCCGTTTTTGGGATGTGAGCAGCGGCAGCATCACCATCGGTGGAAATGACCTGCGGCAGATTAATTCCGACATCCTTTTACAGCATATTGGTGAGGTTTTCCAAGAGAACACCTTGCTCTCCGATACAATACTTTACAACATTAAAATCGGTAACCCCTCTGCCAGCATGGAAGAAATTATTTCAGCTGCAAAAGCTGCACATTGCCATGAGTTTATTGAGAAACTGCCGGACGGATACGACACGATGATATCCGAAGGCGGAGGTTCTCTTTCTGGCGGTGAACGACAGCGAATTGCCATTGCAAGAGCCATTTTAAAGAATGCTCCGATTTTGCTGTTGGACGAATCTACTGCTTCCCTAGATTCTGACAATGAAATGAAGATTAACAAAGCCCTTGATAAGCTAATGAAGGACAAAACCGTATTTGTGATAGCACATCGCTTGAACACAATAAAAAACGCCGACCAAATCATCTTAATGAACGGCGGGAAAATTGAAGAAATCGGTACACACCAAACGCTTATGGAGAAAAAAGGACATTATTACCGTATGGTGAGCGAACAAGAAAAAGCACTGGCTTGGATTGCTCAAGGAGCATGATGATGAATTTATGGAGGAAATATGTTGTTAGAGAGACAAGGAGATAAATTTTATGAAAGCAAATAACAGGATGCAGTTAATGCAAGAAGCCAAGATGTCAACTGCGCTATTCAAATTAGGAATGCCGATTGTCATCAGTATGCTGGTTACTGCATTATACAATGTGGTAGATACATATTTTGTGTCAGGTTTAGGAACAACCGAGGTAGCCGCGGTGTCGGTTGCATTTCCAATTTCGCTTGTATTTTCCGGACTGGGATTGACCTTTGGTGTTGGTGGCGGCTCGTTTATATCGAGGCTTATTGGTGCAAATCAGAAAGAGAAAGCTGAAAAAGTTGCTTCTACTGCTCTGATTACAGGAGGAATCGTTGCTGTAATTATAGCTATACTCATGCTGGTATTTCTGACACCGCTTTTAAGATTCATGGGTGCAACCGAATCAAGCTTACCTATAGCAACGAGCTATGCCCGGACTTTTATTATAAGTACAATCTTTAGCGCCATCAATGGTGCTGCTGGAAACTTGGCCGTGTCACAAGGTACTACTACGGTTTCAATGGTCGGTATGATTACCGGAGCTGTAGTAAACATAATTCTTGACCCTATTTTGATTTACACATGCAATATGGGTGTTTTGGGGGCCGCCTTAGCAACATTAATAGCTCAGGTAATTACATTGTGTTTTTATCTTACATTTTTCAAAGGCGGAAGGTCTTATATCAAATTTAAACTATCTAATTTTAGTCCGTCAAAGGAAATTATAAAGATATTATCAAAATTGGTCTTTCCATGCTGTTCCTACAGGTTTTATCCAGTATTTCCATGAGCCTAATCACCAGAGGGGCCAGCGTATACGGTGATGAAACTGTTGCTGCTTTAGGTGTTGTACTTCGTATTATCACAATTGGCTCTAATGTAGTTTTTGGTTACATGAAAGGATTTCAGCCAATGGCAGGGTTCAATTATGGTGCGAAGAACTACGACAGACTACTTGAGGCAGTAAGATGCAGTATTAAATGGACAACATTATTTGGCATGCTCTGGACAATCGTTGCATGGATTATTGCAAATCCGCTTATCTCTGCATTTGGATCTGATGCACAATTTATAGAGATTGGCGTGAGGGCCTTAAGAGTAAATACAATTATGTTTTTCACGTTCGGATTCCAATTTACCTATTCCACTCTTTATCTTGCACTGGGAAAAGCTGTTCCAGGCATGCTTCTTAATCTGAGCAGACAGGGAATTTTCTTTATTCCAGTAATTTTAATACTTCCCTCGCTATTAGGACTGAATGGCGTAATATTCGCACAAGCAATCGCAGATGTGCTGACAACTATATTAACATTGTGTATGGCGAGAAAAATTCATAGTGAGATAATGAAATTAAAGTTATCTACTACACAAATATCTCAATAAAGTAATTAATTTATATAAACTACAAAATGCCTGGCTGACCTATATTCAGTCGGGCATTTTTGTATCTAAAAACAATTTCAGACAAACAATCCGCCTACTATCCTAAACGTTATGCAATATACCCCAACCACACATACTTTGGACTAAAGGAACAAGACTTTCGCCCTTTGGGGTAAGGGAATACTCCACTTTTGGGGGCACCTGTGGATATTCATTTCGTAATACGATCCCGAAGCTCTCTAACTCCTTTAATTGAGAGCTCAACATTTTATGTGTAATTCCCTCAATGCTCTTCTTCAAGACTCCATAACGTACGGTTCCCATGCAAATGAGAATGTAAATGATTTTAAGCCTCCATTTTCCACTTACAATTGATAACGTATATTCAAAAGGCTCTCTATTACTAACATAACATATTTGATTATCCATTGTATTCTTTCCTTTTTGATAGTATCTTACAATAAAGTGCATTCTATCTAATCTGTAATATAAGGATTATAATGTATTTGTAATTATAATACAAGCACGGAAAGGAAATGGATAATATGATTATTGATGGACACTCTCACGTCATTTTACCTACAGAAAATCATATTGAACTTATGGATAATGCTGGAGTAGATAAGACTATTTTATTTTACACAAGTGTTCATCCTGAAACTGCGTCGGATTTTTCAGATTTAAGAAAAGAAATGCAACTATTAAATGAAATAATTGGCGGAAAAACAAATGCTGCTGCCAACGCAAGAAGAATAGGTGTAATGCAACAAAAAGAAGCAATCAACTTACATCCAACAAGATTTATTGGTTTTGGCTCTGTGCCACTTACTCTTGAAACGGAGAAGGAAATCTGTGAATATGTTGAAAAAGAAGTTATCAATAATGGTTATGTAGGTTTAGGTGAATTTACGTTGCCATCTGGTTCAGCTAAACTGCTTGCTCCCATTTTTAAGGTGTCGGCAAGTTTTGGTAATCTTCCATTGTGGATACATGCCTTTAATCCTTTAGTTTTGCAGGATATAAAAGAAATTGCAAAATTTGCAAAAGAGTACCCTTCTGTTCCGGTTATTCTAGGACACTTGGGGGGAAGCAATTGGCTCGAAGCAATTGAGTTGGTTAAATCGATACCGAATTTATATTTGGACATATCTGCTTATTTTTCAACTTTAGTATTAAGAATGGCCATTAATGAATTGCCTACTAAATGTATATGGGGTGTTGATATGCCATATGGTGATTTACAGTTATCGCTTGATGCAGTTAGGAAGCTCTCTAATGATCAAGCAATTACAGAAGCTGTATTGGGAGAAAATATAGCCAGTCTTTTGGATATTTGATTAGATTTAGAAACAATGTCGCAGTTTTCAACTTATACATCTAAAATTGATTGAGTCTTTGCTATCTGTCTGATTGTCGCGTAGTATAGCATAATAAGTGCCGAACCTAATAATATGCCTCCTACGATATCAGTAAACCAATGAACCCCGGAAATCAAACGACCAACTATCGTCACGGCAATAATGACTACTGATACGGACTCACAAACAAACCTAACAGTCCTATTCTTAATCCGGTTATGAAACTGCATGATAGCAGTAGCCATAATAAACAATACTATCATAGTATGGGAAGATGGATAAGACGGCTCAAGCCCTCCGTACAGAATAATTGGTCTGTAATTAACAACAAACATTTCAAAAAGTATATAAGTAATAATTACAATTAGGTAAAATATTCCAAGGGCAATAATATTTCTATCCACACGCTTAAGGCTTTTTCTCTTTATTAGTTGAACCAATCCCAGTATTGCAAATCCCAAGGCAACGAGAATAGCCACAATGCCAAGCCAGTCAGTAATATTATACCAAAACAGGTTTTCCCCAAGCAGTTTGAACATAAACCCATTTATCGCGGCAAATCCGACACTTGATTGTTGAGGGCCTATGGGGCTAACATCAAATGTTAAAGTTGCTACCGTAAACAGTATAAACAATGAAAATAGTACCCCGGCAAAAATAATATACTTTTGATTTTTCATTTTATCCTTTCTTTCAGAACGTACTGTGATAGATTAGCTGAGACAAGCTGTGTTCCTTGTTGTTTTGTTAGTCTGATTGTTCCAATGACAAATTCCACTCGCAAAATCCTTTCTAATGTTCTTGTGTGCGCCGGCCGCACTTATATTGTGCGACTAGATGTGGGAACATTCAAGAAACCAATCGTCACAACGCAATAGACCCTCCGACACTTTTCGTGTCGGAGGGCCTATTGCAAGGATTTTCAGAATGATTTACTTTATTTGGCTACCCTTTATCAAAAGAACCACCTTAATCATAAAGAACAGAAAAAGGAGAGAAGTCGCAGAGGGCTGACGAGTTGCAACAAAAACGAGAATGCAAAAGGCCTGCAACAGAACAGAGTCGGTTCTGCTGATACTATACCATTTTTCATTTAAAAAATGTTGAGCAATTATTTGTACAATGCCCATTATTGCCATTAATATTGGCAACACAAAATAAATTGTCCATGTGATGATGCTCACATCGGGATTCGCAAACAAACTCACCGTCCGAATAAGGTCACTATCCTGTCGTATATAGAGCGGAAGAAACAAAAAGGAAAGTGTCATAATATCTAAAGTCCCATAAACCAGACATAAAATTTTATTGATGTTAGTACGGTTCTCATTTGCCGCAAGGGAAATCAATTCCTCACCCGACAACAAATCATCAATAGATACCGAGAAAAGTTTTGATATGCTTTTGAGCGAATCAATATTCGGATATCCCTTGCCACTTTCCCATTTTGATATAGCTGTTCTGGATACAAATAATTCTTCCGCAAGCTGTTCCTGCGTTAATTCTTTTTGTTTCCTAAGCTGTTGTAATTTTTCATTAAATTCCATAGATAGACCTCTCCAACATTTTCCTTCGTTACAAGGAAATTCATTTTACACGGATTTGAGCCATCCAGAGCGTTCCCACCTGTGTATATTACTGGTTTACTCCGTTACCAGCGCATACGCCGAAATCTTCCGTATCCGCCATGCGATCAGCATTGACACGACATAGGCCAATATTACGATCTTGATACATAAAATAACCGTTTGCCCGATTGGTATGGCAAGCTGGAGCTTTGAGATTCCCATACCACTGAACATCGCCACAACCAGCGGTGTTGTACAAAAACCTCCGGCCACGGCGCCAAGCGTTGCCCCCAGCAGAATTACAGGGGTCAAATTTAGCGCGATTTGATTCATTAACTGGAACGTCGTAAAGCCTAACGCCTTTTGTATGCCTAACTCGCGCCTCCTTCGTAGAATCGTCGTCTTGAGCACCATGTACAGCACCAGTATAATTACGAACACAGTCGCCGCCCATATGCCCGTGGTAACCGCGGAAAAAATCCCGCTCACACTGTCAATTAAATTATTCACTTGGCTTTGCTCTTCAATGATTACTTCAAAAATGTCACCCTCCGCTATCTGGATGGTTTCTATAAACGCTTTCGGATCAATACCTTCATTCAGATAAACGGCGTAGTCGCGAAATTCAAAGTCCGGAAGCAGCAAACGCAAGCCCTCCCCCGAGATAAGGCCGTTTATTCCATCTCCCTCCGTGCTCTGCACCATGCCGGTAATCAGGTACTCTATCTTGTTTTCGCTGTTTCCGATTATCACGGTATCGCCGATTTTTTTGCCCGTAACCCGTAGCACTTACTTGTTTGGGAGGACGTGAACCTCAACTTGACGTTCATATTCATGCAGGACTGAATGTAGGACTCACCAAACAGGAAATCGAAGAAATCATAATTCAGTCAGTAGCCTATGCGGGATTTCCCACGGCTATAAATGCAATGAATATTTTAAAGGCAATATAACATTTAGCGAGAGCGTCTGTCCACCTGGATAGGCGTTTTCTTTATGCTCATTAAGGAGGTGGATTTTTACAACTACTATGATGCCTCCATCGGCATCCAGGTCTATTTTATCGGTATATAAATATCAATCTCCGAATCCACATTTTCACGCCCTGTAAACCGTTCATCATAGAACTCAAAATCGTCTCGCTCATCGATCTTTTCATCTGTCAGCAAAGCCCAAGTCCCCCAAATATACTGATATGTCTTTAGAATATCAGCGAGTGGCCCCTTGTGGGTGAACACAGCAAATTTCCCAGCAGGGATTGTTTTAGTAATTGTGCCGGACGGTAGATTGTCATAAGTTACAACCTCCATTCCGATAACTTCGGAAACCTCCATATCATAATTTGCAGTTTCCGCCGCCTTTTGATATTCGCAGATGCCAAAAGTTCTACCAGATGGGTGCTTGTCTGAAATATCACTTTGCTTTTCAGCAAACTGTTGCCACAGAGCAAAAATATCATTCAGTTTTGCCGTCCCACGAATACCGGCAACATAAATGTTATCTATCTTCTTAATTTGTGGCTGTATTGTTATGTTGGAGGTAATGTGGAGAAGGAAATCCCTGTCAATCTCTTTTTTGTTGCCCAGAAAAACATCAAGGCGGTTGCTACGGTATGTTATAGGACTAACTTGATAGACGATCTTGAACGCACGGCTAAAGGTTTCCGATGAAACAAACCCGCTTTCCATTGCTATGTCAATAATCTTTCTCTCGCTATACAGTAGCTTATGTGCGGCTCTTGATAGCCTTCGCTTTTTGAGATAGTTACCAATGCTTTCCCCAAGAACCGACTTAAAAATGCGGGTAAAATGATAATAGGAGTACCCGGATGCTTTTGCCACTTCGTGAACAGAAACCGCATCATCCAGATGGTTTTCCATGTAAATTATCGCTCGCTCAAATACTTCCAGATACTCCATATCTATGCTCCTTATATCATTTTAGTCGGACGCTTAGACTTAATATGCACGGTCTGGCTCTTCACCTCAAAATCATTATTCAACGAATAGGTTGTCCAACCATTTTCAGCAAGCCCACACCAGCACAGTTCTACTGTTCCGGCTGTTACGTCAAAAACCATACTTCTAACTGTGCCAAAAAAATCTTCATACCAGTGGCAGCATAGTCCACTCGGATATTCTGCAAGCAACAGTGTTTTTAAATCGTCTGCCGTTAGTTTATCTGTCTGTCCCATAAACTTGCTTATATAATCATAGCGGCAAGCCGAATGCTCCATGACCATCGGACAAAGCTGTTTTGTTTTGGGCAGATGCGCATGGTTGGTGGAATGGATATATTGCTCAGCGGTTGTGGTGTCAATTTGCTTCCATTCCTTTGCACCGTCAAAAGTTTCAAATAGAACCGCTTTCCCTGTCTTGTCGGCAAGCATCAAGTTGATGTTGTAGGCAATGGGAATATCCAAAACAGACTGCACAGCTTCGTCAACATCTTTACAGTTTTCGAGCAGAGAACGGATAACCGCCCAAAATTGCAATCCAGCGATTGCGGGTTGTCGCATTGGCTCAAAACTGCCAACAGGTAGCCCGCAGGAGGTCTGACCAACCATTAGTCCGTATTCGTTGATACCTTCGCTACGGCCAAACAGCATAGAGCTGCTGCCAATATGAGCATACCTGCCGTTCACCTTGGTCTTGCCGAATAAAAAGTCGTCCATCTTGTGAGAAAACTCATAATTTCGGGCAACTAGGACATGGCCGTTCTTCGTCAAACTGGGAAGTGCCGCAATCAGTGAACATCCCGGAGTAAGGTACGTTCCTGCGTAGTAGTACAGTTGTTTGTCGTTTGCACCTACTGCCTCTGCGAATCCGTGAAGTTCATCGCTAAGGCCGGGGCAATAACGGTCAAACATTTCATTCATTTGCACTACCTGTGCATCGGAAAGTATATCGGTATTGCTTTTTTGCGATTGTAGAAACTGTGGGTTGGCTAACATTTTTTTGCCAAGTTGATAGCCAATTTCGTGACTGCTTCCCGTGAGTTCATAAAGATTAACTGTTGCCTTTTCCATCATAATTCACCTCAATTCTAACTTGGTTACACTTTATGCTACCAAATCAGAAAGAGATATGCATGACATTTCGTGCTATATAAACGGTAAATATTCTGTCTTGCCGGTTCTTGCCATATTTAAAATAGTGTTGCTATGATCTTCTCTTTGCTTCGAAAATCTCTACAATGGTCTTTTCTGTGCTTACCATTCCAGGCGAGGCAATCAGTCCCATATTATGCATAGTCTCCTCTGGAGTTGCACCGTTGATGCCGTGAACATCAAAAATGTAAATACCTTTCATAGCGAACGCTACAGACCTATAGGCTGCATCAACAGCCGCAATTCCTTTCATTGTACACCCTTGGTTGCCGCCATCACATATCATACCTGTGATACTGCTTGCCATATTGTTTAAGGTATGGGACATCATTTCTACTGTACCATTACGAAGATACACTAACCCACAAGCCATTCCACTACCGGCAGCAATTGCACATCCACAAAAAGCCGAAAGCTTTCCTGAGTATTCTTTAATATACATGCAAACAAGGTAGCTTAAGGCGGTTGCCCTGTATAACTGTTCCTCTGTAAACCCATTTACTTTGTATGAAGCATAGAGGGGCATCGTCGCAATAATGCCATGCGCCCCAGAGCCGGTTATACTCATTGCCGGCTTATCTAGTCCAATGACTCTGGCCTCAATAGCAGCATTGCACATCAGGGAAGCCGTAGCCTGCTCATTACCTGAGACCTCAACGCCCCCATTGAGCTCCAACAAATACCGTGCGAAAGTCGTTCTGGTGTTCTGCAAGCCTTCGCGAAAAAGTTCTAAATTGACCTCGTATGCTTCCTTTACAAAAGATATTTCATCAATATCTATAGTCGTGATATAGTCGTACAATCTCTGCAGTGTGTATTTATGAATTAGGTTTGTTTCATCTTTATCTTTAACATCGTCGGCATTCAATTCATCTGTTGCTTCAAACACTATGTTACCATTAACTGTTATTTTCTTAATGTTGGTGTGCGAGTCACGAATTGTTACTACAGCTTTATCTGTTTCAGTTATAACTGTCGCTTCAATAAATATCCGGCTAGTGATTTCATCTAAATTTACATAAACCTTTTTTTCATTAATCAGCTCCTGAGCTTTTAGATTGTCACCCTCTGTGACATCTGCCAGCGATTCCAATCCTTTATTAGCATTTCCAGCAACAGCTCCCAAGGCGGCCGCGAAAGTATTCCCCACCTCATTACTGTTGGGTATTCCACACGTGAAGGCATTTTTGTATATACCACTGTTCAAGGATACAATCACTTTTTGGATATTTCCATTTGTATAGCTTCTTGCATTTGCGACTGCAAAGGCAATTGCACCCGGCTCTGTAACCCCTAGAGCTGGCTTCATATCATTTTTTATCATTTGAGATAATTCATGCATAGTAGTTATCCTCCTATTTTATTTTACATAAAAACCCTTTCAATTAACCATTACAAAATAGGTTTTTCAATAGCCCAGTCTTCAACTTTAGTATACCATTTTACAATAGTAATTTCCACACCATCGGTTAACCTTATAATCATAACCAGCTCTTTTAAGTACTCCCGGTTCCGGTAAATCATGAGCAAACGGTAGACAAGAGAAAAACCATATGTTAAAATATGGTTAACCGGGGTTGATTATTAATGCTGGTTATGCAATTAAGGAGGTGGTTTGCATTAACCGGAGTAATGATAGCATAAATGTAATTGGAGCGAGAGAACGTAACTTAAATAATATTAGTTTGTCGATTCCCAAAAAACAAATTACCGTATTTACTGGCGTTTCGGGTTCGGGTAAATCTTCGCTCGTTTTCGATACAATAGCGGCAGAATCGCAACGACAATTAAACGACACTTATAGTAGCTTCGTTCGAAACCGCTTGTCAAAATATGGTCAACCCAATGTGGATCGAATCGAAAATTTACCCGTGTCTTTTGTCATTAACCAAAAAAGGTTGGGGGGAAATATTCGCTCCACCGTTGGGACGATTACTGATATTTATTCTCTTTTGCGATTGCTGTATTCCAGAGCTGGCAGCCCAAATATCGGATATGCAGAAGTATTTTCATTCAATAATGCTCAAGGAATGTGCGAGTGTTGCGGTGGTACTGGATATATTGATGAAGTCATTATAGACCGCTTACTTGACAAAGAGAAGTCCTTAAATGGGGGGGCTATTACTTTTCCTACATTCGAACCGGGCGGGTGGAGGATAAAACGGTATATCCATTCCGGCCTGTTTGATAATGATAAAAAGCTGAAAGATTACACGGATAACGACATGGAACTTTTGCTTTATAAAGATAATTACAAATTGCCAAATCCAGATAAAGAATGGCCTAAAACCTCGTTTTATGAGGGGCTAATCCCTAGAATAAAAAGAAGTTTTTTACAGGGCGAGAGTGAGGAAAGGAACCGGCACAAAACCAGAATTGATTATATCGTACAGCAGAAAACTTGTCCTGAATGTAATGGGAGCCGTGTAAATGCTGTCGTACGGACATGCAAGATAAATGGGAACAGTATTGCAGATTGTACGGCAATGCAGATTGATGATTTGTTAGCGTTTATTAGAAGCATAACGCAAGAAAATGTACAGCAGGTTATATCCAGTTTAACGCAACAGTTAGAACAGATGATTTCAATAGGATTGGGATATTTAAGCCTGAACCGTGGTACATCTACACTTTCAGGGGGTGAATCACAACGAATAAAAATGGTGAAGCAGCTCGGAAGTAGCCTTTGTGATGTGATGTATATATTTGACGAACCAAGTATAGGCTTGCACCCTTATAATGTCGACAAAATAAATGCGCTCTTTCATTTATTACGGGACAAGGGGAATACGGTTCTAATTGTCGAGCATGACCCAGACATTATTCAGGTTGCAGACTATATTATTGATGTTGGTCCCGGTGCTGGTACACATGGCGGCAAAGTGGTATTCGCCGGTTCATTTAAAGAACTGAAATATGCTGATACACTTACTGCTAAATATCTATATCATAAAACAAGCTTCAAGGATATTTGCCGTGCTCCAAAAGGTCATTATGAAATTAGAAATGCTTCATTACATAATTTAAAAAATGTAAGTGTGAATATTCCCAAAGGCGTTTTAACCGTAGTAACTGGTGTTGCGGGTTCAGGAAAAAGCAGCTTGATTAATGGTGTATTCGCCAAAAAATACCCTGATTGCATCGTTATAGACCAAAAAAGCATTCAAGTTTCAAAACGCTCTAACATTGCGACATTTACAGGAATATTTGATATCATCCGAAAAATTTTTGCCAAAGCAAATCACGTGGAAGCATCTTTATTCAGCTTCAACTCCAAAGGAGCTTGCCCTATCTGCAAAGGGCTGGGCGCAATTTATACAGACTTGGCCTTTATGGATACAGTTAGTACCACTTGCGATGCTTGCGACGGGCAGAGATACAAGCCGGAGGTGTTGGCTTACAAACTGTATGGCTATAGCATTGCAGATATACTTAATTTGGCGATTGACGATGCAGCAGCTATCTTTGTTGATAAGGAAGTATTCACCGTTTTAAATCACCTGCACGATGTGGGTATCGGTTACTTAACTCTTGGACAGTCGTTGGATACTTTATCTGGAGGAGAACTACAAAGAATTAAATTAGCGACAGCACTGGATTATAGTGAGCAACTATATATTATGGATGAGCCGACAACGGGCTTACATACGTCTGATGTTGAAAAACTAAGGAAATTATTTAATGGTCTGGTTGATAATGGAAATACATTAGTCGTTATAGAACATAATGCAGAGGTAATTACCGGAGCTGACTGGTTAATAGACATTGGCCCCGGAGCCGGTCAAAATGGTGGGGAGATTTTATTTTCAGGTCAGCCAAAAGATGTAGTAAGGGCTGAACAGTCAATTACAGGTAGCTATTTGAAAAAATACATAAAGGAGCAAAACAATGTCCAATAAACAACTAGAGAAATCGTATATCCCATTTCAGTGTATGATCGTTAATTCACTCTCCCAAAAGCATATAGAAGAAGTGGGAACAGCGCAGTATTATATTTTGGAGCTGTTAAACAATCAAGGCAAAAAAACAGCAAAGGAATTATCGGAGGATAGAGGAATAACCCAATCGGCCATATCAAAACTTGCGAAGAAATTACTTGATAAAGGATACATCACACAGGAAAGAAGTCAAACAGATAGACGGTCTTATGATGTCTCTATAACAGGTGAAGGCAGAGAATTTCTCAATCAGGCAGAAAAATTCAGAATTGATATACTTGACATTATTGAAAATGCATTGGATGAAACAGAAATAGGGCAATTTTCAAAATTATGTGTTAAAATAACAGGTTCCATTCAGTAATAAAACTCCATAATATCTCCCAGCCCCTCATAGAACTCTTTCAATAATTTTTTATTGGCCGAATAATAATTCCATTTTCCTTGTTTCCTGCTGTTTACAATGCCAATATCGCAAAGTAATTTCATATCATGAGAAAGTGTCGGCTGGGTGATCTGAAACTCTTCTAAAATATCACTTACACAAAGTCCCTGTTCTGATAACATGGCTACAATTTTAAGACGCTTAGAATCTGCCAGCACTTTTAAAATTTTAGAATATTGAATATAACGTTCTTCCATTCCATCACCTCATATAAATAAAAATGTCAATATATCTTTCAAAAAATTTCCATTTATTTACAGACAAAATCACTGTTCATTCCCAAATGCAAGTGTTATACTAAATGATTATATCATGTCACCTCATTATTATGGAGAGGGGATACCACTGACAATGATTGAAGCCCACATCCTCACTTATATTCAGGCACACAAGTTGTACGATACGGTTGATATTGTCAAGACTATGGACAAACTGCGAAAAGAGTGCACCACTGAGGAGATCGAAAATTTCTACAAAGTTTTGGCAGTTTACAATAAAGTAATCGAAGAAGATTTTAAGTGTAAGAAAGTAACACAAGAGGAGGAGGAATGATTTCCAAATATACTATTTTTTGCAAAGTGGTGGAGAATGGCAGCTTTTCTAAAACCGCAGAGCTTCTTGATTATTCTCAGAGTGCGGTCAGTCAGGCGATTCGTTCCCTTGAACAGGAGCTTTGCACCGGGTTGTTGATTCGTCGCAGGGGAGGTCTTTCCCTCACAGAAGATGGAGAACAATTCCTTCCCTACATTAAGGCAGTTGTAAATGCAGAGCAGTTGTTGGAACAAAAGAGAGGGGAAATGCTGCATTTGGAAAACAGTACCATCCGAATCGGGGCCTTTACCAGTGTGAGTAGAAATCTGCTTCCTGGGTTGATGAAAGAATTTAAGAATCTGTATCCCGGTACTCATTTTGTCCTCTACCAAGGTGATTATACCAGTATCAATCAATGGATTTTAAATGGCACAGTGGATTTTGGCTTTACAAATATGGAAACTACCCATGGGTTGACAGCAAAAGAAATTTATTGTGATCAAATGAGGGTGATCCTTCCTCCCGAACATCCGCTTTGCACAAAGGATAGCTTGTCCCTTGTTGACCTGATGGGCGAGCCTTTTATCCTTATGGACGAGGGTGATTATAATGTTACCTTAGATGCTTTTTCTCGTTCAGGGCTTTCTCCTGACATTGAGTACCGAATTTATGATGACTATACGATCCTGACTATGGTCAAGCAGAGACTGGGAATTTCTATGCTCTATCAGTTTGTGACAGAGGACTACCAGGAAGGGATTGTTTCAAAACCTCTCAGTGAGCCTGTCGAGCGCCGGATTGCGGTTGTCTGGAATGACTGGAACACCATGACCTTCGCAGTACGCCGCTTCGTTGAGTATGTGTTAAAACAGGCAAAGTAATATCACTTTTACTTATGTAAATATCGTTTTTTCTCGTTTTACTTATATTTGAGATATTGTTATACTCAGGTTATTAAGCGATAAAGGATGGTTGAATGGTATGTTACATAGTAAATTGGTGGGGCGCAAACAGAAGCGCGCGGCTGTGCAGCGTTCCGAAGATTCTGTCCCGGTTCTGTACCAGCTAAAAGAAGGGGGCAGAGATGGTTTTCCTATTGGTCTTGGCTATCTGGCTGTGGCCTTTTCATTGGGGATTGCGGCTAGAAACGCAGGGTTATCACCTTTTCAGGGGTTTTTGGGAAGTCTTTTAACGAATGCCTCGGCAGGCGAATATGCAGCATTCACACTGATTGCTGCTGGAGCCCCGTATGCAGAGTTATTTTTGGTGACCTTGATCATAAATGCCCGTTATTTTCTTATGAGCTGTGCGCTTAGTCAGCGTTTCAATCCAGAAACACCTTTTATACATCGTTTGCTGGTGGGTTTTGACATTACAGATGAACTTTTCAGCATTACAATCTCTCGTCCCGGCTATCTTTCCCCTTGGTATGTCTATGGAGCAATTCTTGTCTCTGCGCCTTGTTGGGCGATAGGCACTGCTTTAGGTATTATTACAGGGAATCTGTTGTCAGCTCGTGTAGTCAGTGCTTTGAGTGTTGCACTGTTTGGGATGTTTTTAGCTGCAATCATCCCACCAGCACGGAAAAATAAAGTCATCGCGGTGCTCATTCTGGTTAGTTTCGCTGCCAGCTTTGCCGCTGCATATTTTCCGCTGATATCAAACTTGTCTGCAGGAGCTCGAACGATTCTTTTGACTATCATCTTATCTGCTGCCGCAGCATGTTTTTGTCCTGTAAGTCAGGAAGGGGAGGGAAATGATGAACCATAACATATATATTTATTTGGCTGTGATGGCAGCAGGAACTTATTTGGTTCGTGTGCTGCCCCTTACGTTGTTTCGGAAACAAATCAAAAATTCTTTTATTCAGTCGTTCCTCTATTATATGCCTTATGCAACTTTGGCGGTGATGACATTTCCTGCAATTTTGGAGGCGACACAGGCACCGTGGGTAGGGCTGATTGCGCTCTGGGTTGGAATTGGCTTAGCATGGGCCGGTGCCGGACTGTTTCCGGTGTCGATTGCCTGTTGCATAGTTGTATATCTGTTGGAACGGCTATAGAGCACGTCTGGGGGAAGAGCACTGATTAGGTCAGTGCTCTTGATTCTTATCCGGACACATATTGACAGTATTCGTTACGGGTACAATTGAGGAGGTTATATATGAAAAAGAGTGTTGCAGTAATTGCCTTAGATCCTTTTTCGGGAAAAGCGTATGCCCAGCAGGTCCAATCGGTATTTGGTGACCGGGTGCTGGTTCGTAACTACAGTGTGATGGATGGTACCGTTACGAATATGGAGATCTGCAATCTGTATATGGGCTCCACGGATGCCTTTGATGCTTTGGGAGATCTGGGACGATATATTCCTGTCGAGGCCGAACGTATGGAGATACATGTAACCTATCGCCGCGATGCGATCAGCCAGCTGGAGAATATTCCTCAGGGTACCAGTGCATTATTTGTCAACATATCCGAAGTGATGGCACGGGAGGCAGTCACTCAGCTGGAACAGCTGGGGGTGACACATTTGAAATTTATTATTTACGCTCCCGGCAGCCAGTTGACAGAGGCTGTAGATATTGCTGTGACGCCGGATGAAGAACGTTATGTTCCAGCCGGAATTACAACTGTAATTAATCTGGGACATCGGACCTGCTCGGCCGATACCATGATTGAAGCAGCGATTCGACTGGATTTCAACAACGTACTGGAATCCGTTGAATTTAAACAGTATCAGCAATCAATATGTACGAATACCTACTATTTTGATCAGATGCTCAACCGCTCTGTGCGTCTGGAAAGTCAGTTTGATATTTTGATGGAGGTATTGGATCAAGGCGTCATTGCTGTTAACGAGTCTGGTAAGATATATGCCATTAACAAGCATGCAGTGGATATTACTCAGGTGCCGGAGCAGTTGAGTCTGCATAATCCCGGGGAGGAGGTCTTTCCTTATATTCCGTTCCGTAAATGTCTGATGGAGAAAAGAGAAACTTCACCCCAGGTAGTCAGAGTTAACAATAATATGGTCAGCATGTATGTCCGTCCGGTTTTGCGAAGAGATAACTGTATTGGTGCGTTTGTTATTTTGCAGAAATTCAACGAGATGGAGAGACGTCAGAATGAGCTACGGGGCCAGTTAATGAAAAAGGGGCAGGGGCATCAGGCGAAATACTGTTTTGATGATGTAATCGGTGAGTCAGAGGCAATTTTGAAAACCAAGGAGATATTAAGGAAGATGGCACTTACCGAGTCGCCGGTGCTGCTGATTGGGGCAACTGGGACAGGCAAAGAACTTTTTGCTCATTCTGTGCATCAGGCATCCAGACGATGTAAGCTGCCGTTTGTAGCGATTAACTGTGCGGCAATGCCGGAGAATTTGCTGGAAAGTGAATTGTTTGGTTATGTTGACGGTGCTTTTACCGGTGCCAAGAAAGGCGGGCGTCCTGGTTTGTTTGAATTTGCACATCAGGGAACAATATTCCTTGATGAAGTGGAAGGTATGAGTCCGGCACTTCAGGTAAAGCTTTTGCGGGTTTTACAGGAGCGGGAGGTTATGCGGGTTGGTGGAAACCAGATTATTCATGTTGATGTACGGATTGTTGCGGCAACCAATGAAGAGTTGGAAGGAAAGGTGGCCAATGGCAGCTTCCGCCAAGATCTTTATTATCGTTTAAATGCTTTGCCGGTCTTGATTCCAACACTATGTCAGCGTGGTGAAGATGTATTTTTGCTGCTGGAACAATTTAAGCAGGAAATTGGTGGTCAATTTCAGCTAAGCGATGAGATCAGTAAATTATTCAGTCAATATGAATGGCCCGGTAATATCCGGGAGTTGCGTAATGTTGTGGAGTATCTATGTTTTACTGGCCATGCGATTGTTTCGGTTGCAGATTTGCCACCAGTATTTTTAATAAATAAGATCCGGCAGCCCCTTGGCATTCAGAGGGCGAGAACATCCGCGAAGCCAGCTTCTGAAATTCCCAATGAGCTGGAACGGACGGTTTTGGAGATCATTTATCAGGCAGAACGTACCGGACAGACGATAGGACGTGAAAAAATACAGGAAGAAACCGGGCAGTTTGTAAAATTGACTCAGCCACAAGTTCGTAAAATCCTCAATAGTCTGGCAAAGAGAGGGCATGTTGAAATCAATCGTGGTCGTGGAGGAAGCCAGATTACAAAGCAAGGAATTGACTGGATAACCAATTGACAACCAGAAATGATGGCGCGGCAACCAAATAACAACTAAATAAAGCGAGAAACATAATTTCAGTTACTAGGTGAAAAGTAGAAAAGATGTCGTTTTTGCGACTGTTTCTACTTTTTTATTGGAAACTTGGTAGGTTTCTATGTGTTGGCACGGGAATTGCTCTATATAAAGTTATAAATAAAGAAGGGGGTAATGTTAAGATTATGAAGTATGATTTTGATACTGTAATTGACAGAAGCGGGAATCGATCATCAAAATATGATGAAAGGCTAAAAAAATTTGGCACCATGGATGTGATTCCACTTTGGGTTGCGGATATGGATTTTCAAACAGCTCAGCCAATTATCGATGCATGCGCAGAAAAAGCCAGGGAAGGGATCTGGGGCTATACTTCAAGACCCGACTCATACTTTGAAGCAGTTCTTGGATGGCAGCAACGGCGGCACGGATGGAAAATTGACAAAGAAAAAGTGAGTTTTAGCTTGGGAGTGGTACCAGCATTATCGGTGATGGTAAATATTTTTACTCAGCCGGGCGATGCGGTAATGATTCAAACACCAGTCTACTCTGAGTTTTATGATGTAACAGAGTCTTGGGGACGTACTGTTGTTGAGAATCAATTGGTTGAAAAGGAGGGCAGTTGGCAGATTGATATGGCAGATTTCGAAGCAAAGGCCAAGGATCCAGCCGTAAAAATGTTTCTGCTGTGTAGTCCCCACAATCCACTGGGGATTGTCTGGACGCGTACACAACTGGAAGAGATGTTTGCGATTTGCCATGCTAATGGGGTACTGGTTATCTCTGATGAAATTCATTCCGATCTTGTTTTCAATGGAAAGAAGCATATTCCGACAGCAATGCTTTCAGAAACAGCCAGAGATAACGTAATCAGTTGTATATCCGGAACGAAAACCTTTAATCTGGCAGGTTTACAGGCTTCAACTACTATTTTTCCGAACCAGGAGCTAAAAGCAGATTATGACCGCTATTGGATGAACCTTGATATTCACAGAAATAATGCCTTCAGTTCAGTAGCTATGGAAGTAGCTTTTAATGAAGGCGGGGAGTGGCTGGAGCAGTTGCTGGTGTATCTTGCAGATAATTTCTCTTATATTAAAGCGTATGTTGATCAACATATTCCTCAGATTAAAGTCAATGTTCCGGATGCAACCTATCTGGTTTGGATGGATTGTCGGAATCTGGGAATGAGCAATGAGGAACTGCGTCGATTTATGATTGAGGAAGCGAAGCTGGGCTTAAATGAAGGTTGGAGTTTTGGCCGGAGTTTAAATGGATTTATGCGATTGAATGCCGGCTGTCCGCGAAGTACCTTGGAGAAAGCGATGAAACAACTGGAAGCGGCTGTCGGTCGTTTGCAATAGTTTAAGGGGGAAACAAAATGGATGTAATTGACTTTTGCAATCGCTACTACACAGAACGTCGAGGAACATCAAGCCTGAAATGGGATGCTTTAGACGAAAGGTTCGGGAATCCTGACCTGATTTCTATGTGGGTAGCTGACATGGAGTTTCAGACACCAGAGTGTGTAACTGAGTCCTTAAAACAACGAGTGGAACATGGCGTCTTCGGATATTCGGCAGTTCCGGATTCCTACTATCAGGCAGTGGCCGACTGGGAAGAAACACATCATGGCTATAAGCCGGAACGAGAATGGATGCGCATCTCACCAGGAGTCGTAGCCGCACTATACTGGGCTGTAAATATGTACACAAAAAAGGATGATGCCGTCATCATTTTGACTCCTGTCTATTATCCCTTCCACAACTGCGTAAAGGATAGTGGCAGAAAACTCATCACTTGCGATCTGGTGTATGATAAAGGTAATTTCACGGTGGACTTTGATGCCTTTGAGCGGGCAATCGTGGAGAATAAGGTAAAATTATATATTCTCTGCTCCCCTCACAATCCAGTCGGACGCGTATGGACGGAAGATGAATTAGTACAGATGCTTACAATCTGTGAGCGTCATCATGTATTGGTATTATCAGATGAGATTCACCAGGATCTTGTATTTTGTGAGAACAGACACATCCCATCGGCGGCCGTTGCCGGAGGAAGATATGCCCAAAACATTATAACGGCTATAGCATCATCCAAGACCTTTAATCTGGCGACTTGTTTGACTGCCACTATTATCATTGAGAATAAAGATTTACGAAGGATCTGGGATGAATTCATAAATATCTATTACCAAGTGGAAGTTAATGTCTTTGGTATCACAGCGGTAGAGGCCGCACTGCGCGGCGGTCAGCATTGGTATGAGGATCTGAAAAAAGTTATATATTTCAATTACCAATTGTTAGTTGAGGCGATGAAGGAGTTCCCTAATGTATATATCGCACCTCTCGAAGGCACTTATTTGGTATTAATAGACTTGCGAGAATATGTACCACTTGATAAAATAAAAGAGTTTATCCAGGATAATTGTCATCTTGCGGTAGACTATGGTGAATGGTTTGGGGAAAACTGGGAAGGTTTTATACGTTTAAATATTGGGACTCATCCGGATATAGTAAAACAAGCAGTTAAAAATATCAAAGATAACTTACATTTGATCGCTTCCAGATTAGAAGAAAGATAACAAACAGGAGGATAAATTAATGAACAACGGGAACAGGAAAATGTCATTTGGTGTAGCATTATTAATTATCACAGTGATGATGGGAACGATTCTGACTTGCTCTATGGTTTTAAAATCTAGTATTATAACAACCTTTTTTATCATTACTATTGAAATGCAGGTTATAGGAGTTCTATTAAAGTATCCATTAGGTGAGTTGGATAAAGCCGGTTTTGAATATGCCTTAAAAGGTATGTCGGCCTTTTTCATAATGCTGTCTGTAGGAGCCATGGTAGCAATGTGGATCGCAGCTGGAGTGGTTCCCACGCTTATTTATGTCGGACTGAAGCTTATATCTCCCAAAATTGTAGTTGTGATGGCCATGATACTATCCTCTGTCGCAGCGCTTGCCACCGGAACTTCCTATGGCTCTATGGCAACGGTAGGTGTAGCGATGATGGGGATTGGTGCCAGTATGAATATCCCCCTTGAGGTAATTGCAGGTGCGGTTATCTGCGGAGCCTTCTTCGGTGATGCCATGTCTCCCTGTTCCGATACGACCAACATTACTGCTGCTGCGACCCAGACGCCACTGATGGTAGGGATCAAACATTCACTCTTTGCACAGCTTCCTGCTTATGTAATCAGCGTGGTATACTTTGTGGTCATCGGGTTAAAATATGGCAACAACACTATGGATGCATCCGAAATCAACAATATTATGGAAATTCTGTCAGCAAACTTCAACATTGGCTTTGTTTGTGTCATTCCAGTCATCGTAGTGATTGGCATGCTGCTGCTTAGACAACCTACCTTTTTGTCACTTGCATGTGGTACCGTTTCGGGTGCGCTAGTTGCTGTACTATATCAGAAAATCCCATTAACGCAGCTGGTTACTTACATACAAAAGGGGTTTGTTATCGATACTGGTATGTCAACCGTTGACAAAATTTTAAATAAAGGCGGCATTGCTTCCATGTATGATATGGCGATTCTAGTCATTCTGGCGATGTTTATTTCTGGAATCCTTACATACACTGGCGTGATGGATGCTTTCATGGGGCTGATTGTCAAAAAAGTAAAAGGGCCGATATCGCTGGTCTTGATTACGATGGTATTAGCCTATTTCCTCAGTGCTTTTGCGGGATCATTCACACTGGCGTCTGTACTTACCTCTACATTTATGTTACCACTCTACGAAGAAAAAAGACTGAAACCAGAAAATCTGGGCAGAGTAATTCAAGGAACCAGCGCCTATGGCGGTGTACTGATCCCCTGGAATGGGCATGCCGTTTACGCCGCGTCCACCCTGGGGGTACCTACTGCCGCATATATTCCTTATTGCATTATCAATGTTCTGAACCCAATCATTCTTATCATTATGGCTGTTACCGGTATTACGATGACAAAACAGACAGATGATGAGCGCAAAGAAAAGGAGGCAATTTCATGATATCTGAAACAATAAAAAACTTAGCAAACCAACTTCAAGAAGAACTGATACAAGTGCGCAGGGACATTCATCAAAGCCCAGAACTGGGACATGAGGAGTATGAAACATGTGCATATATTCAGAAACAATTGGCTGGTTTAGGTCTCGAAGTACAGGGAAATGTGGCTGGCACAGGTGTTGTGGCCTTATTAAAAGGCAGCCAGGAAGGACGTACGGTTATGTTGCGGGCAGATATCGACGCTCTTCCCATAGAAGAAAAAACAGGGCTGCCATTTTCATCTTTACATAAAGGAAAAATGCATGCCTGCGGTCACGATGCCCATACCGCAATTCTGATTGGTGCTGCGAAGCTCCTTGTAAATCTAAGGGAGCATCTGAAAGGAAATGTGAAATTTGTTTTTCAGCCGGCAGAAGAGGCAAACCCTACTGGTGCTGGCTGCATGCTGGAGGATGGTGTTATGGAGAATCCAACGGTAGATGCGGTTGTGGCTACTCATATGTGGCCAGACATCCCAGCCGGACAGTATGGTGTCCGAATGGGTTCAGTCATGGCCGCACCTGATTTCTACCGCCTGGAAATCACAGGAAATGGGAGTCATGGCTCTCAACCTGAGAAGGGCATTGATCCGATTCTTATCGGTCATGAGATTTATAGTGCATTCCAAAACATACCCACTCACTTCGCCGGAGTATTAAACCCGATTGTGGTTTCCGTTACGAGTTTTCGCGCAGGGACCTGCAATAACGCATTTCCTGATACCAGTCTTCTGGAAGGAACGGTCCGATCTTATGATGAGAAACTTCGCAGCCAGATTCCGGTAATAATGGAGGATATTATCCGCTCAATTGTTACTCGATATGGGGCGTCTTATGAGTTCAGTTACCGGATGGGAGCTATGGCAGTCGTAAATGATGAGAAGATAGCAAGGCTGACTACGGAAGCAATAACAAAACTATATGGTGCAGATTCAATTGCCGCCACCCCTTACCCGGCTATGACGGGAGAGGATTTTTCCTTATTTATGCAGCACGCCCCTGGTGTATACTTCTGGACTGGCGTGAAAAATAAAGAAAAAAACTGCATTTACCCTCTGCATGATCCCAGGTTTACGATAGACGAAGATGTGCTGTCACAAACAGCCGCAGCAATGGCACAAATAGCCGTAGATTATCTTGAACAAGAAAACAACTGATTGTTTGAGCGTTTGTGAACGTTTTTCTGTAACATAGGACACAAAAGGCCTTCTATGATAAAATAAAAAATCATAGGAGGCCTTTTAATCGCTTCGCTCTCTGAAAATCGAGATTATAATATTTTATACCTTACAGCTGTAATTGTGAGAGTGCCGAACGTACAATAGCACTTTCATAATCATTAGGTGTTTCAATCACATTATCAAGGCCACTTTTCACCTTTTCTAATTCCTGAATTATTTCCGAATAGGCTTTAAATAGTGAGTGACTATTTTTTGCTGTATGCATAAGTGTAAGAACTTCCTGCAATTCCTGTACCAATGAATAAAAAACGCTTTGATTTATCTTTTGTAATACCAGATATGAGGTTTCGACGGATGCTACTCTTTTCGCTTCGATGAGTACCACATCGTCTCTAAGCCATTGACAATATGGCTGTTGCATCAGCACTTCATGTATAAGTCGATCTACACCAATAATGTACTGGGCTTTTTTTAAATAAACTTCAACTTCATCCAATGACAATTTATTATAAGGAATCGAAATATATTCGTAATCTATCAACCCTTTCTCCTTGCAGTTGCTAATGAGGGTTTCAACATATCGGTAACGGTTATTAAACACATATATCTTTGATTTTTTTGGAATTGAAGTCATTCTAGCATAAAACTGAAAATTAGGTTGTAAATTGAGTACTACTATCTTATCTCCTGATATATTGTGCTTTAACAATGATTCTTTTAAAGAATAATTACACACATATATATCACCATCAAGACATTCCTCAATCTGTGCTTCAACACAAGTTGAAATATTCAGACTTTGTTCCAATATATAATTTAGACATTCTTCTACTTCAGCTGCTAAAATTTCGTTACTACCAATTGCATATATTTTCAATTAACGTCCCTCCTTTATTAAATTTCCTAAATCGAAAACAAAATGATGTTCATAAGAATCCAGGCTTATCCGGCTTATCATATAGATATTACATGGAATATTCGGATTAAGCCGCTCTCCCACACCGCGCAAATAAAAATCCGGAAGATAGGATATGGCATTTTGCTGCTTCATCAGATAATCAATTATGTCTGATTGGTCTGAATGGAATACCCTAATATATTCAGAATTAACATTCACAAGAGACATTACTGATTTTACATAATCATGGTGATATGCTCCCGTTACAATTACAACTTCACCATCTAAAGCTGAATCCA
The DNA here is from genome assembly GCA_051654925.1 of Lachnospiraceae bacterium. Lineage (GTDB taxonomy): Bacteria > Bacillota > Clostridia > Lachnospirales > Lachnospiraceae > Brotaphodocola. The sequence continues at coordinate 35,574 of JBOFYZ010000144.1, read as the reverse complement.
CTTTTCTTTCTTGAAAGCTGTTGATAGCACCCTGATACAAACATATTTTATTGACAAATTCTATATATTCTGAATCATTACCCAAAGTCAGTATTATATCGCATTCTCCATTTCTTATCAAATCGAATAATTCCCTATGTTCACCAACTATGATTGTAATGTTCTTCGGATTATATATTTGAAATGCCGGTAATAGAAAACATTTAGCAAGCAATGGGTTTGCCGCAATTCGAATTCTCCCCTGCTTCTTCTCTTTTACTTGAGTCATCTGAGTAATAGTTTTATTTATATCTGCAATGACAACTGACGCATGAGCCTGAAAAGTTTCTCCTTCATCCGTTAACTCAACCAAGCGTTTTGTTCTCATAAATAGCTGAACACCTAATTCCTGCTCTAAATTGTTAATTGCACTGGTTATTGCAGGTTGCGATACATAAAGCTCTTTCGCTGCCTGAGTAAAGCTTTTGGTTCTACTGACCGCCAGAAAGTATTCTATCTGCCTGAGCTCCATTCCACCACCACCCCTCAATTAATATACGAATAAAACTATTATACACAATCCAAATCAATAGCACTAATAAATTTTGGTTATGGACTAATCAATACCGTCGATTGGACGCAATTACTGCAGGATACTATAATGAAATCACAAATTAAGGAGGTATATCAAATGAACGTAACAAAAATAACCGAAAAAACTGTAAACTTCGGAAGCTCCATTGCAAACTCGTATATTAACTTTAGCCAAATGACTGGCAGTGTCGTTGTGATTGAGACGGATGTTGTCCGAAACGGAAAACCAGTTACCGGATATGGTTTTAATTCGATAGGACGCTATGCTCCTACCAGCATCATTCGTGATAGAATGATACCAAAGCTGCTGGATGCTGGAGCGCAGATTTATAATGACGATCGAACCAATCTCAATCCTGAAAATATTTACCGAATTCTGAAAAGTAATGAGAAACCAGGGGGACATGGTGATCGTGCCCACGCAGTAGGTGCCATTGACATGGCAGTTTGGGATACCATTGCAAAAATCGAAGAAAAGCCCTTATACCAAGTCTTGGGTGAGCGGTATAATAATAACATTTGGGATCAGGATGTGTATACTTACGGAGCAGGTGGATACTATTATGAATCAGACAGCTCTAAACGGATAAAAGATGAATTGCAGTCTTATATAAATATGGGATTTCGGGATGTTAAGATGAAAATAGGCGGCGCTGACCTTAAAACTGATCTAGAACGCATTGAAGCTGCTCTGACTGTCGTCAATGGTGATGGCAGCCGTCTGATGGTCGATGCAAATGGCCGATATGACTTAAAAGAGGCATTGGAGTGTGCGCTGGCTATCAAAGGATATGAATTAAAATGGTATGAAGAACCGCTTGATCCCCTGGATTTTTCGAGTCATGCTGCTGTAGCAGAATATTATCCTGGTGCCATTGCAACCGGTGAAAATCTCTTTTCTTATCAGGATGCAAAAAATCTCTTCCGACATGGTGGGCTTCGTGCTGACAGAGATTATATTCAGATTGATTGTCCCCTTTCCTACGGATTGATTGAATATATGAAGATATTGGAATTGATGAAAGACAATGGTTGGTCAAATCGTAATTGTATTCCCCATGGTGGGAACCTATTTTCTTTACATATTGCAGCCGGTCTGCAATTGGGCGGTAATGAGTGTTATCCAGGGGTATTTCAGCCATTTGGCGGTTTCGCTGATGACATTCCAGTCATTAACAGCCTTGTCAAACTACCAGAAATCCATGGTATTGGATTTGAAGCAAAATCTAATTTGTGGGAATTACTAAATACGATTTAAATAAAATACAAATGGGGAGGGTAATTCTATGAATCCGGCAATTATCACAATTTTAATTCTTGTCGCTGCTGTAGTACTGTTTTTAACTGAATGGGTACCACTAAAAAGTACAGTCATACTTGTCGCAATTTCTTTAGTCCTTTTGGGTATCATTGACGGAAAAACAGCAATTTCAGGTTTGGCTAATTCAAACGTCGTTTTGATCTGTGGAATGTGTGTAATTGGTGCCGCACTATTTAATACCGGCATGGCCTACAAAATCGGTAACCTGATTACTTATGTTGCCAAGTCCGAAAAGCAGATTGTTTTAGGAATCATGTTAATATGCGGAACCTTATCTGCATTTCTGTCCAACACAGGAGCGGTCGCTGTTTTGATTCCTATCGTTATGGGTATATCGGCAAAATCGAAAATCAAACCTTCCAAGCTAATGATTCCGCTGATGATAGCTGCGGGTTTAGGGGGGTCTATCACCTTAATAGGTTCTCCACCAAACATGATTGTCAATGATGCACTCATCTCCTATAGTGATGGTGCCATGAAATTTGGCTTCTTTGAATATAGCAAAGTTGGTATTCCACTTCTTGTTGGCGGAATCCTGTACATTTTATTTGCGGGTCTTAAACTGTTGCCTAACAGAGATTCCAGCAATGAATTTACTAACAAGGAAGTAGATTACAGTCGTGTTCCTGCATGGAAACAGTATCTCTCTTTAATTATCCTTATCGTCACCGTATTAGGTATGGTTTTTGAAGACGCTATTGGAGTGCCGCTGTATATCACCTCTACAATTGGTGCAGTAGTTTTGGTGCTCACAAAAGTAGTCACAGAAAAGGAAGCAGTTCAATCTTTTGAGGTTACGGCTGTATTTCTGGTAGCATTTATGCTGCCACTTGCAACAGCATTGGAAAAAACCGGAGCTGGTGAATTGATTGCCAGTACCTTGCTTACATATGTAGGAAATGGAAGTTCTGTTGTCTTAACCGGAACCTTATGGTTAATCGCTGCAGTATTAACACAGTTTATGTCAAATACTGCAACTGCAGCTTTGCTGGCTCCAATTGGCACATCAATTGCAGCTACCTTGGGTGCAGACCCGAGAGCTGTTTTAATGGCAATCTTTATCGGCTCCTCATGTGCTTTTATGACTCCGGTCGCAATGCCATGTTCTACCATGGTACTACAACCAGGAGGCTATAAATTCAAAGATTATGTAAAAACTGGTTTGCCGCTGTTTTTCATTTGTTTTGTTATTAGCATGATTTTGTTATCTATCTTTTATCCATTTTATCCGTAATAATACAACTGGCAAAGTAAAGATAATTTCTAAAATAAAAGGACTGTCGCATAACGATCCAAGATCTGATGTGATAGTCCTACTCCGCTAATATACAAGGACTCAAAACCTTTGATTATTAAAAGCAGTAACGACAATGCAGAAAAAAAGAAATGCCGCAAACCCTTGAGTTTACGGCGTTTCTAGCGTCCCCGAGAAGATTTAAACGAATGCTGATTTCAGCCACTACTTCCATTTATTTCGTCTGGGCAAACAGCCAGCTTTTCACGGCGGTAATCTTATATCGCAGCGTCCCCTTTTTCTTTCATTCTCACTCTTCGCCGAATTTGGTTTCAAACAAGGCTACCAGTGCTTCAAGACAAGCTTCTTCATCTTCACCTTCACAGGTAATAACGATCTCATCCCCCATCGTACCCTGCAGCCGTAGAAGATCAATGATTCCTTTTAAGTCAATGTGTATCCCTGGTTTTTCTAGTTGAACACTGACATCATACTTATTAACAGTAGTCATAATCAGCGATGCCGGCCGGGCGTGAATCCCTACTTTGTTCTGGATCGTAACGGTTGCCTGTTTCATAGCTTCCTCCTAATATGATTTTCTTCCTTTTGTACCAGGAATTCCTGACTCCTGGCGATATTTTGCTATCGTTTTACTCATTTTTTTATCCCTTTATATTTACCCTTCCAACAAACTGCACTTAAGAATTGCAATTTCTTCATCAGTCAGTCCGAGTGAATCCACTACATAAGCTTCCATCCCGCCAAGCTTATCAACTTCATCAAATGCCGCCAGAAGATATGCCTCTTTTACCTGCATCAATGAAGACAGAAAATCCAGAACAATGCCATTGTCTGTTAAACGGCGATATTCATTCATGCGGGCTTCATTTCGCTCTTTATTGTACTTTGCTGTATCCATATAATCCTCAATGATGTCCTTACGATCTGCACCCAGAATTGACAAAACCAAAGCTGCCGCCCAACCGGTTCGGTCTTTTCCCCCTTTGCAGTGAAATACCAGTGGAATATTCCCAGCTCCTGTCAGCAGTCGAAGAAAATCACCATAAGCCTTGATTCCTTCCGCACTGGTAACATTGGTTCGCATATGCTTTTCCATTGAGTCCAGATTGTTTCTGAATCTGGTCTTGCTCTCTTCTGTCTCAGCCGCTCTGACCATTGCGGCAACCCGGTCACTGTCATCACCTTTCGATGCACTGGCCTGAGCTGCTACTCCGGCTATCGGCGAAAGCATCAAGCTATGCATCCCATCGGGGAGACGGTTCGGATGTTCGGTAGCCTCTTTCGGCGAGCGAAAGTCTACTACTGTCCGGATTCCCATCTCCTGCAGACGAATTAAATCACGATCACTGAGCTGATGCAACGCATCTGACCGATATAGCAAGCCCTCGCGGACCCGTTTGTCACCGGCCGCAAAACCACCAATATCACGAAAGTTAAACGTTCCATCCAAATCAATATAATGTCCCATATGTTATTTACCTGCTGCCTGCTCTCTGGCCAGTGCATCATTATCAAGCTTCCTAAGGAAGGGGATGTACATCAAGCAGATTACAACGAACTGAATAATCTGCACCACTAGTCCCTTCCATCCACATGCCATAAAACCATTCAGAAAATGCGGGAAGCTGCGTCCGACATTAACAGTAACAATACCCATGAAACCAATTTCGGTAGCAATATAAGCAATAAGAATTGAAATCGGTGCAGAAAGACTCATTGGAATCAGCAGCCAGGGATTAAAGACCATCGGAATGCCGAATTTCATTGGTTCAGTAATGGCAAAGATACTTGGTATAATCGCAACCTTACCAACACCTTTCATATGCTGACTGCGGCAGAACCAAATCAGAAGTGCGGCCAGGGCAATCGAACGCGGTCCTTTAAAACATTCAATAAAGAAAGAGTTGACAATATGCTCGGCCGCAAGCCCCTGCGTTACAAGCTCAACATTGGCATAAGCCTGAGTTGCAAACAAAGCGGTCAGCAAGCTGCTGGTAACTGCCGAACCATGAATACCGAAAAACCACAATAATTCAGCAACCAAAACAAGAATACAGGCGGCCCATACTGTGCTTCCCAGATTCTGAAGCGGCATCTGCAGATATTTGTAGATTACATCATGAATGTTGCCAGATGGTGTCATACTGAAGATTCCGTACACTACCATCGTGCCTAATACTGTAATAGCATAGGGGACAATCTGAGCAAAGTTTTTTGTGACAAATGGAGGTACCGAACTTGGCATTTTAATTGTCATATTCTTTTTAACCAGCATGGCATAAACTCTGGTTACTACAACTGAAACAATCATGCCGACAAACATACCTTTGGAGCCCAGATAGCTAATATTGACTGCACTAATTGCTTTGGTTCCCTCTTCCAGCGAAGGATAAAGGCGGCCAATTGGTGTCAGTATAAAGAAACATGCCAACGAGAGCATTACCGATGCGGTAACATCAACCTTCATCTCCCGGGCCATAACACCTGATAGAGAAATAATCACAAACACTGTAACAAAGTTCAAACAAATATTCTGTCCGATTGTACAAATAGTAACCACTCCAGAGAGAGCCTCATTTAACCCAAACATACTGATAACACTATTGATGATCATCAGGAAACTGCCCGCCAGAGTAATTGCCATAATTCCCATCATACCCTGAGAGATAACTTTAACATACAAGTTATTGGAGAATTTATTTACTCCGGCGGTTAGCTTTTTCAACTTCTGACTATTCTGAATATTTAACATACTTCTCACCTTTCCCCTCTCATCCTATTGTATTAATTGCATCAATAAGAACCTTTTCCCCATTCATCATTCCATAATCCATCATATCAATTACCTGAACCGGAATTGGTTTATATTTCTCTGCCATCTCCTCTTCCATATAGCTGACTTGCGGCCCTAACAAAATAAGCTGTGTTCCGTCCGTATGCTCAGCCAGTGAACTGACCGGTACCGCGTCAATCTCTAAAGCAATCCCTTTTTGCTCAGCACTTTCTTTCATTCTTGCAACCAGCATACTGGTAGACATACCTGCTGCACATGCTAAAATAATTTTCATACCTTCTTTTCTCCTTTTACTAAATTAGTCAGTTCTTCAACCTTCCCATACAAATCAATAAATTCCACTGCTATGGTCTGAGTCGTGATGGCATTCATCAGATGATCCTGGGCATGGGCCATCAACATATTGACTCCATTATCAGGTTCCTCAAAAGATTTCTGAAGTGCTTCGGTCTGGAATTTGTGAGCCTCCGTCATTGCGGTTTCACTTTCTTTAATTTTTTCCCTTGCACCTTTGACATCTCCTTTTTTAGCCAGCACAATTGCTGATATTGCCTGACTTTTGGCATTACCGGCGTATACAATCAGCTGCATTGCCAAGCTTTCATTATCCATAGGTTCACCCCTCTTTCTTTTACTTATTTAAAGCAAATTCCGTGCCAAAACACTTAAGCAGCGAAAAAATCAAACACAACAAATGTGTTTTACTTTCTGTTCGGCAAATAAAACACATTTGTATTGACATATAAAACAGTTTCGTTTATTCTAAAGCAAATAGGAGGTGTGTTCTGATGAGTCGGATTGACAAAGTTTATCGAGGCCTGTGCCAGTATCATCCGGAGCAAGGCATTACTGCCGGCGACCTGGCCCGACAGCTGGATATCAGCCGAGCCAATTGTTCATTTGATTTGAACCGTCTTTGTGAGGACGGCAAAGCCGAAAAAAGGGGCAGTAAACCTGTATATTATTTCCCCTGCCGGCAAACTGCACCAGAGAAAACTGCAGAAGAAAATCCCTTTATCACTTTTATGCAGAGAAACCCCAGCCTGGCCAAATGTGGAGATCTGGCCAAAGCTGCGGTTTTATATCCGCCAAATGGGATGAATATGCTTTTACTTGGCGAAACGGGCGTGGGAAAGAGTATGTTTGCCGAAATTGTCTATAATTTTGCCTGCTCTTTAGGTCGGATTACCACAGCCAATAGTTTTGTTGCCTTTAATTGTGCCGATTACGCCAATAACCCCCAACTGATACTGGCCCAGCTGTTCGGAGCAATCAAAGGTGCTTATACTGGTGCGGAACGGGATCGGAAGGGGCTTTTTGAAACTGCCGAAGGCGGTATTTTATTTCTGGATGAAGTACATAGACTTCCGGTCGAAGGACAGGAAATGTTATTTACATACATGGATCGCGGAGTCTTCCGGCGATTAGGTGAAACTGCTTCTGAACGGCAGGCTAATGTGATGTTGATCTGTGCCACCACAGAGAATCCCAACTCCGCTCTATTACAAACCTTTTTACGCCGGCTGGCAGTCATAATCCAGCTTCCCAGTCTGGCGGAACGCTCTCTGGAAGAACGTCAGAATCTGATAGCCCTGTTCTTCTCACAGGAAGCCCAGCGTCTTAGTGAAACAATCCGGGTCTCGGTTAACAGCTTAAGAGCTCTTCTGAGCTATCATTGTCCCGGCAACATCGGACAACTCTCCAGCGATATCCGGCTTCTATGTGCCAAGGCTTATGCTGACTTTATTTCCGGCGATGCAAAAGAAATCCGGATTACCAGCTTTTCACTGCCGCCACATATCCGCAATGGTTTTCTTAACGAACGGAGCCGGCGTGATTTGTGGAACCGGTTCGGTGCCCTTCAGAGCTGCTTTTATTTTCAGGCTGACGGTACCCTTCCTGATTTTGAGTCTGATAATAATACCAATATTTATGAAGTAATGGAACGTCAGACTTCAGATATGAAGCGAGTCGGACTTTCTGATGCCGATATTCACACTGAGATCGGCAACTTGCTGGAACGATACTATAAACACCTGGGAACGGAAGGCCGCGATGAAGCGGCATTGGAACGGTTGGTCGGACCGGAAATCAAAGCAACTACAGATAAGCTGTTGGAAACTGCGGGAAGAGCAGTCGGACGTGAATTTTCCGCCAATGTACGACTGGCCTTGGCCATGCATATTTTCAACACGCTCAAACGGGTGGAGGAACGCCGGCCAATCAAGCATCCGAATCTGGAAAAGTTAAAGAAAGGGTATCCTGACGAATGGAATGCTGCCGTAAAATGTATGGATATTCTGCAAAATGACTTCTCCATTCATCTGCCCATGGATGAGGTGGCCTTCTTGACCCTATTCTTTTCTCCTGAAACTTTTGGAGTGGTAAAAAAACATCCGGTACAGCTGATTGTTGTAGCTCACGGCATTGGTACAGCAACTGGGATGGCCGGTACTGCCAACCATCTTCTGGGATTGGACATGGCAATCGGATTTGATATGCCAATGAACGAGAATCCTGATAAGGTATATGGGCGGGTTAAAGACTACCTGGACGCCCATCCTGATATAAAGGAAGTCTTTTTGTTGGTGGATATGGGCAGTCTCTATAATTTTGCCAGCGATCTGGAGCAGGAACTTGCCATCAAAGCCAAGGCAATCGCCCTGGTCAGTACACTGCATGTTTTTGAAGCCGGACGCCGGGCTGCTCTTGGGCATTCTCTGGCAGAAGTCTATCAAATGACCAAGAATATCAACGATCATCACCTGGCCGATGAATCGGTTGAAAAAGCAGCTCCGGTTCCGCCGAAATTATTTGTTATTACTGCCTGTACGACCGGTAAAGGCAGTGCTGATATGTTAATGCAGCGACTGGAAACACATCTGGATCTGGCCAGCTGCTCGTGCTGGATTATCCCTCTGGCTATTGCCGACCAGGAAGCTTTTTCAGAGAGCGCAAAAGAATTAGGAACACAGGGAAGGATTGTTGCTGTTGTCAGCGGATTTCAGACCGGGCTTGCAGTTCCCCACTTTTCGCTTTCAGCTATTCTGGATGGTTCCGGAATCGTTGCTCTGCAAAAACGTCTGAACTGGGAAAGTCTGCGGTTCCGTCTGATCGATACGATATCTGACTTACTGGACGAGCTGGATGCTGCTGCTGCGATTGAATCAACTCATGATATGATGAGCAAGCTGGTCGTTAGCCTGGATGCTGATCTGACTGAAGAAATGATGGTTGGTATCTTAAGTCACCTTTTATTTATGCTGAACCGACTGAAGAAGGGCGAGATTGCCCCTTTATATCCCAACAAGGAAATTCTTCATCAAAAATATCCCGGCGTCGTTTCGCAGGTTGCAAAAGCCTGTGATGCTCTGGGGCGGCGATTCAAGGTTCAGATTCCGGATGATGAGATCTGTTATGTGGCCGCCTTTTTTACCAGAGAAAAAATGTTCCAGACTCCAGTGACCTGGAGTTAAATTTTTATTCAAATCATAGTTGATGCGAGCTATATAGACAAATTCGGAATTTTCATTGGAGAAGATGAAACAAATAACAATTCAATAATAACTATTTTCAAGACAGATGCCAAGGCCACTACTCTCTTGAATAGAATTGGAATTAATCTAAGACATACTAGCGTGTTAGATGATACTACGATTCTCTTGCCGCCTGATGATTTAATAGGGTCACCTGCAGATTCAATTAATTCTTTAGTAGTAAACTCTGTGTCAAATGAGGATACTCCAGCAGACTACTCTAGACGTGGATCAGTGCTATCATTTTTTACTTAGCCAGATATTAGTTATTATGGTGGGTGCAATAAAATGCCTATGCGAGTCTGTACACCTACTGGTGAAAGTTTTGTTGTCGGAACATCCTATGCTGCACCGTGGTCGTAAGATATGTTATATCATTAACATCTTAGGTATGAGTCGTGAAGTAGCAAAAGCTTTGCTTATTCATGCTTCAACTGGTTGGAACAAGCAGACTATAAGTTCCACATATATAGGCCATGGAATGTACCAAAGAAAATTGAAGATATTGTCAGATCTTCCGAAGATGAGATTTTGTTTATTTTATCTGGAGTATTTGAAAAATATAATACTTACAACTATAACATTCCTGTACCAATAGATAAAGGAAAGCATCCTTTTATTGCGAAAGCTACTTTATGTTACTTTCCTTATTGCTCAAGAAATCAAGGTGTGGATTACACAAGCACTGAGCTCGATATTTCTCTTGGTAGAATTAATGGAACGAAAATAGAAACTATAAATAATAATTATCAGATTGACGATGTTGAACATTATACACTAGAAAAGGATGCGCGTAAAAATTTCAGAAAATGGGACAATGTAAAGCACGTACGTGAAGTTTCTACAAAGGGAATTCGAAGTAAAAAAGCCTATGATAAAGGATTATGGGGTGTAAGTTTAAAAACCAAAGAAAGACTAGATGAAAAATATGGTGAGGGCAAAAATTTTGGTATTAGAAGTAACAATTCAACATACATGAAGAATAAAAAAGAGCCAGATCAAAAGGATCTGGACTCTTTCTTGTAATGGGAGAGAGTTTCAAGTTTTGTGTAAATGCCGAAACTGATATAAGATAGGTTGATAGTTATCCAAGGGCAGAGCCGTTTTTTTAGGCCACTGCCCTTGCTTGTATTATAACTCCGTTTCCGAGCATGTCAAGAAATCCGTCGAATCCATAATTTAATAAGCGACTTACCACAGAACCAACCGTATCCAGCAGAGAATGGTGCTCTTTTGTTTTTTCCGGTTCTGTTTTCCCAAGAACCCGGTGCCGGAATAACCCTTTCAGTTTGGTAAACATAGTTACTGCATTCGGATCCGTTTTTTTCATCAGCAGATAGCACATCACCGGCGTTACGCACAAAGATACCACATAGGAAGCCAGCAATGCCGCAATTACAATGGTCGGCAGACTGAATACGAAGCTCTGCATCGTACCTGGCAGCATATAAAACATAATAAAAATGGATACTGTCGTCATCGTCGATGCCAATACCGGAAAGGCCACACTTTTCACCCCTTTGGCACAGGCGTCAAGCCGTTCTTCTCCTTCATCATAGAGCACCTGAATGGAATCACTGACAACCACCGCATTATCTACCAGCATTCCCAGAGCGATAATCAGGGACGCCAGCGAAATGAATTGCACCTCAATGTCGGTTAACAGCATAACAAGAAACGGAACTGCCAGAGATACCGGTATTGCAACTGTCACGATCCCGCCGTTACGCAGGCTCATGCCGGCCATAACCACCACCAGTACAATCAGCAGTGCCTGAAATACACTTATAATAAAATCGTTAACTGAAACGCGGACATCTTCCGCCATATTAAAAACGGTAGTCAGCTCCACGCCCTCCGGCAAGCCGGCCTGATAAGCCTCGATTTCAGCGTTTACTGCTTTTCCGGCAGAAACAATATTGGTACCGTCACTGTAAAAGAGGCTGAGCAGAATCGTTTCATTGCCATTATATTGATACGTCTTTGCATCCTCATCTGCTTCCAGCTTGATTTCGGCAATATCTTTCAGCCTTGTGACTGTCCCGTTTGCTGTCGATGCATCGACGATGATATTCTGAATTTCCTCAACACTCTCAAACATCCCGGAGGTATTGACCGTGATTTTATCTGTTTCAAATTCCAGCACCCCGGCGGGGACGATGCTGTTCTTATAGCCAATCATTGACGATAAAGCACTGAGCGGAAGATTCATCTGATTCAGCTTTGCCATATCCACAGTAATGACAATCCGCTCTTCTGCGTCTCCACCTACCTCCACCTTCTGCACACCATCCAGTTTCTGAAGCTTATCTTTCAATGCCCCTGCCCGCTCTGCCAACTCATTGCTGCTTTGGGTTTCGCCGGTAAATGCAAGGATCAGTCCGGCAGTATTGATTTCCGCTACACTGAACATTACATTGGTCACACCGCTGGGTAGGGTGGTTGCCCACAGGTCATTGGTCTTGTTACGCAAATCCGTCTGACTGGCAGTCAGTTCTTCTCCCGACAGATCCAGGCCAAAACGCACAACCACCACGCAGGTACTGTCCATTGACTGTGAGTAGCAAAAATCATAGCCTGCGGTTTCCATTACCATATCTTCAATTGGCTTGGCAACCATCGCTTCCATCTCATCCGGAGCTGCCCCCGGATAAACCGCCACGATTGTGACTGCCGGGGTAAGTACAACCGGATATTGCTGTTTCGGCAAAATTTGATAAGCAAGCAATCCGGCTGCGATCACGATTGCTGACAGCATCAGTACCAGATTTCGTTTTCTAAGCATTGCATAAAAAAATCCTTTTCGCTGGTTCATCTCGTCCCCCTATTCTACTGCAACCACAACTTCATTTTCCCGGATGTTCTTCACACCTTCAGAAATGATTCGTTTTCCGGGTTCCATATTTTCCACAAGTATTTTATCTTCATAGATGGTTCCGGAAACGGTAATTTCCCTTTTGATAACCGTCTCATAGCCATCATGCTCAGAAGCCTCAAGAAGATAGATATAATTTACACCATTGGAACTGACAACTGCACTGATGGGGATAAAAATCCCCCTTTTGGTTTCCAGCGAAATCTTCGCTTCAACCAAGGTACCGATTGGCAGTTCATTATCCTCCGGAACAATATCGACCGTATAAGTATGAGCAGACGAATCAGGAGCCAGCTCAATGCGTGTTACTCTTCCCTCCAGCTTTTGGTTATTCGCAGTTATGATTACTGACATCCCGGTACTGAGTAATTGAAAATCATCAACTGAAACACCTATCTTGATTACCTTGTCTTCCGACTGAAGCGATACAGCCGGAGAACCATAGGAAATAATCTCATCCGCCTTTGTGTTAACTGAAGTAACATATCCATCCGCCGGTGCTGTCAATACTGCATGTTCCAGCTGTCTCTGATAATCAGCAATCAGGCTTTCCTGCAAAATAATGTCATTATCACGTTTCTTTGTCAGATTATCCAGATCATTGGCGGCACTGTTATAGGCAAATACGATATCATCATAATCCTGCCTGGATATATCACCGGCTCCGTACAAAATGGACATATTATCTTTTAACGTCTTCTGGCGGTTATAATTCATCTGAGCGGCACTGATACTGGATTCATATGTATTGATCAGGCTTTGCAGCTTAATTCCTTCATTGGCGATGGTTGTTTCAAGTGTCGTTGTATCAAGGGTTACCAGCACATCTCCTTTTTGCACCCGCTGCCCCTGCTCCACATACACCATCCTGACTTTTCCGTTTGATTCAAAAGACAGATTCTTTGTTTCTTTGGCCGTCATATACCCCTGATAATCCAGACTGACGTGATATTGTTCTTCACTGACCGTGAGCACCTTTACCGATTTGACTGCTGCTACTTCAACTGCCTCACTCTTATCGCCGCATCCCGTCAGTGCTATGATGCCGACGCCCAGCAGCATTCCTTTTATACCCATATTAAAGTTTTTCATCTTATCTATTCTCCCTATTTTTTACCGATATAATCCTGCACAGTAAAACGAAAGGCTCCTGCTATTCAGGAGTCTTTCGTAAATCAAACATTTGTTATTTCTTTTTCTTTACCCAAAATGCAACAGCACCTGCACCAACTACTACAATTGCAGCAACAATAAGTTTTTCCATTGTCTTCTCTCCCTTCTTTCTTGTAATATGTTTTTTTTGATATCTTATTAGCTTTTATCCTGCTTTATTTGACAGGTGGTTGCTCCTCGCTCTGTTCTTCTCCATAGAAAGCGTATTCCGTATCTCATCTCTTGGTGTGGTAAAGGAAATTCTTTCCGACACTTCAAATTCGATACCTGCTGCTTCTAACAGCGACTGGAACTGTTCCTTGTATGCTGTGGTTTGGAAGCTCTGCAGCAGATCAATCGTAATAGTATCGCCCACTGCCATCATATTGATAAATAATCCGTTGTTTCCACCGCTGTATAAATGCATGGAATCAATGTAAGACTCGCAGTCTGGCAAGTCTGTCTTACCCGTATAGCTGAGAACATAAGTGTTGATTTTTAAATTATCAAAGACCGCCAATGCTGCGGCTTTGGCTTCCAGTGTTGGAAGCTCTGTTATTTTTTCAAACAGATAAATCATGCTGTTGGCGTTCTGCTGGATATAATTCTCTTCTTTTTGCTCATTCATCATATTCCGGTACTGTACCGCAAGCCCGGCGAAATCTTGTTCTTCTTTATAAGGCAGGTAAATGCTGTTGACACAATTCTTCAAGGTGTTGTCTGCCCCCAGTCCCTTGCGTAAGTCACTGGCAAGGCTGCAGATAATGGCTTTATCAGCGTCCACATGAACCTGCTTAATTTCCAAGAATGCGAAGTTCTTTCGTCTCTTTCACCTGAATCATCCGTTCATTATCAGTGAAGTAAAAATCTCCCTTTTCTTCTATAATAGAACCGCCAAAATAAGGATGTTTGGCAACGGTCTGATTAACCGCCTCCTGCAACTGTGCGTGTTCAACGCTGTCTTTCATACGGATATCTATTACAGTGCTGACTGCACCTTCTTTTCTATATAGATACGGGATTCCTGCAAAGTTTTTATTTTTTTCATGTTAACGCCTCCTGTGATGTTTGTTTTGATATCTGTATTCTAACCCTTTAATATGTTCATAATGTTCCAGTTTTGTTTATGTAATGTTAATTCAAAGAAGTTTTACCAGTATAATGTTTAACAAGAAAAATGAGCTAATACCATAATGGTACAAGCTCATGAATTTAATGAAATATGAAAATTAAGGCGGACATTCAGCAAATTATCCGTGACATGTGCAAATGGAAAGGGTAGAGACTTGTAGCCACACTTTCCGAGTTCTTATAAGCGGTTAAGCTCTAGACCAGAATACCCTACCTTGAGACGTGCAATTTTTGGGCCTCCTCATGCAAGGCTATATCTTCCGGCGTTTCGGCTTGTATTTTTATGTGGTGCGCTTTGGGGCTGCCGTTTTCATCAACATTTACAAACGTGATAAACCCATTCAATATCTCTGTATCCTGTACGTATAATCGGATATTGGCGATCAAGCTGGACTTGCCTGTATACACCACCTTGCTTAATATCTGCGTGACACTTCCCAATTGGATCGGCCGCATAAATGTCATTCCATGGATTCTGGCGCAGACGATATTATTTGCGGGGACATAGACCGCAGCCGCCATCAAGCCGGCCTCAATGAACCATTCCGCAGTTCGTCCGGCAAATAATGTTCCATGATGGTTAAGGTCTTCGCTTTTGACAAAATGGTGGGTGATAATTGGTCGAATATCCATAGAAACCCCTCCTAATGATTCATCTCGACAAAACTCGATTTTGCAGATCAAGCATAAAACTGCCACACTGTGTCAGTGGGCGCTCTATGCTTGACTATTTGCAGGCTATCTATAACACAGTATTTACAATACTCGTGAATTCACTCCGGGTGAGCAGCCCTCGTTTTTCCGTGCCTTTTCGCTTGACCTGTGTAAGGATTTCGGCGATTTGATCTTGGTCGGCTTCAATGCCCTCTTCCTCCAGGCTATACTCGATGGAAGCCTTGCCACTTTTTTTCCCGAGTACAATACTGCCTGTTTGGCCAAAGTACCTAGGATCGGTCGCGAACATGGCAAGGGGCTCCTTCATTACAAGGTCCACTCCTATACCGGATTCGCGCACATAGTTGCGTTCGCCTGCAAATGGCTTGTTGGGAGGAATGGGGCGTCCTGTGATATCCGCCACTCTTTCACACAGTGCCCGCATTTTGATGAAGTCGCAACCATTGTCAATACCCATCAGAATCCGCAAGCTGAGCGCCAATTCCTCAAGGGACGCGTTCCCTGTGCGTTCCCCCAAGCCGTTCACGCAGCTATGTACAACATCGGCTCCAGCGGCGAGGCCAGCCAGCTCGGTGGCAACCGCCATACCGAAATCGTTGTGCGTATGCACCTCAACCGGAAGGCCGCCCGTGAGCTTTTTCATCTTACGAACCAGAAATTGAATCGCTTGGGGGAGGGCACATCCCATTGTATCCACTACTCCCACCGAATCAGGCGGGGAATTCTCCATAATCCCTTTCATGAGATTTTCCAGGTCGCTTAATCTTGCCCTAGTGGTGTCGTATGGGAAATATACAGTCTTAAGGCCTTGGCTACGCGCATAATTGATGCAGTCAACGCTTTTTTCCAGTACGGTTTCCCAAGTCCAGTGGAACTGATGCTGAAGCTTTGGATATCCAATCGGGACTTCAATTACAACGCCTGTGACCCCCGCTTCCGCCGCCAGATCGATGTCTTTTTTTAGCGCACGGGAAAAAGCGTACACTTTGCCCTGCGGGTATTTCGTGGTGATCCTCTTAATCGCATTGAAGTCTTCACGAGATACCGCCGGCATACCGGCTTCGATCCGCGTAACGCCTGCCTCTATTAGCATACCGGCGATTTCAACCTTTTCATCCTCCGTGAACACCACACCCGGCGTCTGTTCACCATCGCGAAGCGTGGCGTCATGAATTTCAACGGGATGTATAGGCACAGCCTCTGACACAACTTCTGGTTCGCAGTTATAGGGGCTAACCCACCAAGCCCCTTCTTTGTAATAATGATCCATATATACCTCCTGATTAATAATTATTCTATAGGGTTTCCACACTTTCCTGGCGGTCCTCCCTTTTGGGATGAAAGATATCCACATTAATGACCGGCACATCGCCTTTCGCCAGGATCCCGTGCTCCAGCATGGGAGGAACCTGCATAATGGAACCGGAAACCATTGGATAAGCAATACCATCGACAAAAAAATCGCATTCGCCCTGCAAAATCATGATGATTTGTTCGTATGGATGACTGTGGCATTTTAGGGTGGCTCCGGGATGTACTTCTGCATACTGGATGGTCATATCATCTCCATGAAAAATCTTGCAGGATATTTTGTTTCTAAGCACCTGCCATTCGCATTGATTCAAATTGATCCTCTTCGGGATTCGAGCCATATCCATTCCCTTTTACACCCCCAGTCCTATAAGGCCAGCCGGCGTTATTTTTGTCATGAGCTCAATTTTCTCGTAGCTTACCCCAGCTTCGATCAGCATCGTCAAAAAGCGGTACATCCCCTCAACGGGCCTGGTTCCACCCCTTTGGCCAAGGTCTGTGTCAATCACCAGCCGCTCGGTTGGTAGGTTGTTGATATATTCGAGGGCAATTTCCAAAGGTAAGCCCTGTCCTCCCGCTTCCGCCGGGGATACCCCCTCAAACATCACCGCGTTGATTTCCACATAGGCACCCATCTCCACCCAACGCTTTACGGCCGCAAACGGCGCGTTGACAATGAAATGCGGATGGTTGATGAATACCTTTTGGATTCCCGCTTCAAAAGCCTTGGGGATCAGTACATCAATTTCATCCACCGTGCCGTGCCCGGTTGCAAACACCACTTCTGGATACTTTGCCATAAACGCGAGCACCTGCAACACGTCATCCTGCACCCCCCCGTCGGGGGTGAGGTAGTACACAGGATCTTCCTGTACCGTCATGTTGCCCGCACCCACAAAATGCCCTTTGTGTCGTTCGATATGCGCTTTACTAGAGAGCGTGGGCATCCAGATAAACTTGGCTCCGAGTTGGATTGCGGCATCTATAGCCACAAGATTAAAGCGACCAACGGAGTTGTTCAGCGCCATGCCGCCATATACCTTTGTTTTCCCGGATCCCAGATGCTTCTCCACCATTTCCGTTCCAATCATCGTGGGGAAATAGTGATCTTTGATGACAACTGCACGATATCCAGCATCTTCGGCGTCCCTCAGCATATCAGCGGCATCAAGTGCGCGTTTTGCTACAGAGGGGCCGGCATGCACATGTACGTCGACGATATTTTCAAGTAATTTTTTCCGTTCCATATTTACCTCCATATATTACAATCCAAGAATTTACTTCATTTTTCCGTTCCATATTTACCTCCATATATTACAATCCAAGAATTTACTTCAGCACTGAGGGCAGCCACAAAACAAGCTGGGGAACGAACGCCATTAAGAATGTCACCGCAAAAGCTACAACGACAAATGGCAGGACAGATTTGGACAGCTTGGGCAGCGAAATGCTTGAGATGTTGGATACCACAAACAAAACCAAGCCAACCGGGGGAGTAATCATACCGATTGTGATCATCACGCAAAACACTATGCCGAAGTGGACTGGATCCATCCCAATTGTTAGGGCTATGGGCAGAAGCACCGGCACAAATACCAGCATAGCCGCTGTCGTATCCATTAGGCAACCTATGACGATGATGATCAGGAGGATTAGAAGCAGCACCACGTAATAGTTACTGCTGATCGAAAATATCCCGCTCGCCACCTTATCCGCAATCCCATCGATGGCCATGGTCCAGCCGACAATGTTTCCGAAAGCGATAATCAGCAGTATGCCCGCCGAAGACATCCCGGCTCGCAGCAGCATTTTCGGTAGCGACTTCCAATCCATAGAGCGATATAAAACACTAGCCAAAAGAGCCAGCACCACCGCTACAGCGCCGGATTCCGTCGGGGTGAAAATTCCGGTGAGGATACCGCCGATAATTACTATCGGCACCAGCATTGCGGGAATGGCCTTCACGCACGCCTTAATCATACGCCGGAAATTGAAATCGGATTTCGCGTCTGGAAAGTCCGCTTTCCTGGACTGGGTGAAGATTAATATGACAAAAGCAGTTGCCACCAGGATTCCCGGAACAACCCCGGCAATGAACATCGTTTTGACTGAAACGTTGGCCAGTACACTATACACAACAAAAACGACAGACGGCGGAATGATGGGGCCAAGAACTCCCGAAGCGGCGATCAGCGCGCCGCTGTATTCCTTCTTGTAGCCATCTTTTTCCAGTTCGGGGATAAGTACGGAACAGAGAATTGCCGCGACCGCCTGGGCAGAGCCAAGAATGGCGGACAGGATCATACCGACGCCGACCGAAGCGTAGGCAAGGCCGCCCTTTTTCCATCCTATTACCTCGCGGACCGCATCCAGCAATTTTTTTGTGATGCCTCCCGCGTTCATGATTTCGCCGGCTATTACAAAAAAGGGAATACAGATCAAGCTGATGTTGTTGATGCCAGCAAACATGCGCTGAACAATGATATTGTAGTAAGACATGTTTCCTATGGCAAAAATATGGACAATGCCCGTAATTCCAAGAACAAAGGCGATAGGAATGCCGGCTAATAGTACAATCAGAAATGCTCCTAATGCTTTTATCATAGTTTCTCAGCTCCTTCTAAACCTTTTCGCTCTATCAAGAAATTCCCGATCAATTCAAGATAGTTGTTGATGGAAAATAACGCCATCATTCCCACACCAATAGGAATAGCCATATATGGGAACGCCATGCTGACCTTGAGGCCTATCCCAATTTGGTTTACCGTGCTAGGCGCGGTCACGGTCTTTATACCAAGGAACATAATAAACAGTAGGAATGCCAAAACAATTGTGTTGCTACAAATATCCAAAGCGAACTTACTAGTCCCCTTCAACCAGCCGCTTGCAAGGTCAAAGCATACAAGTGACTTTTCCCCAAAAGCAGCTGCGCCACCTAAAAAAGCGACCCAAACGGCTAAATAGCGGATTAATTCTTCGCTCCAGACAAATTGTTGCCCCAAGAAATACCGCCGCAACACCTCGATAAACATCAGTATCACCATGAACAGCAAAACAGCGGCGACCGCATACTGTATGATTTTTCGAATGACCTGCATGACAGCAAAATAATAGTTTTTCATAGAATACTCCTTTCAATGATCATACACGACACCATCTAATTCATAGCTTCGACACTTTCAATGAACGCCTTGAATCTGGGATCCTTTTCCTTATATTTATCATAGAGATCGGCGATCGCATTGCGGAAGGCTTTCACATCCTCAATCGCGTTGATCTTCACGCCTTCCTGCTCACAGATTTTCCTAGACTCCTCATCGTTGTCCTGAATCCATCCCGTAAAGCATTTTTCTTCCGCGTTGGTAAGCGCCTGCGTGATAATATCCTGCTGGGCTGGAGACATCTTCTCCCAATACTCCGCGTTGATCGCTGTTACCGCCATATAGGGATAAAAACCGATCGTTGACGCGTACTTCACCACTTCATAGTGCTTTTGCGCTGCCATAGAGGTAAAGTTGATTTCCTCGCCGTCTACCACTTTGTTTTGAAGCGCGGTATAGATTTCATTGTAAGCAAGCGGGATCGGATTCGCACCCAGCCTTGTCATCGTATCCATCAGAATAGCGTTCTGCGGTACGCGGATTTTCAATCCAGAAAGGTCATCAATTGAATTGATTGGGCGGGTGTTGTTGGCAAAATGACGAATGCCGTTTTCCTGTGTGCCGATCAGCTTTAGTCCCAACTGTGCACCGGCATCATCGAGCAAATCAAGAAACTCCTGTGATCTGACAACATCATATTCCTGTTCATATGTAGTGATCAGGAATGGAAGCTGAATTGGCTCCAACAAATCCGTATACTGACTGAAAATCCCGATTCCGACTGTAGCGAAAGGAATGGTGCCGTCAATCACCTGCTGTATCAGCTCGGCATCGTATCCCAGTTTGCCTTGATCATGATAATCAACTTTTATTGCGCCGCCGGACAATCTCTCAATCTCTTCCACCGCGTAGAGGCTGGTCTTGCCACTAGCCATGACCGGATTGTTTTGTGATCCCCATTGTATGGTAATCGCCTCAATCTCAGCATCCCCTGTGGCTTGATCACTTCCTGCCATGTTCTGGGTACTCGTGGTGGAACTGGGGTTATTGGCCGCACCTCCTCCACACGCCGTAAAAACAGATGTCAACATCAGTAACACAGACACTAGTACGAGTTTTCTTTTTAACATATTTCATTCTTCCTTTCGATTAATAATTGAATGTTATCATATATTATATATAATTTTCAATTGACATATTTACGGTTTTCGCGACCAAAGTTTGTTGAATATGCCGAATTGATATTTTAATTAGTTTTTTGGTTGCAATCTTTGTAGATATAATATATAATTAGCAGAAAATTATATATCATATATAATCAAAAAGAACATATACAAGTATAACAAAGCAATTTCCCGGCGTTTTGTAAGTCTTCACTATTATAACTCAGAATATTGATTAATTTTTTCAATTGATTAATATTATATATGATATATAATCATATCATGGATTCACTGGGAAGGAGTTCGCCCGATAGCTCGATAAATCGCGCCGGGATTTTTGTTGTAGGAAAGGAAACAATAATTATGAATGCGACTCAAGTTTTAAATGAAAACAGGCTGCTCCTTTATAGTGGCGGAGGGGTGGGGAAAATTGAAGAACAGCATCGAAAAGGAAAAATGACAGCTCGTGAGCGTCTGGAATACTTTTTTGACAAAGGGACTTTTCTTGAACTCAATGCCTATATGGAACACAACACAACCGATTTCGGTTTGGAAAGCAAAAAAGCTTATGGCGATGGTGTGATCACTGGATTTGGCTTGGTGAAGGGTCGCAAGGTATTTGCTTACGCACAGGACTTTACTTTTTTAGGCGGCTCTTTAGGTGAAACCCACGCTGAAAAAATATCTCGGCTTTTAGATAAGGCAATGGAGGCAAAATGCCCCATTGTGGGACTATACGATTCCGGCGGGGCGCGTATTCAGGAGGGGGTTCGCTCTTTGGCTGGGTTTGGCAAGATATTCTACCGACACACAAAAGCATCTGGTATGATCCCGCAGATCGCAGCCATTATGGGCCCGTGCGCAGGCGGTTCCGTATATTCGCCTGCACTGATGGACTTTATATTTATGGTGGAAAATACCAGCCAAATGTTTATCACTGGGCCGCAGGTTATTGCCACTGTTACCGGCGAGATGATCAGCGTTCAGCAATTGGGGGGAGCGGATACCCATGCTTCGATCAGCGGTGTAGCCCATGCAAAGGCAAAGAATGAAAAGGAGTGCCTCGACCAAATAAAAACCTTGCTTTCGTATTTGCCAGACAGCGCTTCCTGTTTGCCGGAAAAGAACTTTTCAACGCAAAACATTCACCAGTACTGCAAGGAACTGGATTCTATCATGCCCGATTCTCCTAAGAAAGCCTATGACATTTACCAATTGATACGCCTAATCGTGGATGATGGTGAGTTCTTTGAGATCCAGAGCGCATATGCGCAAAGCATTATAACCGGTTTTTCCAGGATTGATGGATATCCTGTCGGGATAATCGCAAATAATCCTAAGGTGTTAGCTGGCTGCCTCGATATTAAGTCATCGGGGAAAGCCGCCAGATTTATTCGAACATGTGATATGTTTAGTATTCCAATTGTAACACTGGTTGATACCCCAGGCTTTCTGCCTGGCTCCGATCAGGAATACAATGGCATCATCCGCCACGGCTCCGCAGTTTTATTTGCATACAGCGAATCAACCGTTCCAAAGGTTACAGTTATTACGCGCAAAGCGTATGGCGGCGCTTATATCGCAATGTGCTCCCGTGAATTGGGAGCAGATGCGGTCTACGCTTGGCCAACAGCAGAAATCGCGGTGATGGGGCCGGAAGGTGCGGCAAACATCATATTTAAAAATGAAATCGCCGCCGCTGAGAACCCGGATTACGTCCACAAGGAAAAGGTTACAGAATATAAGCAGAAATTTGCGAATCCATACACTTCGGCGAGCAGCGGATACGTTGATGATGTCATCTTACCGGGCGAAACTAGGGAGCGCATCATCCTTACATTCATGATGATGCGGAAAAAAAGTACCGGGCACACAAGGAAGCACGGGAACATCCCTTTGTAAAATGCGAAAGGAGTAAATCATGCGTAACAAAAGATTCTATAAGAAAAACTGCTGTTGGGTAAGCCCATTCAAAGGGATTCCAATACAGCTCTGCGTGTCTAATGATTTCGGTATGGCATTGGCCTCCACATTATGTGCGTTAACAGCCGGGGCTCGAATTGCCTGCACATCGGTAAACGGGATAGGTCCAAGAAATGGAGTTGCGGCTACGGAAGAGGTCATATCATGCTTAACAACATTATTGGGATGCAGTAAATATCAGCTTGACAGACTGATGGATCTCAGTATCTTTACAGAACTAATAACTGGGACAGACATCGCTTTCACCAAGCATTTCGGAGGATTAAGGAATTATATTGTCCCAGAAGCGCAGCTACAAAGTGCCACACATCATTCTCTGTATTGGTTTGGCACGGCGCCGGAATTATTTGGCCGAAAAGTACAAGCAATGCATACAAGAGCAGAGGGAATCCGCAGTGTCAAACATCGGTAGACACGAGATCCGCGGGTTGTAAATAAATATTTCTTGCTTTCATCCTCTATATTATATATAATACAGATAAACATATAGGTGGACGAATTACTTCAGTGTGAGGGGAATTATGGCCAAATACAAGACAAAAGTGGAAATTGTATATGAATCATTAATCAAAGACATTACCAAAGGAATCCATAAGCCGGGAGACCGGCTCGTGATTAGCCAGATTTCAAAGCAACATAACATGAGCGATATTCCGGTTCGAGAGGCAATCCGGAATCTGGAAAGTGAAGGCTATGTTACGGTTTTGGCGAATCAGGGAGCCGTTATCAACAGCTTTGATAAGAAAACGCTCTCTTCAATTTTTGAAGTTAAAGCAGTTCTCGAGGGGTTTGCGGCTTTGCAGAGCATTAATCACATCACTCCCAAAATCATCCGGAAACTGTATGATCTAAATGATCAGATGTACTCAATGCTCGAGGAAGACAACCACAAAAAGCATTCACAGTTGAATGTGAAATTTCATTTGGAGATCTATAGCTGCATTCCCAATCAAGAACTATACCGAATGATTGAAGATTTATGGAAAAAATGGTGTATTACGCGGACAGTCTTTGACATTGTACCGGAGAGCGCCTTGCAGTCCATAGAGGAGCACAAAGTCATAATAAAAATGTTGGAAGAGAAAAACTACGCTGAGATTGAAATGTTTGTACGCAATCACAAGTTGCGAGCGGGCACTCATTTCATTGGGAATTTGCCGGATCCGAATATAGAAGCCATATGATGTCGGACCCGCATAAAAAAAGCACAAGCCGCTGTTACTCAATTTGAGCAACAGCGGTTCGCTCATGTCGAAAGGCTGCCTGCATACCAGTGAGGGTAGGGTTTATGAGAGCGCTGAGAATTTTGTGGAAAAGTGAATATGAAACGTCCCTTTCATATTGCCTCCCAGTCACTACATCTGTCTACTGTCTAAAATTTAACCGAACTCAAACCTTTGGTTCCAAGGATTTCCCTTGCTTCATCAGGCTTAGCGATTTCCTTGCTCATTTCCTTCGCGATCCGGATAATTTTTTCTACCTGCTCTGCATTGCTCTTTGCTTTCCGGCCTTTACCCAGCCAGATACTATCCTCCAAGCCAACTCGAACATTTCCACCCATTGCCAGTGCTGCCGCACCAAGAAGCATCTGCTGTTTGCCGGCACCAACTACTGACCACATGAAATTATCTCGTCCCAAAGTCTTTTCGGCCATACTTACCAAAAGAACCAGATTTTCAACCGTTGCCTGCATACCGCTCAGTATTCCTAAAACAAACTATATGTAAACAGGCCCCTTGATCTGTCCACTGTCAACAAGTAACGGATATTATTTATTTGTCCCATATCGTACACTTCAAATTCCGGTTTAGTCCCGACACGGTTAAAAGCTTCGGCATATAGACGCATCCCCTCAAAGGTATTATTGTGAATATTATCTTCTGTCTTGAGCAGATAATCCTTTTCCCAGTCAAAACGATAATTTTCAATCCGATCAGCCAGTGGGTGCAGTGCAAATTGAATGAGCCACCCGTTCTGTAACTCAGTTACCGGCCGAAGTCGCTGTTCAAGCGTCATTGTAGTTGGATCACCGCCAGTAGTCAGACACATTGTGTACAGCACATCCATAGAAACCGGCTGGTTTATTCAACGCCTGGAGCTGTATCAATGAGAAAAGGATATTATATGATAAACAAATGGAATGATATGATCGAAGGCTTTCAGGTTAATATTTTAGATTTGCTGTTTCAAGGGTCAGGTAAAGAAATCAACAGGGAATCCAATGAATATTGCAATGCCAAATAACGATACAGCACTTGCAAACAAAAATATATAGACCAGGAGGATCAAAATTGAAAAACAAGACTGATACCCCCAAGCAAACACACCGCAGCCCGATAACCATCCCCGGCGTAAATTCTCTGTCTGCAACCTTGCATATACCGCCTTTTGGGTCATCACCATGACATTGATGCATTCCCATCCCGTTATGGCAGCAACCCTATGGGAAAAAGCAAGTGAAATTATGAAAGACGTTTACAGCCAGATTGTTCTTATTTCTACCGTTGCTGCCATTGTTACCGCATCCGTGGCACTCCTGATGATGAATTTGTCCCGCAGTGGAAAAACCGTTGACGAAAGCCGAGCCTGGTTGAAGCGAATCTGCATCACCTGGATAATTCTAAACGGACTCGGTTTCATCATGGCTTATATCACCCCGTTCTTTGCTGACGGAAAATGGGATGGTTAAATCCTTTCGATCTATCCCTGTATAGAAACCGTAACAAACTGCTCATAAACTTCTGAAAACTGTAATTCCATCCGGAATAAGTTGTCTTTTCCTATGGTCGTTTCTCTCACTGGATTATAAGTAATCGTATAGCAGAATCTGCCCACTTCACAAACAGCTGTACAACTTTGTCCTAATTCTGCTACCAGCATGGCTTTTAACCGCTGCAGATCAGCTTCAAGTTTTTTTGAGTGTTTATCAGATTGTTCTTTCTCATGCTACAATTCCAGATAACGCATCAAAATGTTTGTCATGTTACTGTCCATAGTAATTTCATCTGAACTGCTGCCGGCCTTACTGCCATAACGCTTTGTACTCTTCAAAATTAAATTACCGTTTTCCGTATATGGTGGCGGTATTTTAGCTTGTACATGATTCTGCCAGAATTCCTGCTCCAGAAAAATCATCTCACCCTCATAATTAAAAGTCCCGTTTCACTTCACGCATTATTACTTCATCCTCTGTATTGCCATATAGACAGCAGAAAAAAACCTGATCAATATCCATAACCGCCATGTAATGACGGCCCTGGCTTTCGTAATAATCAGGAACTACCTCTTTTCCATCCTTCCACCAGTTTTACGCTGAAATATCTTGGCAACCAAATCTTCCAATAAATGTCCCATTTCCAGTGCAACCCAATTGCTCTCATCCGTTTCAACAGCCGCAATATTCAACTTGTCAAAAAATAAATCTTTGGCGCAACGAAACGGTAAAATTCCAATCAACGATGCTACATCAATATGCCGTTGTCTATTATAAAAAAGTAGGAAATAAACGAGAACAGATATGGGAATCCGGTCTAAACTATACCATAGTCAGATCAATATCACTTTTTAGAAACAGAGGCAGAGCCTGCTACTAATATGGCTAAACTCAAACGAGAGCATTTATCTGCGTCCACCATCCATGATATTCATAAGTTATTACGCTGTGCATTTAATCTGGCTGTAAGGTGGGAATATATTCGTAAAAATCCATTTTTGAATGCAACTCTACCAGAACACATCTGAAAGGAGGATATTATGGACAGTACATTGCAATGCGTAACCGCTACATGTGCCTCCTCAATCGTCAAATTATGGTGCAGAAGCCGCCAAACTGGTTTTGAACACGTAATTCTATGGGGTCTTTCTGCATTACCTAAATTGCCGGAAGAGGCGCCGGAAGGTGCCCCGCAGCATTTCATCGACTATATTGCCTATTACAAGACTGATCGTGGTTATCATTCCCGTTCTGGCAATTCAAATAATGGCTGGGCAGCAGCCGCCAGTGGTTCGCTGATGAATATGCGCTTGTTTGAATATGCCCCCGAAATTCGAAACTCGGTTCTTCTAGTACATGGAGACAATGCTAGAATCGACCTGCATATGCGCCGAATCTATGCTATAATTAGACCTGAAATAAGTTGTAAATGATTAAAACAATTTAAAGCGAGGTGCCTGATGCGAATCAAACTCCAGGGAAAGATAATTCTCGGTATAGTGATTATTCTCCTGTTATCCAGCATTGTCACAATGTTTCTGAGCATGAATATGCTGCTCCACAACACGGATGAAGCGATTGAACGAAATCTTTTTAATGTCGGGGAAACAGCGGCTCATCTGCCCGACGTTATTGACGGATTAAAAGGAAAACCAGGAGCCGGCGGAATGCAGGAAAAGATTTTAAGCATTTTGGAATCATCATCCGATATTGACTATATTGTTGTCTGTAATATGGACAGCATTCGCTATTCACATCTGAATCCGGGTCTGATTGGGCTGCCTTTGGTTGGCGGTGATGATGCCCGGATAAAAGAGCAGCCAGAACGTTATATCTCGGTTGCGGAAGGAACATTGGGGATTTCGATTCGCTCGTTTGTGCCGGTCTTTGACCATGATATGAATACACAGTTGGGATTTATCGTGACCGGAACGCTGCGAGCTTCGATCCAGGATGCTCAGCGGCAGTTGGTGATGTCTTATCTGATCTATCTTTTTTCCGGTCTGCTGCTGGGTGTGGGCGGAGCTTATCTGCTAGCCCGGAATATCAAGAAAAGTCTGCTGGGGCTGGAACCGGATGATTTAGCCAAGCTATATCGGGAAAATAAAGGTATGATGGAGGCGTTGCATGAGGGCATTATCGCAACCGACCAGGATGGCCTGATTACCTTGTTGAATGAGTCGGCCAAAGAGTTGCTGGGCGTGGATGACAGCAGTCTGGGCAAAGATATCCGCACCATTTTGCCCAATTCACGTCTGCCTGATGTGGCTGAGAATGGCGTAGCGGAATATGATCAGGTGCAGACGGTATTGGGGCGGGTGATTATCACCAACCGGGTGCCGATTATGGAAAAGGGCAAGGCCAACGGGGCAATTGCCACCTTTCGTGACAAGACAATGATGATTGAACTGGCGGAGCAGCTGACCGGGGCCAGGCATCTGGTTGAATCGCTGCGGGCGAGCACTCACGAATTTATGAACAAAATGCATACGTTGCTGGGACTTTTGGAATTATCCGAATATGACCGGGCCAAATCCTATATCCTGGAGATTCAGAAAAAACAGCAGGATCTGAATAAACGGCTGTTTAATAATTTTAAAGATCCGGTTATCGCTGGCCTAATTCTTGGCAAGGTCAGTGCCTCTAAAGAGCAGGGGGTGAGATTGCAGGTTGCACCGGACAGTCATATTTGCATGATTAAAGACTATGATTTTTCCCACACGTTGGTGACGATTGTCGGTAATCTGATTGACAATGCCGTTGAGTCTGCCCGTCTTAGCAACCAGGAGATGGGTGAGGTGCAGCTGCTAATCAGTCAGACGGACGAGGAAGTGGAGATTACAGTCAGCGATAATGGAGCCGGGATCGCTGCGGAGAATCGCGAACGAATATTTGAACGGGAATTTTCAACGAAAGGCAAGGCGCGTGGGATGGGTCTTTATCTGATTCGGCAGGAGATTGAGAAATTAGGGGGGACGATTCATGTCGCCAGCGATACGGTGGAAACGATTTTTTCCGTGATTCTGCCATATCAGAGCTGCGCACAGGATCAGAATGATGAGCAGAGAGATTGGGAGGCGATTCGATGATCAGGGTAATGGTGGTAGAAGATGATCCGATGGTAATGGATATCACATGTAAATATATTGAAAGCATTCCGGGTTTTCAGATTTGTGCCAAAGCAGGCAGCGGGGGAGAGGCTTTGCGTCTCATTACACAAAAACCGGTTGAACTGGTAGTATTGGATATCTATATGCCAATTATGAATGGGATGGAATTTCTAACAAAAGTGAGAAGTATGGGCATGACGGTGGATGCGATGCTGCTGACAGCTGATAATAATATGTCAATGATCAGCAAGGCATTGCAGTTGGGAGCGGTGGATTATCTGATTAAACCGTTTAGTTATGATCGGTTCCGCGCGGCACTGGAAAAGTATCAGAAACGCTATCAGCTGCTGCAGGAACAAAAACAAGTGACCCAGGAACAGCTTGATGATATCTTCAAGTCCGAAGCTGGCGGACGGGAAAATCAGCTGCAGAAAGGGATTCATGGAAAGACGCTGGAGGGGGTGAGAGCTTATGTCAGAAGCAGTGTCAAGGAGACAATCTCACAAAGCGAAATTTCTGAGGCTTTGTCATTATCAAAGGTCACAGTGCGCCGATATATGGAATATCTGGTGGCGGTAAATGAAGTGGTGCTGCAGATTGAATATGGGACAGTTGGCCGGCCGACTTATATGTATAAACGGATTTGGTGATGAGTCTAAACATCTGAGTTCAAATATATGAATCCAAATTTTTGAGTTTATTTTATTTATTAAATGATTATTTTATTTACAAAATATTTATATTATTGGCTGAATAATGTATATTATGCTCATAGAACTAACTTTAAAGGAGGGTTATTTATGAGTAATGCACAAAGCAAAAAAGGGTTGAAACTTTTCAATCTTCCGTGGCCAATCTTTTTGATTCTGGCAGCCGTGATTTTCCTGGCGCTTGGGCTTGGAGTTTTGCCAAAAGGGATGATCGGAGCATTTGCTTTTATGATTATCCTGGGAACAATTTTCAGCGAGGTGGGTAACCGGATGCCAATTGTCAGAACCTATCTGGGCGGAGGTCCGGTTATCGTTATCTTTGGCTCAGCGACGCTGGTATATCTGGGCATTATCAATCAGGGAACAGTAGAGATTGTTGATAACTTTATGAAAACCAACGGATTTTTGGATTTTTATATTGCCGCTCTGATTACAGGCAGTATTCTGGGCATGAATCGCAAGATGTTAATTAGTGCCGCGTTCCGCTACCTGCCGGCGATTATCGGCGGTGTCGCTTGTGCGCTGGGATTGGCTTTTGTTGTTGGCAGTCTGATTGGATATGGCGGCAAGCAGGCAGTTTTCTTTATTGCAATTCCGATAATGGGCGGCGGCATGGGCGCCGGGGCAGTACCGTTATCCCAGATTTTTTCGGCTCAGACTGGTATTTCTGCAGAAACATTGATCTCAATGATGGTGCCAGCCGTAGCTATGGGCAATGCTCTGTCAATTGTTGTCGGCGGTTTGCTTAATATTCTTGGCAAAAAGGTGCCTAAATTATCCGGCGAAGGTCAGCTGATGATGAAATTCAAAAATGACGTATCATCAACGCAGGATCAGAATGAAGCAGCCAAGAACAGTATTTCATTGACCAGCTTGGGAGTTGGCCTGCTCATTGCGACAACCTTTTTCACCTGGGGAGCAATTGTTGGCAAATTTATTCCGGCTATTCATGCTTACGCCTGGATGATTTTATCAGTGGCGATTGTAAAAGTAGCTGGTGTTCTGCCAGAAAAGTTTGAAACCTGCTGCCATCAGTGGTATCAGTTTATTATGACCAATCTAACCAGCGCCCTGCTGGTTGGCATCGGTATTTCTTTTACCAATATCGGTGAAGTGCTGGCAGCGTTCAGCGGCAGCTACTTGATTTTGGTCTTTGTAACTGTTTTGGGTGCGGTTCTGGGATCGGCAATTATTGGACGGCTGGTTGGTTTTTTCCCAATCGAATCGGCAATTACTGCCGGCCTTTGTATGTCGAATATGGGCGGAACCGGTGATGTCGCAGTATTATCAGCAGCAAAGCGGATGGAACTGATGCCTTTTGGTCAGATCTCATCCCGCATCGGTGGTGCATTTATGCTGCTGCTATCCAGTTTCCTGCTGCGCTTAATCGGATTATAGAGTTGGATCATAAAAGAACGAGGTTAATATTATGAAAATATACAAACGGGCGGTTGCCGGAACGATGGAATCCAGCGATGTATTTGTCGAGATAAACCCATCGGAGGAGGCACTTGCAATTGATATACAGTCGGTCGTCAGCAGTCAGTTTGGCGAGCAGATCAAGACTGCAGTGATCGAGACATTAAAAGAATTTGACGTAACACAGGCACAGATATCACTCTACGATCGGGGGGCTCTGGATTGTACCATCAGAGCCCGTGTCGAGACCGCTGTCAGACGGGCCGGAAAGGAGCTGGAATGATGCTGCGTTCATTACTGTTTTTGCCGGGAAACAATCCCAATATGCTGGGAAACGGAGATATACTGGGGGCTGATGGGATAATCTTTGATCTGGAGGATGCGGTGGCTGTTGATGAAAAGGACGCTGCCCGGATTCTGGTTCGCAATTGTCTAAGGACTGTCAACCGAACAGGGATAACAACAATTATCCGAATTAATGCCCCTGGTGACGGGACATTGTGGCAGGAGGATTTAGCCGAACTGGTTACCTGCCAGCCGGATTTGATTCTGGTGCCGAAAGTCAGCCGGCCGGAGGATGTGCAAGCTGTGTCCGAGTGTCTGGCGGCACTGGAACGGGAACATGATATTTGCGAAGGCCAGACTGGTATACTGGCTTTGATTGAAACAGCGCTTGGGGTAGAACAGGCATTTTTAATTGCTCAGGCTGATCCCAGAATTCAGGGGATATTTCTCGGAGCGGAAGATCTGACAGCAGATCTGCAATGTGTCAGAACCAGCGAAGGGACTGAAATCTTTTATGCAAGAAACCGGGTTGTGCTGGCAGCCAGAGCGGCTGGTGTGGCGGCAATTGACACGCCATTTACCGATGTCAATGATGAGGCGGGCAGCCGTCAGGATGCTGTCTTTGCCAAATCACTCGGATTTTCCGGCAAAGCTGCGATCTCTCCCCGCCATGTCAAAGCGATCAATCAGGTATTCAGTCCTACTGCAGAGGAGATTGCTTATGCTTATGAGGTGCTGGAGGCGATTGAACAAGCCGAGGCGCAAGGCAAGGGGGCCATATCACTCTATGGCAAAATGATTGATAAACCAATTGTACTGCGAGCCAGGCAGGTACTTTCCATGGAACAGCAGCTGCGGGAGAGAGGGGGGATTGTCAGTGAGTAAGCTTGTTGATTCAATTAAAGAAGTAATCCAGCAGACAAAATTACGCGATGGAATGACAATCTCGTTCCACCATCATCTGCGCAATGGGGATCATGTGCTTAATCAGGTGATGCAGGCAGTAGCTGAGCTGGGAATTCGTGATATCACGATCAATGCCAGCTCGATCTTCGATATTCACGAACCATTGATTGAACATATGAAACAACATGTTGTCACAGGCTTGGAGTGCAGCTATATGGGCGGTGTGGTCGGCAAAGCGATCTCTGGCGGAATTCTCGAAAAACCGGTGACCTTTCGCAGTCACGGCGGCCGGCCCGCTGACCTTGAATCTGGTAAATCCCACATTGATGTGGCTTTTATTGCGGCTCCTAGTGCTGACCCGATGGGCAATTGTACCGGACAGTTCGGTCCCTCGGCCTGCGGTTCGTTAGGTTATGCGTATGCCGATGCGATGTATGCGGATCAGGTAGTTGTACTGACTGACAATCTATGCCCTTATCCCTTATCAACCATCTCGATTTCGGAAAAATATATAGACTATGTGGTCGCACTTGATAAAATCGGAGATCCGGCCGGAATCGTGTCTGGAACAACAAGAATTACCAGAGATCCGGTTGGGCTTTTGATGGCTGACTATGCGGTTCAGGTGATTAACCATTCTGGTTTGTTAAAAGACGGCATGTCATTTCAGACCGGAGCCGGCGGCGCTTCTTTAGCGGTGGCGAAATACTTAAAAGAGATTATGCTTAAAAAGCAGATTACCGGCAGCTTTGCGATGGGAGGGATCACCGGTTATCTGGTCGATATGTTAAATGCCGGCTGTTTTGAAGCTATTATGGATGTCCAGTGTTTTGACTTAGAGGCAGTCAAATCATTGCAAAGCAATCCCAGACATCATGAAGTTACGGCCAGTCATTATGCCAGCCCGATTACCAAGAGTGCAATCGTTGATAATCTTGACATCGTAATACTGGGTGCCACCGAGATCGATACCAACTTTAATGTCAATGTGCATACTGATTCCAATGGGTTAATTATGGGTGGAAGCGGCGGCCATAGCGATACGGCGGCCGGTGCCAAATTGTCTATGATTATTGCCCCATTAGTCAGAGCCAGACTGCCGCTGGTCAAAGATCGGGTGACCTGCATTACGACACCAGGAAATACTGTTGATATTCTGGTTACACAGCGCGGCATTGCGGTCAATCCGGCCCGGGCAGAACTTAAGGAACGCTTGACGGCAGCAGGACTTCCGATTGTGTCGATCGAAGCGCTGAAAGATACGGCAGAGCGGATTACCGGGATTCCTGCTGCTCAGACTCGAACCGATCGTGTGGTGGCTGATGTTATCTATCGTGATGGAACATTAATTGACCAGATCTATCAGGTGGCCCAGATGACAGGGAAATGAGGTGAACAATGAGATGCTATTGGCAAAAGGAAATCCATTGAGCAAAAGGCAGCGCCAACAGACTATTGACTTTCTGGCATCACTGGGCCTGAACTGGGAAGAGGGGCTGGAAGTCACCTTTAATTTACTTGAACAGGGCAATATCTGCGCAACCGGTTCCCGGCAGGGGAATGTCTTAAAATGCATTGGTGTGGCCCCGGAATATCAGGGCGAAGGCCTTTCGGCAACGATTATCACCGAACTGATCAAAGATGCGTTTCACAATGGGTTTTGCCATCTGCTGCAGTACACCAAGCCGCAAAATAAGCGGATGTTTTCAGAATTTGGTTTTTATGAGGTGGCGGCTACCAAAGATGTCCTTTTAATGGAGAATCAAAAAACCGGAATTGCCGGCTATCTGGCCGGTTTGCCGGCTAATCCGAAAACTGGGGATATTGGTGCGATTGTGGCCAATTGCAATCCGTTTACCAATGGTCATCTCTTTTTGATTGAAACAGCCGCTTCCCGCTGTAAGTTCCTCTATTTATTTATCTTGTCTGAGGATCGCAGTGATTTTCCTTATGAAACCCGGCTTAAGCTGGTCCGGCAGGGAACCGCCCATATCAAAAACATCGCGGTCTGCCCGACGGGTGATTATCTGATCTCGTCGGCGACATTTCCGCAGTATTTTCTGAAAGAAGAACAACCGGCGAATGAAGTGCAATGTGAGCTCGATATAAAAATCTTTAGCCAGTATTTTGCCCCGCATCTGGGAATCACCAAACGATTTGTCGGCAGTGAACCTTATTGCCCGGTGACGGCGGCATATAACCGGCGGATGAAGGAATTGCTGCCAGCGGCCGGCATTGAAGTGATTGAACTGCCGCGCCAGGAAATCACTGGTACTCCGATCAGTGCCAGCCGGGTCAGAGCATTGATGGCTGAGGGCAGGTTGGCGGAGATCAAACCGCTGGTTCCGGAAACAACCTATGCATATATCTGTGATATGCTTCATTAGCAATTGCGCCTGCAACTGATGTATTTGTCCGTTGCAGGCGTGATTTTTCTGTCCTTTGTTGCAAAATCAGGCATACTGCACCGCCACCAGCGATACTGAGCGGATTGGCTCAATAATGTTAACTTGTATCGCTTCAACGATCTCATACTCTTTCGTCTGTTTCAGATATCTGCCAAATCATAAAACCGAATGACCTTTTCATGCTCCAGTTCATTAAGCAGCAAAAGTGAGATAATGTACTGCCTCCGCTCCTCCGGATCGCTGGGAATTAGGTTTTCTTTTAACTCCGAATCATTAAACTGCTTAATCAGAGTCTCCATCCGGGTTCTCGCCTGTGTCGTCTCTATCCTCAGGCTATATCCGCTGCCTTTCTCAAGATTAACCTGAACTCCTATTGGCAAAAGCAATTCTTCCAGTTCACGCATATCAGCCCGAACCGTCTTTGTAGAAACCTTTAATGTCAATGCAAGCCGATTGGTATCAACCGGTTTTGTATCTTCAAGTAGCAAATCCATAATTCTTCTCAATCGCTTATTGTAAATTCCATGCCAATACATTCCCCTCTTACTAATTCTGATTATATTCCTATATCTGAACAAAAAAAAGACAAGTAATTTCCACTTCATGTAGAAAAACTCTACACTTTTTCAATACTCATTAAGAAAATCATTCCCTCATATAACACGCAAAAACAACTCTGCATTCTCTGGAATAACTCCTGTATATGAACCGACAGACTTTGCTAAAAGGAACACTCTTTCACATCAGAAAAAATCCCTCTCTATCGCATTTCTAAATTAAAAATCAGGTAAAATCAAACAACTGTTTCATTGCTATCCACACTATCATAGTTTTTCTTAATCTCCGTAAATGACGCTTTCATGAAGTCTACTTTGATGTCAAAATACAAAATGCTGCAGCTCATCTTGATGAAATTATCCATTCCATGTATTGCCGTCAGTACCGAGGAAGAGCCACTGTTCAAATCAGTCCTATCCGTTTTACCTGGAAAATTGATCTTTGACTGTGGGAATACTTACCCCCATGCATAGCCTGATGTGATTTCTGTTCGTCAGACCAGAGATTTGCCCGCTGGTTAGTATGTTCCCAGCATCCAGCTTCCTTCAGATTCCACCTCACGATGGACACCCTTGCTTTCGGCTATATCCTTCCC
>JBOFYZ010000143.1:0-1116 GCA_051654925.1 Lachnospiraceae bacterium | reverse complement strand
ACAGACAAGATTACATTAACGCGATCACGGTTCTGCTGGCTGATATGGGTCTTGATCGGCTGCGTAAAATCTATACTATCTTAAAAAGAACGGAGGAGTGATAACCCCATGAAAGTAATACATATAGAGCCAGAAATTAACTGCATCTGCATCAGGAGCAATCCGGAGTGTCAGCGGAGCAAACTGGCAGACGCGGTAACAAAGCACCTTTGGAGCGTGGTGCTGGGGTTGCTGATTGGATTAGTTTATTTTGTGATCTAGGAGAGGAGTATCTTATGCGTTACAGAATTGAATATGCTGGCAATCGTTGCTGCAACTTTGCCAACAGCCGGAAGGATCTGCTGGAATGGCTAAAGATTTTAAGCGGCGAAGTGATAACGGATATCCGGAAGCTATACAAAAGCGGTGTGTCGGATTCAGTTATGGAAAAGTATGAGAAGTACATAAACAACGAAACCCCAGCGGATGGAGCCGCCAGGGAGTCAGAGTAACAATGATAAGAATTTTACACCCTTAGTATATCAAGGGAGATTGGAGAATGTCAAGATGGTAAAAGATTTTAATCAATTGCCTGCCGATGCGCAGGAACGTATTAAGGTGAGGAACACCTACTCTGATGCATTATCAGAAGTTCTGGACTACGCAGAAAAGGCAGATTTTATTATGGGAGAGCTTCAGACGGATTACGACAGGCAGGAGTCACCAGAGGAATTGCAGAGGTGGCGAATTGATCGGAACAGGGTTTTAATCCAGATTCGCATAGCAAGGGATTACACCTTTCAGCTGGTGAATCAATTGGAAGCCGTGAATCAGCAGATCGATAGGAACAATGATGCTGATCGTTCGGGGGGGGGTATAGACGATGTCTGATTATTGGACTTGTCCGCTGTGCGGTGCCAACTTAGACCCAGACGAAAAATGTGATTGTGAGGGAGGTGAGCATCATGCCTGATGTTAAGTATGAAATTTTAGAAACATTGATCGTGTTTCCGGAATCGGGAGGTTACCATAAGGAGCTGAACCTGATCAAGTGGAACAACCGCACGGAACCAAAGTATGACCTGAGAGGGTGGACTGCCGATCGGGAGAAGATGACCAAGGGAGTAACCCTTACGA
>JBOFYZ010000142.1:0-23367 GCA_051654925.1 Lachnospiraceae bacterium | reverse complement strand
TCACGATCTTTGTCTTTATCGTGACCTTTGTATTCATTACCATATTCGTATGAATCAAACATAATGTTTACCTCCTTGTTTGTTATTACTCTATAGTATGAAATTATGGACAAAGTGTGCATAGGCGGCATTGTTGCAGTGGTATTAATATAATCCGGCAGAATCGGGGAAAGGGGTAATAGGGCATTAATTAAAGCATTGACGGTTAATTTAGCGATATCCGCTATCTGGTACGGATTGGAATGGAACCAGTTCGGAAAATTACAGTGGGATAGGGATTGCGATAATGTGGTTTGGGTGTTGTATTTACTGGTTTTATGGAATTTAGTTGCAAGATGTAATTAAAATTATTCGGTGTTGCCGGAGGAAAAGCACATGGACGATGTTGTCATACCGCAGCTTCATCAGGTTAGCCGTTACAAGTTCCCTTGGCTTGCCTATGCCGCCGATCCTGACCGTTTCGCTGTTAGACAAAAGCGTATCAAGGATGATGCTGATAAACTCGTCTATGAGGCTCATATCGTCCCTGTAGGCCGTTTCTAAGTCATGATAGCTGACATTCTGCCTTATGACCTCTGAAATCACTTTAAATCGATTCTGTGCGTCTGTCCCATCCGTCATGTCTGGACTGACTGACTGATAATTATAAATACTGTTAATTTTAATACTGTTATTATTAGTGTCCTTGTTATACGGTCACGGCTCAACCGGACACGGTAAATCAGGACACGGTATTGATTCGATCAGAGTGTAAACGTTCCGGCAGAAAACACCGTGTTCGTCCTTTTCTTGCTGAGCATGAATGTAACCGTAATCTCTAAGGATTCCAAAGTGCTTGTAAAAGCTGTCCTTACTGATCCGCAGATCGACTATGATCTTCTTACGGCTTGGGAATGCCGTCTTTCCTGACCCGGCATAGCTACAGAAGTAGCCGTATATGGCCTTGGCTTGTATCGTAAGTCGTTTGTCTTGCATGACCATCTTTGGGATGATTCCGTACCCTTGTGAGTTGATTCCCTGTACCTGAATGACATCATGCTTTACCATAGGCTTTTACCTCTGTGCTGCATGAAGAACTGCCAGAAATCATCCCTCGGTACTACCATTCGTTTCCCTAGCTTGATTGTGGGGCAGTCTGCATGATGCATTACTTGATACGCTACGGCTTCACAGACGTTCAGCAGTTCCTGAATGTGTCTGGCCTGTAAGATGGGCGGGAAATCCTCCATTTCTTTGTGCTTGCCATTTTCGATTCTTGCCATTGCTTTGACGGCCAACACCCTTGTAACACGATTTGCTCATGTATGTATGTTACCATACATACATGAGTAAATCCGACAATATTCTTTTGATTTTTCTCCAGTTTTCCCCTACACTTTAACTATAAGGTTGATAAAACTGCAAAGATTAGACCGCGCCGGGCAGAAGCTCGTTAAATGCCTTTATGAGTGTCCACGCTTTACGGAAGGCATCCGATAATGTGAAGCCTACCTTTCTCAGCTTGTTAGCCAGGGTAGCAACTGCTCTACGTGCTGCCTTTGCTTTGTTGGCTACGGTAACGATAGCTGCCAGTACTTCTACAGTCTCAGCTACAGCTACGGCTGCGGCTTTCTCGATAAGGACTTCGGTCACTGCTTCAAAGTATTCGATCTCATCTTTTGCCAGGTTGATGGAATACTGAGTAGAATAACCCTGTTTCCATGACGGAAGGCTATTGTAATAGCTGATTGTTCTTTCTTTCTG
This sequence comes from Lachnospiraceae bacterium, assembly GCA_051654925.1. Lineage (GTDB taxonomy): Bacteria > Bacillota > Clostridia > Lachnospirales > Lachnospiraceae > Brotaphodocola. The sequence goes on along the minus strand of JBOFYZ010000142.1, from coordinate 21,624 downwards.
CTCGATCATCGACTTTGCATACTCGACCGTCAGGTTTCCGTTTGATCTTTCGATTGCTTTCTCTACGCTTGCTCTCATTGTCTCTGTCATTGCCGTGTCCTCCAGATTGCCGAAGTTCTGGACTGCGACCTCAAATTTGTACCACATTCAAAGGAAGATTGAATATAGGAGGCGATTATTTGAATACCAATCTAGTTATACAGGGGTGTAATAGTGGCATATATCGAATCTACAATATCCAAAACGGTAAAAGCTATATAGGTCAAACCAAGGATATAAAACAGCGTATACGCACCCATTTTAATCAACTTGACAGCGGGAACCACATCGTACCTGAAATGCAAAACGATTATACCAACAATCCAAATTCATCTGATTATGAAATCTTAGAAGAGATACCCCGATGGAAACATGATAAAATGCTATTGGCTGAGGGGCAATGGATTGAAAAGTACAACAGTTATCATAAAGGCTATAATCAAACGCAAGGAAGAACGGAACCACCAATGGTATTACATCGAATAAAGGTTTCAAAAGAAAAAGCGAGTAAACTATTCCTTGAGAAATATATCGGCAATGCTTAGTTCTGGCTGGAATCACGCGAATTTAAAAAGTTATGCCGTATTTTGGACTGTCAGCCTGGTGATCTTATGGAGTGGGTGCCAGACAATGAATAAAACCGCAACCTTTTAGGGGCTGCGGTCTTTGTTTTTTAGTAGGTAGGTATAAGGTAGGTATATTTATATAGAAGAAACACGTTGAAAAGTGTGGGAAATGCCCATTTTACAAGGGATTAACAGATTTATACTTCGATACTAGGCGGGGACCGATCACTCGGCGCCCGCCTTAAAACTGAATCCAATTTCGTGTTGCATAGTGGGGAAAAACTACGTCATATTTGGAAAAATCACGAAATTTTTGGAAAAGTGAGAACACGGAAAAGCCTTGTGTTTTCAATGGATATCGCAAAATCAAGGGTTTGTGGATTTTATCTTTTATAAGTCCGATTCCCGTCAGCAGCTGGTCAGGAACCTTGTGAAATCAAGGTTCTTTTATTTTGCCCAAAAATAAAAGCACCCTCGAAAGAGTGCTTTGACTACTATTTGACTACTATTTTATATTCGCTCTGTCCGGAATAAGTGCCTGCTAAATGACATTTGCGGCTTCTTTACCTTTGCTTTTGCAGCGCCTGGCACCGGTGCCGCAGCAAATCCCTGTTTATGTGCTTAGGAATGCCCTGTCGAGAGAACGGAGTCGCTTCCTGCACAAACGCCCCTCTTTCCCTGAGAATACCCAATCTCCCGATCAATCTTGCCCCGGACCCTGAGAAATACTTGCTCCGCTGCTGCCACCTGATTCAGTAGTACCAGGAGATACATAGCCAGGGCCGATCTGAGAGATACCACTGCCACTGTCGCCTGGAGAAACGGTTTCGGCTGATTCTCCATCTGGATCAGAACTTGGTGAAATAATAGTCGAACTGTGTCCGCTGCAGTAGGATGTTGGCATGGCATATGCTGAGTCATCGGTTGTCCCGGTTTCTCCGGCAGGAATTGCGATCCGGATGTGGGTGGTTTTGGGACACCATGCTCCGGGAAGCAGGCCGCTAACCGAGCATACGGTCGCCCGTACATGGATATCACACATATCGGTTGGGACAGTACCGGCAGCAAAGTATTCGGAGTAGGTTGCATCGCCGCGCGGGTCGTGGTTACAGACGCCGGGGATTGCGAGCTTGCCGGATTTGCGGCAGATCTCTGCAGTTTCTATACTGTCAGGAACGGTGAAACCGATATCTGCTTTGCCTTCATGTACCCGGGTCATAATCTTTTTCCAGATGTCTTTATGGAACGAGGTTCCGCCGTTCTGTCCGGAGAGCTTCTGGTTCTTATCACATCCGCCCCAGATCCCGGCAGTGTAATATGGTGTATAGCCAACGAACCAGACATCAACGTTGTTGGAAGTAGTACCGCTCTTGCCGGCATTGGACATATTGGTCAGGTTTGAACGGGTACTGGTGGAGCTGACATTGACGCCGGAGCGAGCGAATTTGCGGTTGCTTTCCATTGATTCTTTCATTGCATCTGTCAGCAGGAATGCGGTAGATTCCTTAAGCACGCGGCGAGTCTCCGGTTCATTGTTGATCAGGATTTTGCCGTTGTGATCGAGAATCTTGGTGAAAAATACCGGTTTGGTATAAACGCCACCGTTAGCGATGGAAGCGTAGGCACCAGTCAGCTCCAGGTTGGTGACACCATCTGTCAGACCGCCCAGAGCAGTTGCTGCATTCGTATCGGTCGGTGTCAGGGTAGTGATACCAAAGTTTTCTGCATATTCAACACCCAGTTGCGGTGTGACAGTCTCCATCAGACAGCGGACAGCTACAATATTCATAGAATAAATAATGCCGTCGCGGATACTGGAATAGCCCAGATACCCCTGGGAATACCAGTTGGAAAATGTTTTGTTGCCGACGGTATATACAGAATCGTAATACACACTGCCAAGCGTTGAGCCTTTGGCATCCAGTGCCGGTGCAAAAGCTGTAATAATCTTAAAGGTTGAACCGGGCTGGCGTTTGGTATTGGTTGCACGGTTCAGTGTAAGACTGGCGGTCTTGGTTCCGCGTCCGCCGCTGATGGCTTTCACCTGTCCGGTGATATGATCCATGATAACAAAGGAAGCCTGCGGTTGGAGTGTTGGTGTCATACGCTCGGCAATCACGGTATCGCCCTCTGTTAACAGATAAGCCTTGTAGGAATCGATATCACTCTGGATCGCGTCGGTACTGTTGTAGAGACCGTCGAAATTATCCCGGAGGACATTGCTGTGCCATCTGCGGATATGTTCTTCTGAGTAGTGTTCCGTGGTACCGTCAGCATTGGTTATAGACAACCGGTATTCGATCGAGTAGCGTGCTGCAGAATAGTTATTCGGGTTATTGATCTCCTCATCTACAATTGCCTGGATCTGTGGATCCTGTGTGGTGAAGATCTGCAGGCCGCCGCTGTAGAGCAGGTTATGGGCCTGAGTATCAGAGTAACCCAGTTTTTCGATCAGGGTATCTTTAACCTGCTGGGTCAGCTCGTCCGTAAAATAGCTGTAAGGGGTTGAAGCCTCCCGGGATACCAGATCCACATCCTGAATCCGGTCATATACATTATCGGCGAGTGCTTCCTCCTGTTGTCCTTTTGTAATATATCCCTGTTCATACATATATTGAAGGATGACTTTGCGCTTTTCTTCGTTCTTTTCCTTATTGGTGATCGGGTTCAGACTAGCAGGGTTCTGAGTAATACCGGCAATAACCGTACATTCAGAAAGGGTCAGTTCTGATACTTCTTTGTTAAAATATCTTCTTGCCGCAACCTTAACTCCAAGGGTATTATTACCAAGGTTAATAGTGTTTAAATAGTTAGTCAGAATCAGCTTGCGGTCCATGGATTTGGTCAGCTGCAGGGCCAGATACTGTTCCTGAAGCTTTCGTTCCAGTTTCGCACCCAAACTGGTCTCCATACCGCCGTTAAATACATTATTCTTGATCAGCTGTTGGGTGATAGTACTTCCTCCGCCCTTGCTTTCGCCGGTTAAGATTCCCACAGCCGCTCTGGTAATAGAACGTAAGTCAATTCCATTATGAGTCCAGAACCGGGCATCCTCAATAGCTACAAAGGCATTGATAAGATCCTCCGGAAGTTCATCATAAGATGCTTCTTCACGATTAGATCCGGCGGTAACCAGTGTATCGGTCAGATTACCGGCACTGTCATATACGGTAGTCGCATATCCAATGGGAACAATACTGTCTACATTCACTTCCGGAGCATTATCAATAATGCCCTTAAAGATTCCGAAGCTGACGCTTCCCAGCACAAGAATAGAAAAACAGATCAAAACAAAACAGACCTTAAAAAATGTCAGGAATAACTTCGTCGTATATTTGGACGAATTGGAATTGGCCGCTTTTAGTTTTCGCTCTGTCGCTTGTTTGCCATAATTCATAGTGTCCTCCTTTGGGTAGTTCTGATAGCAGAAAAACCCCGTATAACATTATACCAAAGTTTATTCCACAATTCAATTACTTGTCAGAAATAAGGATTCCTGTTATCATCTTAGTATGTTTGTTAATCTGGAAAATATAAGGAGAAATTATGATAGAAAGCTATAAAATTCTTTATCAGGGCGGTGAAGGAGAAATCATCGAGAAAAAATCCCGCTTTATCGCCACCACCAGACCCGTATCAAATGAAGAAGAAGCAGCTGCATTCATAGAAGAAATAAAAAAGAAATACTGGGACGCCAGACACAACTGCTCAGCTTATGTTATCGGAGCCAAGGCTCAGCTGACCCGCTGCAGCGATGATGGCGAACCCAGTCAGACCGCCGGAAGACCCATGCTCGACGTACTCCTTGGACAAGAAATACGCAACATCTGTGTTGTAGTAACCAGATACTTCGGCGGAACCCTGTTAGGAACCGGAGGTCTCGTACGAGCATATTCAGCCGCAGTTACTGAAGGCCTCAATAACAGTACCATTGTAGAAAAAGTCCCCGCCCAAAAACTTGCCGTCTACACTGATTACAACGGTATCGGCAAACTTCAGTACCTCGCCAGCCAGCTTGAACTTACAACCTTGAACACAGAATATACTGACCAGGTTCTTTTAACCCTGCTTGTTCCTGGAGCAATGTTAGATTCAGTAAAGAGCCAGATTACAGAAAAAACAAACGGCCAGGCTCAGATGGAACAACAGGAACAGTTACACTATGCCATGCTTGACGGCCAGGTAATATTATTATAAACATTCTCAAACCAGACCCTGTCGCTGAGCCGCTCCCGGGCCTCGATGGTTTCTAATTTCCCACCCTCTTTAGATGTATCAGGAAGATTATGCATAAAATCAGCGATACCAAAGTAGATATTGGTGCCGCAAATCCTATCAGAAACAGGCTTGATCCTTCAAAGCGGCTCAGTAAAAAAGCTAGCGGAACTCTTACTGCAAATGTGGTCAGCAGGCTGTGCAGCAGACTGAACCATGATTTTCCGCGGCTGTTAAAGTATCCGTTCATACAGAAAACAAAGCTTACCATCAGGATGTCAAGGATATAGGAGCTAAGGTAGCTTGCGGCCAGGGTGATGACCTCACTGTCTTTATTAAATATGCCGGCCATTGCAGTGCCGAAGAGCTGGCAGCAGATGGTGATAATGGCAGCAGGAATGAAGGCGATCAGGATGCCCCACCAGATTGTTTGGCGGGCCCGGTCCAGCTGCCCGGCACCGATGTTTTGGGATGATGCAGTGCCAACGGTGGTTCCCATTGCTGTAGCGGGAACGAAGAGGAAGGTGATTAGTTTTTCTACGACACCTGCGGCGGCTGAGGCAGCGACACCAATCTGGTTGATGATGGCTGTGATAAAGAGGAAGGAGGCGCTTACCAGGACATTCTGCAGTGCTACGGGGCCGCCGATGCGGAGGATTTTACCGGCTTGTGTTTTATCTACATGGAGGTCAGTGCCGGAGCATGAAAATCCCATTCCGCGGTATCGTAAAAAGAGCAGGGAGAATAAAAAGCTGCCGGCTTGTGCCGTTGTTGTGGCGATGGCTGCTCCCTGAGCGCCCCAGCCTATGTATTTTACTAAAATAATATCGAGTACGACATTGATCAGGCAGGCAACCAGAATGAAGAGGAAGGGGGTTTTGGAATCGCCCATTCCGGTAAGGATACTGCTGATTACGTTATAGCCGATAATAAAAACAATACCTAAAGAACAATAAAACAAATATTGCTTGGTTGCAGTGACAGCCTCAGGCGGTGTTTGCATAACAGCAACAAATTGTCCGTGCAGGAGGAGATACACAGCGGTCAGGATTACAGCGGCAGTTCCAAAGAGGATAATAGAGGTTCCGACAGTCCGTGACAAGCTTTTTTTGTCCTTTGCACCACAATATTGACCGATAAGAATGGTAATGCCAGTAGCAAAACCGATGATCAGCTGGGTTACGATGGTCATCATCTGACTGCCGGTAGTGACGGCAGAGACGTCGGCGGTGGTGGCGTAATGGCCGACGACGAACAGGTCGACGGCACCATACAGGTTCTGTACCAGGATGCCGAGCATATACGGACCTGAAAATTTGAACATAGCTTTGGGAATGCTGCCGCTGGTGAAGGATGATTCCTGTTTTACTGCAGATTTCATGTTTTGCCTCCTTAGTTTATACATAGCAGAAAAGGACAAGATGCCGGCTAAAGCCGTAACATCTTATCCATTTTATTATTTGTAATACTTTTTCGTTTGCAGCTGGCAGTATAGCATACATAATTTGGGAAGTCAACCGATAATTTTTTTGTTGCATTCTTTCTATGATAATGTTATATTAATAAATTGAAGCGAATGAGCAGAGCTAAGGGAACTTCCAAAACCCTTAGCTTTTTAAATGGTTCGTAAATATATAAACAAGAAATGAGAGAATTCAGTCATGAAGATGAAAAGAGAAGATGTACGCAACATAGCAATTATTGCTCACGTTGACCATGGGAAAACAACACTGGTAGACGAGCTTCTGAAACAAAGCGGGGTATTCCGTGTCAATCAGGAAGTGGCCGAACGGGTTATGGATTCTAATGATATTGAACGAGAACGCGGAATTACCATATTATCAAAAAATACAGCCATTTTTTACAAGGATACCAAGATTAATATTATTGATACCCCGGGACATGCGGATTTTGGCGGCGAAGTAGAGCGTGTGCTTAAGATGGTTAATGGTGTTATTCTTGTAGTAGATGCATATGAAGGTGCGATGCCTCAGACCAAGTTTGTCTTGAAAAAGGCGCTGGAGCTGGATTTGTCTGTGATTGTCTGCATTAATAAAATAGACCGCCCGGAAGCACGGGTGGATGATGTCATAGATGAAATTCTGGAACTGCTGATGGATCTGGATGCATCTGATGAACAGCTGGATTGCCCGTTTGTGTTCGCATCGGCGAAGAATGGATATGCCAAGAGGGATATTGGTGATGAAGACAAAGATATGGGGCCATTGTTTGAGACCATTATCGAGTCGATCTCTGCTCCGGAAGGAGATCCGGAGGCTGATACCCAGATGCTGATCAGTACCATTGATTATAATGAATATGTCGGACGTATCGGTGTTGGTAAAATAGATAACGGTACGATTCGTGTGAACCAGGAATGTACACTTGTCAATCATCATGAACTGGATAAGAAACGGCGGGTCAAGATCGGCAAGCTGTATCAGTTTGATGGTTTAAACAAGGTGGAAGTACAGGAAGCTACGATCGGAGATATTGTTGCGATATCCGGGATTGCTGATCTGCATATCGGTGATACCATCTGTTCACTGGAGAATCCGGAAGCAATTCCGTTCCAGAAGATTTCTGAACCGACCATTGCCATGAATTTTATGGTCAATGACAGTCCGCTGGCCGGCCAGGAAGGCAAGTTTGTAACCTCTCGTCATTTAAGAGAGCGCCTGTTTAGGGAACTGAATACCGATGTAAGTCTGCGGGTGGAAGAAACCGAGTCAACGGAATGCTTTAAGGTGTCCGGCCGTGGTGAACTGCATCTTTCGGTTCTGATTGAAAACATGCGACGGGAAGGCTTTGAGTTTGCGGTCAGCAAGGCGGAGGTTCTTTATAAATTTAACGAGAGAAACCAGAAACAGGAGCCGATGGAGATCGCGTATATTGATGTACCGGAAGAATTTTCCGGGGCGGTGATTCAGAAGCTGACCTCCCGAAAAGGAGAGCTGCAGGGAATGAGCCCTGCTAACAGCGGTTATACCCGTCTGGAATTTTCTATTCCATCCAGAGGTTTGATCGGATACCGCGGAGAATTTATGACCGATACCAAAGGAAATGGTATTATGAATACTATTTTCGACGGATATGGTTCTTACAAAGGCGATCTCAGTTATCGTAAGAATGGTTCCCTGATTGCCTATGAGTCAGGAGAAGCCATCACCTATGGATTATTTAATGCTCAGGAGCGCGGGTCACTGTTTATCGGAGCAGGTGAACGTGTCTATGCCGGAATGGTGATCGGCCAGAATCCGAAAGCAGAAGATATCGAAGTCAATGTCTGTAAGACCAAGAAACTGACTAATACCCGTTCTTCCGGTGCAGATGAAGCATTAAAGCTGGTGTCGAAGCGGATCATGAGTCTGGAGCAGTGTCTGGAATTTATCGACACGGATGAACTTCTTGAGATTACGCCTGAGAACCTGCGTATCCGTAAGAAAATCCTGGATCCGACCATGCGTAAAAGAGCTGGCAAAAAGTAAAAATGACAAGGCCGTGAGATTTCTGTCGGAATTTCACGACCTTTTTTTGTGCTAGAATTTTCATCTTTGTCATAAACATAATAATAGCGATAAAGCAAAATATGTTTAAGGAAAGAGGAGAGAAAGTACCATGGCAGAAAAAGTAATGGAAAACAACAAAGTGAGTGTGATTGGAATGATAACATCAGGATTTACCTTTAGTCATGAGGTGTTTGGTGAAGGCTTCTATGTGGTGGATGTAGCGGTAAATCGTCTGAGTGATCAGGCTGATATTATTCCGCTTATGATATCAGAACGGCTGATCGATATTGATCAGGATTATCGGGGGAATACGATTGAAGCAATCGGCCAGTTCCGTTCCTACAACCGGCATGAAGGAGTCAAGAACAGACTGGTGCTATCGGTATTTGTCCGTGAAATAAGTTTTATGGAAGAATTTACGGATTATACAAAAACCAATCAGATTTTCCTGGATGGATACATATGCAAGACCCCGATTTACCGAAAAACTCCTCTTGGAAGAGAAATAGCCGACCTGTTGCTTGCGGTGAACAGACCGTATGGCAAATCGGATTACATACCCTGTATTGCATGGGGAAGAAATGCCCGTTTTGCATCCTCTTTTGAAGTGGGAACCCGGGTTCAGTTATGGGGACGAGTACAAAGCCGGGAATACACAAAGAAATTGAATGAAACAGAATGCGAAAAGAGAGTCGCTTACGAAGTATCAGTCAGCAAACTGGAATTCGGAGAAGAAGACTGATCGTAAGAAAAAAGTAAGAAAACTTGCAAAGTGTGCCGTAATATGTTAAGATAAGCAAGCTGTAAGCAGGACTTGATTTCAGATGGATAAAAGTTAACTGAGGTGCAAAATGATGAATCAGGGAAAAATTGAAGTTATTTATGGAAATGGATCCAGTAAATCAGAACTGGCTTTAGGACGGGGAATCAAAGCAATGGCCTTGCAGAAGAGTGTGATTATCATTCAGTTTCTGAAAGGCTGCCAGCGGAAAGAAGAGCTGGAAGTGTATAACCGCCTTGAGCCACAGATAAAAGTATTTTGCTTTGAAAAGTCAGATTGTAATTTTGAACAGCTGTCCGAAACAGAACGGCAGGATGAATTGATGAATATACGCAATTGCATCAATTATACCAGAAAGGTCCTGACCACTGGTGAATGTGACCTTCTGATTCTGGATGGAATTCTGGGACTGGTTAAGCATGGAATTTTGAAAGTGGAGGAACTGGAAACGCTCCTTTCGGTACGTGATGAAGCAGATGTGCTGCTGACTGGCGAGCAGCTGCCGGATTCACTTCGAGTGCTGGCTGACCGGATTGAATATGTTCAAGTTGACAATTGACGTAGATAATGATAGTATATTTATAAATAAATTATGGTAGAGGTTGCGCGAAGCAAGAGTATCATACCGGATGCGCCAGAAGCAGATGAAGGTATTGAAAGGGCGAGCGCCGAAGATTTGGTACGGACTGGACGTATCAGTCTGGGCATGTGGTGAATAACCATTTGACTGTCATCCGTATTGGATGGGGAGCTACTTAAAGAAGATGAATACCTTTAAGAGCCGACCCACTTTGTCGGCTCTTTTTTCATTAAATTTAATTTTTGTTAAAGGGCGGCAGAAAATTTTATAGGCGGTATTTACGATAAAGGAGGAAGAAAGATGGCTATTTTTGAAGGAGCAGGTGTTGCATTGGTTACCCCGTTTACCGCGGATGGATCGGTAAATTATCCGAAGCTGGAGGAGCTGCTGGAAGAGCAGATTGCCAGCGGGACAGATGCAATCATTTCATGTGGAACAACAGGTGAGTCTTCAACCATGAATCATAAGGAACATCTGGATGTGGTGCGTTTTACCTGTAAGGTGGTTAATGGCAGAATACCGGTGATTGCAGGAGCCGGATCCAATTCGACCAGAGAAGCAATTTATCTGTCTCAGGAGGCAGAAGCGGCCGGAGCGGACGGTCTGCTGCTGGTTACCCCATATTATAACAAGGCAACTCAGAACGGCTTGATCCGGCACTATACAGAGATTGCTGCCGCAGTGAAGATTCCGATTCTGCTGTATCATATTCCGGGACGTACCGGGGTAATAATGAAGCCGGAGACGATTGTCTCACTGTGCAAAAATGTCCCGAACATTGTTGGTGTCAAAGAAGCTAGTGCTGATTTCTCTGCAATGGCAAAAATGATGAATATGGCTGATGGATGTGTAGACCTGTATTCCGGCAACGATGATCAGATTGTGCCCCTGATGTCATTAGGCGGGAAGGGAGTTATTTCAGTTTTGTCCAATATCGCGCCGCAGCAGACCCATGATATCTGCCAGGCTTTTCTGGACGGAGATTTGAAAAAGAGCTGTGAGCTGCAGCTGAAAGCAATTCCGCTGATTGATGCATTGTTCTGTGAGGTGAATCCGATTCCGGTTAAAGCCGGCATGAATCTGATGGGCAAAGAAGTCGGTGGAATGAGAATGCCGCTGACCGAGATGGAGCCACAGAATCAGGAACGTCTGGCAGAGGAGATGAAGAAATACGGATTATTATAAGTACAACGGCGGAGGCGGTATACCATGGTGAAAATGATAATGCACGGCTGCAATGGGACAATGGGACAGGTGATCACCAAACTGGTGAAAGACATGGATGGAATCAAGATTGTAGCTGGTATCGATTTGAATAATTGTTTAGAGAATGAATACCCTGTTTTTTCATCCCTTTGGGATTGTGATGTAGAAGCGGATGTGATTGTAGATTTTGCATCGGCGAAAGCAGCGGATGGATTAATGGATTATTGTTTGGGTAGACGGATGCCGCTGGTGCTTTGCACAACCGGCCTGACAGAGGATCAGCTGGACAAAGCAAAAGCGATAAGCAGGTCAACGGCAGTACTGCGTTCAGCGAATATGTCCCTGGGCGTTAACACCCTTCTGAAACTGGTTCAGGACGCCGCGAAAGTGCTGGCAGCCGCCGGCTTCGATATCGAAATCGTCGAAAAACACCACAATCAGAAGGTGGATGCACCAAGCGGAACAGCACTGGCGCTGGCCGATGCTGTGAATGAGGCGATGAATCAGGAGTATTATTACAAGTATGACCGCACCGCCGAACGTATGAAACGTGACAAAAAAGAAATCGGCATTCAGGCTGTCCGCGGCGGATCAATTGTCGGTGAACATGATGTGATATTTGCCGGAACAGATGAAGTTGTGACAATCACCCATACGGCATATTCCAAAGCGATTTTCGCAAAAGGTGCGCTGGAGGCAGCCAGATTTCTGGCAGGCAAAGCACCGGGAATGTACTCAATGGCAGATGTAATAGCTTCTTCTCAAAATTGAAAAAAACGGTAAATTTAAAAATTACAGTAAAAGCACGTTTTATCGCGTGCTTTTATTTTTTTTTGTGTATAAATTTTTTCGGTGTTTCGCATACTAATCATAACAAAAGAAAGGAGAAATTTATTATGAAAAGAATCAAATTATCAGTTTATGCCCTTATGATGGCACTTACCATGTGCATCATGACCGGATGTGGAAATAATAACGCAGGTAACAAAACTACAACCTCCGCGGCAAACGAAACTACCAACACAGCAGGAACAACAACCGGGACAATCGGAACAAACGGCACTACAACCGGTACAACGAATGGTGTAACCAACGATAATACAATGAATGGTGTAACAACCGGAAATGAAACTACCGGGGCTGTCAGGGGTGTTATTGATAATGTGGAAGATACGGTAGAAGAAGGTGTAAATGATATCACCGGAAATAAAACGACAACTTCCAAAGCTTCAGATGAAAGCCGCTAAGAAATAGGATATCCAAAACAAAAAGGGAACAGGACAAATCATCCTGTTCCTTTATTTATGAAAAGTGTTGAATTGACTGTAAATTATATGTTATACTATAATTTCTAGTTTTTCTATTTCTTATAATCTGTTTTATTAAACATTTTCATGACATGGAGTGGTATATGGGTAGAATTCAGCGCAAAAAATGGCGGAATAGACTGGGCAAAAAGGGAAATGCCGGGATTCGTAAAATTATGGCCGCAATCATATTTTTAGAGTGTCTCTATGTCCTTAGTCAGGCCAGACTCCCGTTGATACATATTAACTCCATATTACGAGAAGAGAGTATTTACCAGGTGGAATGGGTGGTACCATCAACTGATTCAATAGAACGAAACAGTGATGTTTTTGGAATCTGGTTTGACAGGGAATCCTGGCAGATTAAGTTCTATCGTACAAAAATAGACATTGAACGAGACGTGAGCAATCCTTAGCTCCTAAAACGGGATTTGCAGTGGAGGTTTTCTAAATTCCGATCAAAAAACCAGGCGCCGAAGCTGCGAAATCATAAAGATTTCGGTGTGCCAGGCGCCGGTGCCACTGCAAAACGACTTAATTAACTAACTACCCCCGCCATTAATGGACCTAGTGTTTCTCTGGAAGCGTCTTTCTGATCAATAATTGCAATCACAGCCCCCTCAAACATAACCATAATGCGATCGGATAATTCAATCAGTTCGTCAAGCTCAGTGGAAACCATCAGGACAGCAGTGCCTCTGTCGCGTTGAGCCATAATCTGGGATTGGATATACTTGGTGGCTCCGATATCCAGGCCACGGGAGGGGTGGACTGCGACCAGGAGGTTTGGAGTCCGGTTGAGTTCGCGGCCAACCACGAATTTCTGCTGGTTGCCGCCGGATAGATTGATAGCTTTTTCTTTAATGGTAGGTGTTTTGACTTTAAATAGATTGCAGATATTTTTACTGTGTTTGGCAATCCATTTCCAGTTTAAAAATTTGTGCAGCGAATAGTCTTTACGGTCATAACTTACCAGAATTAAGTTTTCTTCTATTGACATGTTGCCGATCATACCGTATTTGTGGCGATCTTCCGGGATGTGTGAGACATCCAGGTTCAGGATTTGTTTGGGCGTGCAGTGGGTGGTGTCTTTTCCAGTGATGGTGATGGTGCCGCTGGTTGCCCTGCGCAGACCGGTTATGCACTGGATTAGTTCTGACTGGCCGTTGCCGTCTACGCCGCACACACCAAGGATTTCTCCGCCTCTGACGGAAAAACTGATATCCTTAAGCATCGGCAGGCCGCGGTCATTATTGCAGCATAAATGTTGTACGTTAAGACGCTCATCTCTTAGCTGCAGCGGCTTTTTGTCGGTGACTAATTCGACCTGCCTACCAACCATCAGATTGGCCAGTTCCTGGCGGTTCTGGACTTCGCTGATTTCGACGGTAGCAGCAAGCTTGCCCAGGCGCAGTACCGTACAGCGGTCACAGATCTTCATAATTTCATTCAGCTTGTGGCTGATAAAGATTACCGTATGCCCTTCGCTGGTCAGTTTGGTCATCATGTCGAACAGGCCGTCTACTTCATCGGGAGTCAGGACCGCTGTGGGCTCGTCCAGAATCAGCAGCTTGGCATCACGGTAGAGGGCTTTTAATATTTCCAGCCGCTGCTGCTGGCCGACGGACAGCTGTTCCACTCGTACCCATGGGTCGATTTCCATGTTGTAACGCCGGCCCAGCTCAGTAAAGCGATCAGCGGCAGACTTTAAATCGAGTACGGGACTGTTTTCGCTTAGGCCAAGAATTACGTTTTCTATTACGGTTAATGCGGGAATCAGCATAAAGTGCTGATGTACCATGCCGATACCAAGGGCGATTGCCTGCTTGGGATCCTGGATGCGAACTGGTTTTCCATCGAAATAGATATCACCATCATAAGAGTCATACATGCCGTACAGACAGTTCATCAGGGTGGATTTGCCGGCTCCGTTTTCACCCAGAAGGGCATGGACCTCGCCTTTTTTAATTGCCAGGCTGACATCTTCATTAGCAATGACAGAAGCAAAGCGCTTGGTTATATGTTTCATTTCTAAGATATATTCTGACATTCTGATTCCCCCCTATTCCTTTCTGTATGCGACTCCGCTGCTGGCAGGCTTGTTGCTGCGTTTGGCAAACATGCAGAGGGCTACGATGGTGATGATATAGGGCAGCATATTGAGAAATTGATAATATCCGCCAAGGCTGGTAGTAACCAGACGATATTTCAGGGCATCGGCAGCTCCGAAGAGCAGCGCGGCGAAGAGAACAGTCTTGGGTGAATAGTTACCAAATACACAAACAGCGAGGGCCATAAACCCTTTTCCGGATACCATTCCTTCCGTAAAGGAAGAAAGCTGTCCCATCGAGACAAAGGAACCGGCGAGTCCGGCCATCATACCGGAAAACAGTACCGCACCGTAACGGATACGGAAGACATTAATACCGACAGTATCACATGCTTTGGGATACTCACCGACAGCCCGGATCTTCAAGCCGATATTGGTACGCTGCAGGACAAACCAGCAGAGCGGAACACAGATAAAAGCAAAATAGACCGGAAGAGACCAGTTGAACAGAACCCGGCCGATCACCGGTATCTGGGATAGTCCCGGAACCGGAAGATTGATATATCCGTTTACCTTGGTTCCATTAAGCATAAGCCGGTTCAGCGTAATGGTAAATCCGCCGGCGAAAATATTAAAGGCAGTACCCACAACGATCTGGTTGGAGCGCAGGGTAATCGTGAAAAATGCGAAAATCAGCGACATCATAAATCCACCGAAGACAGCCAGCAGTGCACCCACCAGTGCGGAACCGCTGAATGCTGCGCCGATGCAGCCGAGCAGTGCGCCGACCAGCATGGTACCTTCTGTACCAATATTGACGATTCCGGCTCGTTCGCTGAAGACCAGCCCCAGGGCAGCCAGCAGCAGAGGCGTTGCCGTACGGATATCTGCCGTCAGAAAGTTTGTAATTATATCAACCATTGCCAGCACCTCCTGTTGTTTTTCGTGATTTAACGGGAACCAGGGATTTGCCGGTTCTGCCGAACCATATAAAGAGCTCGCGGCTGACGGCAAAGAGGATGATCATACCCTGGATCATATATATGGAGGCGGAAGGAACCTTCGCCAGCAGCTGCATCTTAACACCTCCGGCATTTAATGCTCCGAACAGAATCCCTGAGATAATCATTCCCAGTGGATGGCATCCGCCCAGCAGAGCAACAGCTACACCGCTGAAGCCAAAGTTATTGGAGAAGCCTTCGGTCAGGAAATACTGCAGACCGATAATATTGATTGTTCCGCCAAGGCCGGCGAAGCCACCGGCCAGGAACATCGAAAGCAGGGAATTGACCGGGATATTCATACCGGAATAACGACCCGCATTGGGGTTCATACCGATAACCCGCATTTCATATCCCCGCGTAGTTTTCCACATGAAGATGTAGTAAACGAGTACCGCGGCAAGAGCCAGAAAAATTCCAAAATGAAGTCTGGTCTGAGTCAGCAAGATCGGCAGCTTGACTGCGTCAACAACAGAAGGCATCCGCGGTGCAGCACCTGGCGTCATATCCCGAAACGGCGGGTTGGTAACACAGTAGCTGACAAATTCCATTGCAATATAGTTGAGCATAATCGTTGTAATCAGTTCGCTAGCACCAAAGCGCATCTTCAGAATTGCCACAATCAGTCCCCACAGCGCTCCGCCGATGAAACCGCAGATGAGAACCAGGATAATATGTAATACGGGAGGGAGTCCCTGAATATGTGCACCCACCATAGAACCGCATATGGCACCCATATACAGCTGTCCTTCGGCACCGAGATTGACCAGGCCGCACCTGAGTGCAATCGCGTAGCTTAAGGCTGTAAAAATTAAAGGAGTAGTCTGAATCAGGGTTTCGGCGATGGAATTCTTACTGCCGAAAGCACCTTTTAAAAGGCTGGAGTAAGCAAGTCCTACATCATAGCCCATTACCGACATAATGATTGCACCCAGAAGCAGTGCAACTAAAATTGAAGCAACAGGAAAACTTATATCTTTTAATTTGCCAAGAATCCATTTTTGCATAGTGATCCTCCAAAGTTTCGGTCTGCTGATTTTAAAGAAGGCTGCCAGAAACGAAACAACTCTGAACAGCCTTGTATGTAGCTACCTATTTATTATTGTTGGTATTGTACTTAACCGGCTTACTGGGTCGAAATCTCAATCTCGCCATTGCTCATCTTGTCGATGGTTTCCTGCAGTCTTGATTTTGCTTCATCGTCAGCATTGCTGCCCATCCAGTCAGTTGCATATACAACACCTTTGTTGGCGCCGTAGGTCTCTACTTCAGTTGCCTTTAATTCGCCGTTTAACAGTGCTTCAAAGGTAACATCAAAAGCAATCGAAACATCCTTCACGATGATCAGCTCGGTTGCAGTAGGAGCAGATGTTTCCTGGCCAAGACCGCAGCCGATTGCCATAACGCCTTTTTCCTCGCCTGCTTCCATAATACCGGTACTGGCATCATTAGCCATCGGAGCGATAACATCAGCACCACTCTCAATAATGGAGATAGCAGTTTCTTTAGCCTGGTTGACATCGGTGAAGCTTCCGGTATTGATCCGGTCAGCAGTCACGTTCAGACCATAGGTGGCATTTACATAGTCAACACCCTGCTGGAATCCGGAAGATCCTAATTTAATCGGGTTGATCTCCTGTCCGCCGACGAAGCCTACTTTGCCGGTTTTGGTAATCAGGGCAGCAGCAACACCCTGCAGGAAGCCCTGTTCTTCATCAGCAATACGTACGGAAATAAAATTATCACTGATAGCGGTTCCATTGATCTGTATAAAGGTAGTATCCGGGAAATCGTTTGCTACCGGAGTACAGTAATCCTGATAAGAGTTTGTGGTCAGGTATACCAGGTTATAGCCTTCTGAAGCATAGGTACGGGCAGCTTCGGCAGCATCGGTATCGCTGACATTCTCCATATAGGAGGTTTCAGCACCAAGTGCTTCAATTTTCTTTAGACCGTTGTACTGTGTCTCGTTCCAGTTGCCGTCATTGATGGCGCCGCCAAAAATAGCTGCGACTTTAAAGGAAGATGCATCTCCTGAAGGTGCAGCGGCTTCAGCATCTGAAGTGGCTGGTGCCTGAGAATCCGGGGCTGCGGTGCTCTCTGTCCCGGCCGAAGCTGGTTCTTTGGTACCGCCGCATGCGGTAAGGGCCGTCAATGACAAGGCCATTACTAATGTGAGTGCTGTGATTTTTTTCATGATTCCTCTCCTGTCAAAATTTATTTATTTAGAGCATGGCTGCTTTAAATATCACACAAATATACAAATTTTAATAAAAATTGTATTATCTCGATCATTATACTTATAATAACTAATAGTTGTCAATTAGTTTTCCATAAGTTTCCAAACAATTAAGAATATTAAGAATCTGTACGTTTGTATTTTTTAGCTCTTTTCGAAAGGATAGAAGTATGCTATGATAAGATATTATCAAATAGAATGGATACTAACAGATGGAGGGGTTTTGATGGAAAAGCAAAACGAGGTTTTAGAAGAGGTAATTTCTAAAAATTTTATCGAGCAGGAGATAGAGAGAGATCTGACAGAGGGTGTTTATGATCATGTACAGACCCGATTTCCGCCGGAACCTAATGGATATCTGCATATTGGCCATGCCAAGTCAATCCTGCTGAATTACGGGCTGGCGAAGAAGTATAATGGTAAGTTCAACATGCGTTTTGATGATACGAATCCGACCAAAGAAAAGACGGAATTCGTAGAATCAATTCTTAAAGATGTGAAGTGGCTGGGCGCAGATTATGAAGAGCGCCTGTTTTTTGCATCGGATTACTTTGAGAAGATGTATGAATGTGCCGTATTGCTGATTAAGAAAGGCAAGGCTTTTGTTTGCGACCTTACAGCTGAAGAAATCAGAGCGTACCGGGGCGATTTTACCACTCCCGGCAAAGAAAGTCCATATCGCAGCCGCAGTGTGGAAGAGAATCTGGAATTGTTCGAGAATATGAAAAACGGAGTATATCAGGATGGCGAGCGGGTGCTGCGTGCCAAAATTGATATGGCTTCTACAAATATTAATATGAGGGATCCGGTTCTTTACCGGGTGGCGCATATGACGCATCACAATACCGGAGATCAGTGGTGCATCTATCCAATGTATGATTTTGCTCATCCAATTGAAGATGCGATTGAACATATTACCCATTCGATCTGTACCCTGGAATTCGAAGACCACCGTCCATTATACGACTGGGTAGTACAGGAGTGTGAGTTCGACCATCCGCCGCGTCAGATTGAATTCGCCAAGCTATACCTGACTAATGTGGTCACCGGTAAACGCTATATCAAGAAATTAGTTGAAGACGGTATCGTGGATGGCTGGGATGATCCGCGCCTGGTATCAATTGCAGCACTCAGAAGAAGAGGATATACACCTGAAGCTATCCGGATGTTTGTAGAACTGGTCGGCGTATCCAAGGCCAACAGCTCTGTAGACGATGCGATGCTTGAATACTGCATCCGCGAAGACCTTAAGTTAAAGAAGCCGCGGATGATGGCGATACTGGATCCGGTAAAGCTGGTCATTGATAACTATCCCAAAGGACAGATTGAGATGATGGAAGTGCCGAACAACCTGGAGAACCCGGAGCTGGGTTCCCGGATGGTACCGTTTAGCAGGGAATTATATATTGAACGGGAAGATTTTATGGAAGAACCGCCAAGAAAGTATTTCCGCCTGTTCCCGGGGAACGAGGTACGCCTGATGAGTGCTTACTTTGTGACCTGTACCGGATTTGAAAAAGATGAAGACGGCAACATAACCGTAGTTCACGCAACGTATGATCCAGAGACGAAGAGTGGCCTGGGCTTTACCGGGAGAAAAGTCAAAGGAACGATTCACTGGGTGGCAGCAGATACAGCCAGGAAAGTGGAATGCCGTCTGTATGAGAACATTGTTGATGAGGAAAAGGACAAGCTGAATGAAGACGGCAGTCTGAACCTGAACCCCAATTCCCTGACCAAGATCGAAGCATGCTATGTGGAACCGGCCCTGGCAGAGGCAGAAGCTTATGACAGTTTCCAGTTTGTCAGAAACGGGTTCTTCTGTGCCGACTGCAAGGACAGCACACCGGGACAACCGGTGTTTAACCGCATTGTTTCATTAAAGAGTTCATTTAAGATTACGAAGTGAGGATGATATGGAGTTATTAGTTCCGATCGACAGCCAATCAGGAAGGCCTCTGTATGAACAGATATATTCCTATATCCGGGATGAGATCCGGACCGGCAGCCTGACAGCAGCCCAGCGGCTGCCATCTACCCGGACGCTGGCGGAACACCTGAAGGTGAGCCGCAGTACTACTCAGATGGCATATGAGCAGCTGCTGGCAGAAGGTTATATTGAGTCGGTACCATATCGCGGCTATTTTGTTGCTCATATTGAAGAGTTACTGGAAGTCAGATCAGAGCAAACGGAGGAACTGCCGGCAGACGGCAGTCCGGGTCCGAACGCATATCAGGTTGATTTTTCACCCCGCGGGATAGACCTGGAACATTTTCCTTTCAATATCTGGCGAAAGATTAACCGATCTGCCCTGATTGACGATAATAAAGAACTGTTTCATGCCGGCAATCCTCAGGGAGAGCCGGCGTTTCGCGAAGCGATCCGCAGTTATCTGCATTCTGCCCGTGGTGTCAACTGTACGGCAGAACAGATTATTGTCGGTGCGGGAAGTGAATATCTGCTGATACTGCTTTCGCAGATTCTCGGCAGAGACAGACGGATTGCCATGGAGAACCCTACATATAAGCAGGCGTACCGGGTATTTCACAGTCTGGGTTATCAGGTGTTTCCGATAGGTATGGATGCAGCCGGTATGAATCCGCAGTTTCTTGACCAAAGTGTTTCTGATGTTGCCTACATTATGCCGTCCCATCAATACCCCATGGGGATTGTAATGCCGGTAGGACGAAGGCAGGAACTCCTGAAATGGGCACTGGAGGCCGATGAACGTTATCTGATCGAGGATGATTATGACAGTGAGTTCCGCTATAAAGGCAAACCAATCCCGGCTCTGCAGGGAATGGATTCCAGCGGCAAGGTGATTTATCTCGGAACATTTTCCAAGTCCGTTGCCCCGGCTATCCGTGTCAGTTACATGGTACTGCCGCCGGCCCTGCTGAAGATTTATCGGGAGCAGGTTGGATTTTATGCATCTACAGTATCACGTTTTGATCAGGATGTGCTGCATCAGTTTTTATCGCAGGGGCATTTTGAACGTCATCTGAACCGTATGCGTGCCGTCTATAAGACCAAGCATGATGCGTTGCTGGCGGAATTGCGGCCGTTGGAAGACGATTTTGTAATTCACGGAGAATTTGCAGGATTGCATATCCTGCTGACAGATAAAAGACAACGGGAAGAGGCAGAATTAGTTCGGCTGGCGGCGAAAGCCGGTATCAAGGTATATGGGTTGAGCGGTTATTATATTCATCCGGAACATAACCACATGCCGGCCACCATCGTAATTGGATATGCCAATTTAAGTGTATCCGATATCAGCAGGGGTGGTCAGATTCTGAAACAAGTTTGGGAATTGTAGTAATGTGGCGGAAGGGTGGCGCACTAAACAAAGCCTGTCGGGGCTGGCGGGGGCGGTACCAGTCCGTATTTCCATCGGTTTCGGATCATAAGTGTCTCTAGGTGCAGAGCAATGACGCTAAAAGCAATGCCAGAAACGCCATAACTCGCTACACTCAAACAATGGTCGTTTCTGGCATTAACGCATCATTGCTCTGCACCAAGAGACACTAATGATCCTGCAAAGGCTGGAAATATGGACTGGTACCGCCCCCGCCAGCCCCGACAGGCTTTGTTTAGCGCGCCACCCCAGCGACATTATTGGCTCTTCTGGATAAAAAAGAACAAAAGCAATGCGAAAAAATATTTTGACATTGCTTTTGTTTTTTATGGCAGGGATATAAGTAGCTGGGCTGTCGCGCCTGGAACTTCTGAGGCCCGTGACGGCGGTGGTGGTTTGCCGTCTGTATTTGCTGCCTTTGCAGGACTGTTAGAGCCTCTTAGTGCAGAGAAATGACGCGTTAATGCCAGAAACGGCCATTGTTTGAGTGTAGCGAGTTATGGCGTTTCTGGCATTGTATTTAGCGGCATTTATCTGCGCTTAGAGGCTCTTACGGTCCGAAACTGTAGTAAATACAGACGGCAAACCACCACCGCCGTCACGGGCCTCAGAAGTTCCAGGTGCGACAGCCTTTCACTAATTATTCACAGTTTCAGAATCATCTTCAGTAATGATGGTAGAGGCCTGATCAGCAATTTCTTTAGCGGCTTCCGTTACATCTTCAACGATATCCTCAACCAAATCTTCGGTAGCATCCGCAAGATCCTCAGCC
>JBOFYZ010000141.1:0-9779 GCA_051654925.1 Lachnospiraceae bacterium | reverse complement strand
CAAAAAGCCCCCGTGATTATAAAAACTGATTTGTCGATGGTAGAAGCGACTCTGATTGTGACAGAGACGAATTTACGGCAACGTTCGTTTGCGGATATGAGTCATTCTGAGCGGGCATATTGTTTGGCACAACATTATGAGGCATTAAAGTCGCAAGGCAAGAGAAGCGATCTTTTAGAAGAAATAAAAATACTCTTAAAGCCTGATGAAATAAAGGGAAATGCAACTTCGTCACAAGTTCTGACGAAGTTGCGCTCAGATGAAAAGGTTGGACAAGAATATGGTTTGAATCGTGATAAAGTGGCTAAATATATTCGGTTATCAAAGTTGATTCCGTCATTGCTTGATCGAACAGATAAAGGAGAAATCTCGTTTCTAGCTGCATATGATTTATCTTTTATAGAGGATCAGGAAGTTCAACAGAAAATTGAGGATTTTATCGTATCAGATGACTTTAAGATTGATATGAAAAAAGCGGAAATGTTGCGAAGTTACTACGAGCAGAGCAAACTAACAGATTCTAATTTGCAAGATATTCTATCAGGAGAAAAGACGAGAAAACCCAAGAGTAATAAGCCGGAACCGGTGAAAGTAAAACCAGCCGTTATTTCAAAGTATTTTACCGCAAATCAATCAAAGAAAGAGATTGAGCAGGTAATTGAACAGGCTTTGGAACTATTTTTCAGTGTCCAGCAATCGTATCAGGACAATGACAAACTACCAGAACAGGAGATGTAGGCATGGATAGAGCTATCAGTATTTATTTGAAATATTCAGAAAATGATAAAGGGGATGAGAATGCCAATTTTACAGTAATTGTTCCGGCAGAGAAAGCAGATGAAGCAAAGCGGGTTATCGAGGATAGTATTAGTAGAATCTATCCATATGCTCATCTCCCGGAAATTGGATTGAAGTCATCACTTACTCAGAAGTTAACAGAAGCAGGCATAATGAACCGGGTTCTGCCGCAGAGAATTATTGCAAATGATGATACGATCTGGACATTATCTTTGGTAACAAACAATTTCTACTTTTATATGGATCAGGAACAAATGGATGATGTATCCGGAATCATTATGTTTCGTACCCAAGTTAGCGAGGAACTTGTTTCTGATAATTATTTCGCTTGTGTTGGGTTTCGGGAAGAAATCATTGATATTGCAGCCGAAAAAGCTGCCGTTGCATACATAAATGCTTATACATCAGATGTTTTGGGAAGTTTTAAGGAAGAGTTTGCTGATGAGATTGAAACTGCAAGGAATAGCCAGGACATGGATGGTGATTCAGAAGAGTTTGAACACTAATCAGTGTCCAGTCTGAGAAAAGGAGGAGATGGGAGGAGAGATATTGAGCAGAGCAACTACATTAGTAAATCTTTATAAAACAGCTGTTCAGGAATATACGAAAAGCCCAGATGAATGGAGAGGGCTGCTAAGTGCAATTGCAAGATATTATAAGCGTTCCTTTGATAATGCCGTGTTGGTCTATGCACAGCGCCCGGATTTTACACAGCTTGCCACATTTGATGAGTGGCATGACAGCCGGATTAACCGCAGTATAAACAAAGGTGCAAAGGGGATTGCGGTCATTGATATGAGTAATCCGGGAGCCAGCTTTAAGTATCTGTTTGATTTTATGGACACGAATGGAACGGATGAAAGTTTTCGGGCGGTACTGAAATACCACTGGGAATTAGAAGAACAATACCATCAGGGTGTGATACAAAACTTTCACGAACGCTATGGTACTTCGCTTGATAGCATGGAGTCTTGTCTTTCCGATTTTGTGAAAACAAAGATTTCTCAGGGGCTGGCAGATTTGAAAGGCTTTCAGGTTACGGACGAGAGCAGCATATTATTTGAAATGCCGGTTGAGGCAGTAAAAGCGGAGTTTATTGATTTATTGACAGACAGCGTATTGTATGCCGTTTTTTATAAGTGCAATATTCCCACAGCGTTTCTGGGGGACGATAGTTTTCAAATCATCAGTCATTTTAATAGTACGGAAATGTTTATGGTTCTGGGAAATTATACGGTATCTATTACCAGAGGAGTATTAAAGGAAGTTTACCAGCAGATTGAAGCAATCAAACAGGAAAGGAGTGCAGCACATGAGAAGAGAACCGTTAATCCAATTACAGTATCAGGAGAATCCGGACGGGATGATGATTCCCGACTTACAGATATCATCCAATCAGGAGACCGACCATCTTCCAATCGGGAAATTCGGCCGGCTGTGGAAACAGTACATGATGGAGAACCATCCCCAGCGGTTGAGCCAGCTGATCGTGGAGGGGATTATCAACGAGATGATTATCAAGGTGGACAACGAGGCAGAGACGGCGAAAGAAAACCAGATTCAAGCACTGCTGAAAGAATCACCAATGCCGGAAGCGGAAGAGACAATGAACCGGATTCGCCATATGAATCAGATTACAATGATGGCAGAGGAAACCGTCATGAACACGATTATATTCCACAGTCGATAACAGAACAAAATCATAATACAGAGCCGCCAATAGAACTGGGAGATTCAAAACCGTCTATTGGCGGTTTTTTTGTTGTTCCGCCAAGACAGACGGAAAAGGTGGAACACGCAGAGGAATCTGTTCTGGAATTGGTGCCAGATACCCAAAAGGATGATATTCCAGAAGAAGAACCAAGCACCCAGTTACAAGCAGAGTTACCAGTCATGGATAACGCATTGCCCGACAGGCTGCTGATGGTGGATGAGGAACATTTTGAGTTCGTGGATGAATTTCTTAACTCAACAGACTGGATACCACTGTCAAAATGGCGTTCCTGGCGGGAATTTCTTGTTGCTATCAATGACGGGTACTATGACAGTGAGGCACGAAATAAAGACATACAAGAGTTTTATGATACCTTGAATATAGATTACATGCTTTTGGGCGAGGAAGTCCATATAGACGGTCATGAGGATGGGTTAGTTTTTACGATTGACAATCAGCAGCTTTTGGTTGCATATGATGTGGTACGTAAAAGACTGGAATCTTTGATATTGCAGGGAGATATCAAAGAACTGGATCAAGAAAGTTTTGATGAGTATGCCATTCCTGATGAACCGGAATCAATGTCGCCGGTTTCTGCTGGCGGAAATGGGGTGCCTGGATATCTGGGAACCTACCAGATTAACTTGTTTGATGCATTCGGAGCAGATGATGATACCGATATGGATGCAGAGATTCAGGTTGAGGAGATGGAGCCGGTTCAGGAAGAATCAACACAGGAAAAATTATCAGAGCCATCAGTATTACCAATCCATGAATATGATGATAACCAGGGCGAGATAGAAATGCAGGAGCCTAAACCGTACAGGGTGCCGGAAGAATCCGGTATATCATATCCTAATTATCGCTTTTCCGAAGAACATCATTTATATGAAGGCGGGGCTAAAACGAAATGCCGAAATAACATTGCTGCTATCCGATTGTTAAAAGAATTGCAGGAGCAAGGGCGAAATGCTAATGAGGAGGAACAGATAATCCTTGCCCGGTTTGTTGGCTGGGGTGGACTTGCTAATGCCCTGACACCGGGCAAGAGTGGCTGGGAGTCTGAATATGAGGAAATAAGGTCTTTGCTGACCGAGGAAGAGTTTTTATCGGCACAGCAAAGCACCATAACCGCTTACTATACAGAACAGATGATTGTCAATCAAATGTATGCAGCCCTTGAGAAATTTGGTTTTAGAAGTGGAAATATCCTGGATCCAGCAATGGGAACGGGCAACTTCTATTCTGTACTGCCAGAGTCGATGCAGGAATCACGGTTATATGGGGTGGAGCTGGATACGGTTTCAGGCTGCATTGCCAAACAACTGTATCCTGGTGCAGAGATTCAGGTAAAAGGGTATGAACACTGCAATTATCCGGATCAGTTTTTTGATGTGGTAATTGGCAACTTTCCGTTTAACAGTGTCCGGATTAACGACAGAAAGTATGATCGTCACAATTTCCGTATCCATGAATACTTTTTTGCCAAGTCTTTCGATCAGGTTCGCCCTGGTGGAATTGTGGCAGCAATTACGTCAAAGTATATGATGGATAAGGCTAACTCATCGGTTCGGAAATACATAGCCCAGAGAGCGGAATTGATGGGTGCTATCCGGCTCCCCAATACGGCATTTAAAGCTGTAGCAGGTACAGAAGTAACTTCCGATATTCTGTTTTTTAAGAAGCGGGAACGGGAGGTCGTACCGGACGATCAGAATAGTCCGTGGCTGTATATTGAAGAAAACGAAGATGGAATCCCAATGAACTGCTATTTCCTTGACCATCCGGAGATGGTGCTGGGGACGATGGTGTTTGATGAGAGTATGTTTGGAAATGAAAAGACAACTGCCTGCCATCCGGATCCGGAGGATGATTTGGCTGAACGGCTGGAGCGGGCAGTTTATTATCTGGAGGGCAGCTATGAAGAAGCGGATTCAGAATATGCGGATGAACGAACCGCATTAGAAGAAACACTCCCAGCAGATCCGAATGTCAGAAATTTTAGTTATGCGGTTGTTGACGATGCAATCTATTTTCAGGAACACTCCCAAATGTACAAGCAGGATATTAGCGGGAAAAAGGCAGAGCGAATCAAAGGGATGGTGGAGCTGACCGGTTTGGTGCGAGACTTGATTGCATTTCAGGCGGATACCGATTACGCAGATCGAGATTTGACCAAAGAGGAGTTTGAAGAAGGACTGCAGAGTCGATTAAAAGAATTGAATCAAACCTATGACCGGTTTGTTTCAAGTAATGGTCCGGTAAATAACAGAACCAATGTCTCCGCTTTTTCCAGAGATTCCAATGCACCGCTTTTGCGTTCGATTGAACAGGAGAACAAGCAGCAAAAAGGTGTGTATGAAAAAACGCCGATGTTTTATAAGGCGACGATTAAGCCGAGAATTATACCTAAGACCGTATTTACTGTTGAAGATGGCATAAAAGTGTCATTAAATCAGAAAGGCCGTCTTGACCTGGCTTTCATGACGGAGATTTATCGAAAACCGGATAATAGTCAGGTGACAAAGGATGAGATTATTGAGGCTTTGGGGGATCGCATTTATCAGGATCCTGCTGAGTGTCTGGGGGAACCATATAGCGGCTGGAAACTGGCAGAGGAGTATTTAAGTGGGTATGTGAAAGATAAGCTGACTGAGGCGATTCTGGCAGCGGAGGATGAGCCTGAACGCTTTGAACGCAACGTAACAGCCTTAAAAGCGGTACAGCCGGATATGATAAAGCCGGAAGAAATCAATTTTTCTTTAGGAACTACCTGGATTCCAACAGAGGTTTACAAGCGCTTTATGTATGATACCTTGCAGACAATGGTCTATAACCGGATGGGGAATGGGAAAATTGATATTGAATTTTCCAAATATAACGGTGCCTATTTCATTTCTAATAAGGGCAGAGAGAAAGAATCTGTTGCAGCTAGTCAGACCTATGGAACTTCCCGTATCAGCGGGTATGAGATTCTGGAGACATCCCTGAATCTGCGCAGTGTAGAAGTGCGGGACCGGGTGGATTATATGGATCCTTATACTGGTGAAGATAAAGTAAAGTATGTATTGAACCGGAATGAGACGATTCTGGCAAGGGAGAAGCAGGCACAGCTGAAAGCACAGTTTGAGACCTGGCTGTTTGCAAAGCCGGAACGGGCGGCACAGCTGACGAAGTTATACAATGATAGGTTTAATAATATCCGACCTAGAGTTTATCATGGCGATGATTTGGAATTTCCGGATTTGAGTGATGAAATAACGTTCCGTATGCATCAGCGGGATGTTGTGGCAATGGGGATTTATAGTGATGGCAATCTGTTGATGGCACATGAGGTGGGGGCAGGAAAGACGTTTGCAGCCATTGCACTGACTTATGAACTCAAGCGGTTAGGTAAGGTCAATAAACCGTTGATTGCAGTGCCTAATCACCTGCTGGGGCAGTGGGCGGATGATTTTATGCGACTTTATCCGCAGGCGAATATTTTAGTTGCAGAGAAGAAAGATTTTGAGCGTAGGAACCGCCGCCGGTTCGCCAGCCGGATTGCTACCGGGGATTTTGATGCAGTGATTATGGCACATTCCTCGTTTGAATTGATTGGATTATCAAGAGAACGGCAACTTGCAGCGATGAGGACAGAGATTGAGGCGATTTCAGAGGCCATTGACTATGAAAAGGCGAGAAGTGGAAAAGGATGGTCACTGAAACAGATGCAGATTTTCCGTTCCAATATGCAGTCCCGTTATGACAAGCTGTTTAATGCGGATAAAAAGGATGATGTGATTAGCTTTGAAGAACTGGGTGTGGATTGCCTGGTCGTTGATGAAGCACATGCCTATAAGAATAACTTTTCTTACACGAAGATGCACAACGTAGCCGGAATCTCCGGGCAGAGCAGCCAGAGAGCAATGGATATGTATCAAAAGACACAGTATATCAATGAGATTGGAAATGGCAAAGGAGTCATATATCTTACCGGGACACCAGTATCAAACTCAATGGCTGAATTGTATGTGATGCAGAAAACCTTACAGCCGAAAGCATTGGAAGAACGAGGCCTACTGATGTTTGATGCCTGGGCGAGTACCTTTGGTAAAGTCGAAACATCACTGGAGATTAAGCCGGAGGGTAACGGCTATCAGATGAAGAACCGGTTTTCCAAGTTCCACAACATTCCGGAGCTGATGAGTATGCTTAATATGGTAGCGGATATTAAGACATCGGAGATGTTGGATTTGCCGGTGCCAAAACTGAAAACCGGCGGGGTTCAGGTGATAAAGACGAAAATCACACCAGAACAAAAGCAGATGATTCTTGAAATGGGGGAACGAGCAGAGAATATCCGCAGCGGAACCGTTGACAGCAGTGAGGATAATTTTCTGAAACTGACCCATGAGGCGCGTTTGCTGGCAGTGGATCCGAGGGCGATTGACCCGAATCTGCCGGATGATCCGGATACCAAGTTGAATGTCTGTGCGAATAACGTTGCAAAGATTTACCATGAAACGGCCGGACAGAAATCAACACAGTTAATCTTTTGTGACCAAGGTACACCAAAGGCTGACGGCAGCTTTAATTTTTATGAGACAACTCGTCAGTCGCTCATTGCCAAAGGGGTTAAACCGGAAGAGATAGCGTTTATCCATGACGCCAAGAGTGATACGCAGCGGGATGAGTTGTTTGAAAGGGTGCGAAACGGTGAAATTCGTATTCTGATGGGAAGTACCGATAAGATGGGAACCGGTATGAATGTGCAGAAGAAACTGATTGCACTGCATCACCTGGATGTGCCGTGGCGACCATCGGATTTGATTCAGCGTAATGGCCGGGTTCTGCGGCAAGGTAACGAAAATGAAGAAGTTTCTATCTTTAATTATATTACAGAAAATACGTTTGACGCTTATTTGTGGCAGATTTTAGAGCAAAAACAACGCTATATCAGCCAGATTATGACCGGTCGCTCTGCCCTGCGCAGCTGTGAGGATATTGATGATACGGTTCTGCAGTATGCAGAATTTAAGGCACTTGCGACGTCTGATCCGAGGATTAAGGAAAAGATGGAGACAGATAATGAAATCAGTCGGTTAACTGTTTTAAAGTCGGCCTGGCAGACGAAGAAGAATGAGTTGCATCAAAAGGTGGTGAGCCATTATCCAGTGCAGATTGCACAGGCAGAAAAGCGAGTTGAAGGTATTGAAAAAGATGTACAGACGTTTCGGGCGAATCGACCGGGCGAGTTTGCGATGGTGCTGAATGGTAAGATACATAGTGAGAGAGCAAAGGCTGCTGAGCATTTACGGGTGTTGTTTCGAAAAGTCGGAAGAGAAACCGGGAGTCTTGTGGAGATTGGCACTTATGCCGGGTTTCCGTTACAGTTGGTGCGCCTTTGGAATGATTGTCTTAGCATTCAGCTGAGAGGTAATGTCGTTTATACGACCGAGGCCGGGGAGTCAGAACTTGGTAATATTACCCGGATTGAACGACTTGCAGAGCGGATTGATAGTATGAAAACAGAATCGGAGCAGGCACTTTTGAATTTGAAACAGCAGTTTGATGCGGCAAAGGCAGAAGTGGAAGTGCCGTTTTCTGATGAGAACCGGCTGGCAGACTTGCAGAAAAGAAAGGTAGAACTGGATTTGAATTTGGAGTTTAAGGGTGGCGGCGATGTAATGGAAAGTGAGAGTACGGAAAAAGTAGCAGTTTTGGTAAATGATGAGAAACGGGACTTTGAACAGGAAGAGAATGGCTGTGAGGAATCGGAACGATAGGAGGAAAATTAGTTGAATAAATCAGTGTTTGATAATATGTTGATGGCATTTAAGCAGCGGATGACATATCAGGGATATCAAGTTGTCGATGTGACAGGTGATGATTTTCTGTTTGCTGTTGAAAAAGATGGGATTCAACTTTTTCGGGCTGATAAAGATGGTGATATTTATTATCACCGGCAACCGGGACGAGAGCAGGAACAGCGTCAGTTACATCATTTGTTTTTGGATATGCAGGAGGCATATCAGCTATTTGATAAAGCGAAGCCGCTTGACCTTCCGGATGTTGAGGATTTTCGCCTAATTTCGGAGATGGGAAAAGCCGTGTTGGCGGCTAATATGAGCAGTAATGGGGAGATTCGATTTGTCACCTGGGAGTATAATCACGACCGATCCGGTGTGATATGGGGACATTATTATGAAACCAATTTTGAGGCAGCAAAAAAAGATTTTGCGATCCGTGCAGAACTATTAAGCGAAGATGAATTGTTCAGTAAAAACGAAATGATTTCAATCTATGCTGCAAGCATCTATCGCAGGAATAATGATCCTGATATGAATTGCCAGGAAGAGAGCCGGTTGGATGATGTGATTACGAAAATTCAAAACAATCTTTCTGATATCTTAGAGATTGAGGAAAATGAGGACTGTATTGACCAGGAACAGGAGACTGAACGGTAAAAGGAGTGTATTTTATGCGAGATTATAATGTACTTTTTTCATTTTATGATGAGGTGTGGGGAGCTTTTGAGGATACTGCTTACCCTGTTTCGGCAGAGAGTCCGTTTGCAGCCAGGGAAAAGGCTTGGGCAATCTGTGCTGCAGATAAGGAATCACCTTTACGCAGCAATATCAAGCAGTATGCGGTTACCTGGGAGCCGAATCCTTTAGATATAGGAGACTACTTCTATGCCTATGCTGCAGACATTAAGCAGTCCTTGGGATCTCTGATGAATGTTACGATTCCCAATGATGAAATATTGGGATTTAAACGCAATGAAATTCTACGGAGTGAACGTAATTCTTTTTTATCATCACTATATACCGTGGGTGAGATTGCGAGTGATTTATATGGGGCGAAAGGAATATTGCCACCATCCATTTATGAGGAACTGCATTATGCAGAAAAGTTGTATGAGCATATTTGCGAGAATCATTATGATAATAAGGCGGATCACTTATGGGAAATGATAAAAAAGGCAAAGGCATGGGATTATGGGGCAATCTATGCTTTGCGGGATTTGTTTCAGAATGGTTACACTACATTGTGTGGTAACACCGAACGATTTCGTGAGCAATTTGGTAAAGGTGGTCTATATCCGGTTCATAATAATTTGGATGACTGGGATGGTATCTATATTGTTATTCGGCACTCTATCCGTTCCCAAATCCCCGTTTTTGAATCAAATTAAAAGAAGGTGCACAATAAATTAATCTGATGAGTTATGCAGCAGATTGTTTTATCATGTACCTTCTGTTATCATAGCAGTGTCACTATT
>JBOFYZ010000140.1:0-32196 GCA_051654925.1 Lachnospiraceae bacterium | reverse complement strand
ACATTTACTGCCCTGAAGGCGCGATAAAACAAGTATCATAACACAAAAAACGAAACCTCTTAAGCTCATAGAAATGCACCAGCTATAGCTGGTGCTAATGTTTTAAAATTTTTAGGACATTTTCAAAAACGGTTGACATATATTTTATTAAAATTCTTGCACGTGCTGAAATTTCCACTCATAAAGTAAAGTAAAAATGCAGTGAGGCTATTTTTATGGCTGATAATGATATGCATTACAATGGAACTAATCAATACCTGAACCCAATTGCCACCGATATCGGTTTCCCGCCAGTTACACCGCCCATCCCCGGAGGAACCGGATCTATCGGGCCAGGTACCGGCGGCAACAACTGGCTGCTCCCTGAAGGTACTCCGGAAGTCTCAGGAATTTACTATGGGCAGGTACGGTTTTTAAATGCCTCTACCTATAACATGCCTGTTAATATTGCAATTGACGATGCAGTTTATTCCCCTAATTCACAATTTAGTACAATCTCCGATTACGGCTGGGTCGCTGATGGCTTTCATACTGTGACCGTACGCCGGGCAACCGGACCGCGTACACTACTCTACCAGCAGACTTTCCCATTCATGGCCAATCAGATGATTACTATGATCCTCACCGACAGTTCTACCGGCGGTATGGAACTGGTAAGTGTGTCGGATACCGGCTGCAGCAATCTGCCTTACAACATCAGCTGCTTCCGGTTTGCCAACATGTCATACAGTGGTTCTGATTTTGATCTGCAGTTAAGTACCGGGGAAACCATTTTCAATAATATTGATTTCCAGGCAATCTCCACCTATAAACAGGCGGTAGCCGGTACGTATCAGTTTAATGTAGTCAACTCAACAGCTTTCCCGACACCACGGAATCTGTCCATCATCGTAATCGGTAACGCCGGCTCTGCTGCTGCTGCTAACCAGCCATTGGTTACGTTTGACGTTGATCTTACTGCCGGACAGAATATGACGGCCTATGCTATCGGTAACCCGTGGTCTGCCGACTACCCGCTGCAGGTAATGGTTGTTCTGGATTCCGTACAGTCGGGCTTACAGCCCTTCACAGCTACGTCTTAGTACATCACAGGAATTCCCCAGTTGTTCCAGTTCCTGTTCAGTCAAATCCAGCTTCAGGATACGCTGTACGCCATTCCTATTGATAATGCAGGGCACGCCTGCAAACACTCCCTGCTGGCCGTATTCGCCTTTTAATAGGGCGGATACGGTCAGCACACTGTTCTCATCACCAAGGATTGCCTTGGTAATACGGGTCATCGCCATGCCGATTCCGTAATAGGTCGCCCGTTTTGCCTCAATGATCTTGTAGGCGGCCGTCCGCACCTCTTCTTCGATTTCAATCAGCTGTTCCCGCTGCATTGATGTATCGCCATTATCAATCAAATCTGTGATCTGCTTTGTCGCAAGCATCGCCTGGCTCCACGGTACGAATTCGCTGTCACCGTGTTCACCGATCACATAGGCATGGATATTGCGGGGATCCACCTTGAAGTTGCTGCCCAGTAGATATCTGAGTCTGGCAGTATCCAGCGCCGTTCCTGTCCCCAGCACCCGGCCGGCCGGAAAACCGGACAACTCGTAGGTCACTCTGGTCATGATGTCAACCGGATTGGTCGCTACCAGAAAAATACCGCTGAAGCCTGACTCGGTTACCGGACCGATAATCGAACGGAACACCTCTTTATTCCGCTTCAACAACTCCAGGCGGGATTCCCCCGGCTTCTGTGCGACACCAGCGCAAATGGCCACAATATCGGCGTCCTTGCAGTCAGGATATTCCCCGGCGGAGATTTTCATATGGGAACCGGAAAAAGCCAGGCCATGGTTTAAATCCATTGCCTCGCCCATTGCCCGTTTCTTATCTATATCAATCAATACCAATTCATCACATACATTCTGATTCAGCATGGAATAGGCATAGCTCATCCCGACCATACCTGTTCCGATTAATACAATTTTACGTTTATCGTCTCTCACTTCAGTCTCCTTTACCGGAATTAACGATTTAATTTTTTCTCCATTAATTCGCTGTTATTACTGTATATTATAGCATTTTCTCGTGTTATCATACCTTCTCGATATAATTTCAGCAAACTGCTGTCCATTGATATCATGCCTTCATTCTGCGAGGTCGAAATGATGCTGTCGATCTGATGGATTTTAGCTTCCCGGATCATATTGCGGATAGCATTATTTAAAAACATTATTTCAAAAGCGGGTTGAGAACCCTTTTCCACTGTCGGAATCAGCTGCTGGGATACAACCGCCTGCAGAACCATCGATATCTGAATCCTGATCTGCTGCTGCTGATTGGGCGGGAAGTTGTCGATAATCCGGTCGATCGTATTGGCTGCACCTACTGTATGCAGCGTTGAAATAACCAGATGTCCGGTCTCTGCTGCTGTCATGGCGGTCTTGATTGTCTCAAAATCTCTCATCTCACCAAGCAGGATAACATCCGGTGCTTGTCTCAGCGAAGCCCTAAGCCCCGATACATAGCTGGACGTATCTGTACCAATCTCACGCTGGGTTACCACACTCTGATTATGACGATGCAGATACTCGATCGGATCTTCGAGTGTAATTACATGAGCATTTCTGGTCTGGTTGATCTGATCGATAATACATGCCAGCGTTGTACTCTTACCGCTTCCGGCCGGTCCGGTGACCAGGACAAATCCTTTGGTCATCTTCGATATGTCAATTACCGACTGCGGAATATGCAGGGTAGACGGATCCGGAAGTTCGAAATTGACAATACGCACAATCGCCGCCAGAGACCCCCTCTGAACGAATACATTGGCGCGAAAACGGGCCATCCTGGAAATAGCAAACGAGAAGTCATCATCACCTTCTGTCTTAACCTTTTCCATTGGCCTGTTTCCTGCAATTTCGTATAATTCTGTAATTAACTCATCCATTTCTTCGGGAAAAATCTTTCCTTCTCCCTGATAGACAATCCTGCTCCCTATCTTATAGGAGAACGGCATACCAGGCACCAGAAAAATATCCGATGCCTGCTTTTCTACCGCTGTTCCTAATAGCTCTTCTACGTTCATGCTTGCCAGCTCCTTTCATCCTGATTATGGTTACTCTCCGGTCCATACCGGTATTGAAGTATCAATGTCGTAGTCTTTTTGATTATATACTTTCCAACTCCGAATGCTGTAATGCCCTTCCCCTCCCAATAATAGTTCAACTAGCAGTACCTGATCAAAATCCATCGGGATCTCGGTCTGGGCAATCTGTGTATCAGTCTGATAATAGTCACCCAGCCCGCTGATCAGCATCTGCCTGCGTTCCTCTTCATCATCGGTTGCCGCATAAATGGAATCGACTGTCTGGCCAACCATCTGCACAAACTTCTCGCCTTCACAGTCTGCCTGATAATAAACCTTTACGGCATTGGCATTTTTCTCGGCCAGACTCCAGTCACCTTGGGCATTGCTCAGGGACAGCAGTGAAAATGTTGCCAGACATAGAATGATAAAGATCAGAATCAAAGAAGAACTGCCAATACTTACTTTTTGTTTTATTTCTGATTTTGCCACGTTTCAGCCTCCTGTCTGACTAAGGTGTCTTCTGATACCGGTTTACTTCCATTGAAAAGAGTTCCTTCAAATCGTCGTTACGAACCAGAACAATCGTTGCCTGGGCCAGTCCATCGGTATCTTCCCAGATAACCTCCGCCTGATAAGCGGCCTGATCTGGCTGCTTAGCCAGTTTCCATCCGGTATCCCAGTAGATCGCAACACCGTTGGTATCTTCCCGGGCAGCTTCCAGACCAACCGCATTCATCCACTCGATAAGTCCGGCTTCCCCTTCCTGTTTCCAGACCTCGGCAATGCTTTCCGCCGCAATAACACTCTGATTGGTATCCTTGGCCAGCCGGCTCATATGATTTGCTTTTACGAATACCAGAATGCAGACACTGGCACAGATGATAAAAAAGAATACTACCATAATCATTTCCATTAAAAACACACCAGAACCAGAACTGTTTTTCTTATTCATCTTACAGTCCTCCGCTTCTAACCGACAGCAGCAGTTTGCTGCCGCCTTCGCCGGTTGTCTCTACCGTCAGAATTCTCCGGTCCATCGCCAGATTCAATCCGTCACATTCGATTATTTCAAGTCCATCTGCCAGCCCCAATCCGCTCTTCGTATCAGTAAACAATTCACATATATAACCATCCCGGCAATAAATCCAGGTCACAAACTCTACGCCATCTATATCCTGTCCCAGCTCCAGTACATCTGTACCATCGATCTGTCTGACCAATATCTGGCCAGCCTCGTCTCCCTGCCGTACTTTATTTGCTATGTAGTTAAGGGAAACACTCCCTGCGTAATTATTCTCCATCCGGCTGCTGATATTTTCATATACCTTACCACCTATTAACACCGTAAACAGAGCGCACAGTACAAAGACCAGAAACAGCAGCATAGTAAACAGTACATTCATTGTCTGCCCTTTGGATTTCTGATTCTGCATGATCTATGTCTCCTCTCCTTTATTCTTCCTGCCAGACCGGAATCACGGTAATCTCCGGCATAATATTAGATGCAAAGCCATTATAAAAAACATGATAGCGGTCTCTGTCAATCTGAATTCCATAGTTCTCTTCCAGATACCCCACACTTGGCGGGTATCTTCCTTCGATGGCATAGCATTGCACCGAGGCCCGACGAATCCCGTTCCTCAGTGTATCTGCCCCCTGCTCATTCGCTCTGCCGGAAAAATAACGTACACCGATAACCAGGGCCACAATCAATGCTGCAAACAACAGTCCGGATGCGATACCGGTCACTATTGAACGAATATCTTTCTTTTCTTTTTTCATGGGCTGCTCCTAACCGATCGCCGACAGTACACCCACCAGCGGAAGCATGACTGACAACAGAATCATTCCCACCGATACTGCCAGAATTGCTACTAATGTAGGTTCAAATCTGGAAATCATATTATCAATTGCAACATCGGCCTGCTGTTCATAGTCTTCAGACAGCTGCTCCATCACAGAATCCAGGCGGCCGCTGCGGTTTCCGACTTTGATCATCTGGATATGAAAACCGTTAAACAGTCCGGTATTTTTCATTGCCTCATAATAATTCACACCATCTTCAAGCTGTCTGCCGCAGACATCGATCTGTTCCTCCACCTTACTGTTCTCGACCAGCTCTTTCGCCAGATCCAGGCCCTTCTCAAGTTCCAGGCCACTTTTCAGAGTCAATGCAAGCACGGAAGTAAACCGGCGCTTCGCAATCGATAAGGCAATCTGGCTTTTGCGTTTGATCTGATTGATCAGTTTTTCTGCCAGAAGCACCTTCTTACCTGCCAGTGACAGCAGATAAACAGCTCCGATAATGACAACGAGAATCACACCAACTACCAGTGCCACTCCGCTGAATGCCCCGCCCAGCTGCATGGCGGCCTTTGATAATGGTGAAATCTGCGCGCCCAGCTGCTCATATACATTTTCAAATACCGGCATAACTTTCGTAAACAGTACAAAAAGCACTACCAGCAGCATAAATATCATAATAACCGGATAGGTCAGGGCATTACGGATATTCCGCAGCATGTAATATTCTTTTTCGTAGTATACGGACAAAGATTCCATCATCTGATCCATCGTACCGGTGTGCTGGCCTAATTTGGCCATCCGAACGACATAATCAGGAAATGCTTTCGTCTTCTCAAGAGCAGTAAAGAAGGGTTCTCCTAATTCAACTTCCTCTGAAAGAAATAACAGCATTTTCTTTTCTTCTTCGGAACCTGCATCTTCTGCCATAACCGAAAGCCCTTCGTCCAGAGCAATTCCTGCTTTTGACAGCATGGATATCTGAAGGCAGAATGCCGCAAGTTCCCGATAAGAATAAATTTTTCGTTCCATTTTACAGCCTCACTTAATAAGAGTATTTTGCCTGATAGTTGCTTCCATTGCCAATATACTGCTTGATCTCTTCGCTCTGATTGCCGGAAGAGGCAAAGGTCGGATCCATCAGCTGCCAGTTGACACCGTCAAAATAGATATAGCCGTCAACCCAGCCGATATTATCGATATAGACATTAACCCATGCATGATACATACTGCCGGTATATCCAATGACTAATTTAGTCGGAATTCCCTGGCTGCGCAGCATTCCGGTCATAACCGCAGCATAATCAAAACAGATTCCCCGCTTAGACGCCAGAACCTGATCCACATTCGGCAGATAACCTGACTGAACAGATTGGGCTTTCTCTGTATCATAAGTAAAGTTGTCTACAACATAACTATAGACATTGGTTACAACGCCAACCTGATCCGCTGCCGGAGACGCCAGCTGATTGGCAACCTGTACAATCGCACTTCCCGAGTTAAAGTTCACATACTGGTTCGGGTATAAAAAAGGGTTGAACTCATTCGACAGGCTGACCGACAGGTCTTTGCTGTAAGCCTGGGAATAAGAATTCCCGGAAACATTTTCAAATACTTTAATTGAGTAACTGCCGCTTCCCTCTGAAAACGGGAATACCTCATAAGAGCTTCTTGCATTTAAATCATATGTATAGGTAATTCCGCCCTTGGTAATCTGCACCTTGATCTTTGAAACGCTTCCCGTATATTTTATCATACAGTATCCCTGCCCGGAATTGGACACATCCAGCACAACCTTGTCGTTCTCATACACCGTACTGCCGGATGCCTGCGGGGTATAAAACTCCGCGCCGTTTGGATTCGAATACAGCGGTACCGTTTCATCTTCAATAACAGTAAGCGCAACCACTTCTTCTTTCTGGGCACATCCCGCCGTCAATGCAGCTGCCACCCCGGCTGCTGCCATGATACCATAAATTTTCAAATACTTTTTCATGTTTCATACCTCCTTTAGTTTATTCTCTGCCTGACAATTTCATAAGCCAAAACACCTCCTGCTACGGATGCATTCAGCGAATCTATATCTCCACGCATCGGTATCGATGCAACCATATCGCACCGCTCTTTTACGAGCCGGCTGACACCGGTGCCTTCATTTCCTATCACCATCCCGATCGGTCCTTTTAAGTTCAGCCGGTACATCAGTTCACCGCCCATATCGGCACAGACAAACCATAATCCCTTTTCTTTCAATTCGTCGATCGTCTTTACCATATTTGTCACCTTGGCTACCGGGGTATAATTCAATGCTCCCGCCGAAGTTCTCGCAACGGTAGCGGTCAAACCGGCTGCCCGGTGCTTGGGGATTATCACGCCATGAGCTCCTGCCAGATTCGCAGTACGGATAATCGCGCCCAGATTATGCGGATCTT
The DNA here is from genome assembly GCA_051654925.1 of Lachnospiraceae bacterium. Lineage (GTDB taxonomy): Bacteria > Bacillota > Clostridia > Lachnospirales > Lachnospiraceae > Brotaphodocola. The sequence continues at coordinate 24,876 of JBOFYZ010000140.1, read as the reverse complement.
CAATCCCATCCAGTAATACCAGGAACGGTGGTTCTTCCTTTTCAGCTGCCAGCTTAAGCATATCTTCCACTTCTGCATATTCGTATGCCGCCGCATAAGCGATCACGCCCTGGTGTTTGCCGGTCTCTGACATCTGATCCAGACGTTCTTTTGCAACATACTGAATAATGGTATCGTGCTTTCTGGCTTCTCTTGTGATGCTCTGGATCGGCCCGTCTTTGCAGCCATCCTGAACAAACAGCTTATCAATCGGCTTGCCTGAACGAAATGCTTCCAACACGGTATTTCGTCCCTCTATCGTTAGTTCCTCATATCTCATAAAACTCTCCAATCTTTTCTAACCCGTCATGCACCAATGTCAGCAGGCGTTCATATTCTTCCTTCAGATACAGATATCCGATCATCGCTTCAAATCCCGTTGCCATCCGATAATCAATCATGGTGGCATTCTTGGCTGTCGAAGCCGATCTGGCATTGCGCCCCCGCTTGTAAACTGCCAGCTCCTGAGGTGTCAGGGTATCCTGAAGTACCTTGATCAGATTAGCCTGTGTCTCTGCCTTTACCAGACTGGCGCTCTTATTGTGCATCTTATTGACCTGCATACTCCCCCGGTTTACAACCCGGGTCCGGATCAGCAGTTCATATACCGCATCGCCGATATAAGCCAGAGCCAGCGGTGAATACGTCGCAGCATCCACCGGTTTCAGCTGCAGCGCAGATTTCATACCTTCGGATAAATGGAATGTTTCTAAACTTTCCGCCGGGCATGTGCGAGGGGGATTTACCGCATTCTCTTCCATTTTACACCCTCTCTTGTATCTTCTAATACAATCCCCATATCCAGCAGCTGCTGGCGGATTTCGTCTGCCCGGGCAAAGTTCTTATCTTTTCTTGCCTGCTGCCGTTCTTCAATCATTGCATCCACTTCAGCATCCAGCACTTCGGCTTTCCGCTCCGTGTTAATTCCCATTACATCACACAGGTTTTCAATGGTCTGCTTCAGCCATTCCACGAAAGGTCTGCTGCTGCCTTCGTTTGTTGTTGAATTACTCAGCTTAACCAGTTCAAAAATTGCCGCAATGGCATCTGCCGTATTAAAATCATCATCCATAGCGGTTTCATACTTCGCTGCCAGCTCTTTTGCAGCAGCTGTATGATCCGACTCTTGTGCTGTTATCTCTGTAACAGCAGCTGCCTTGTGCAGGTCACGTAAATGATCTACTGCATTCAGAATACGTTCAAGACCGTTCTTCGACGATTCCATTAAATCAGCACTGAAATTCAGCGGGCTCCGGTAGTGTGCACTCAGCATAAAGAAACGCAGCACCTGCAGATCGTACTTTTCACTGATTTCCCTGACTGTAAAGAAATTGCCGAGTGATTTTGACATTTTTCTGTTGTCGATATTTAAAAATGCATTGTGCATCCAGTAAGTTGCAAATTGTTTTTCATTTGCTGCCTCTGACTGGGCAATCTCATTCTCATGGTGTGGGAAAATCAGATCTTCTCCGCCGGCATGAATGTCAATCTGATCCCCCAGATACTTCTTCGCCATCACCGAACATTCGATATGCCAGCCCGGACGTCCCTGACACCAGTGTGATTCCCAGTAAGGCTCGCCGTCTTTTTTCGGCTTCCACAGGACAAAGTCGGAAGAATTTTCTTTTTCTTCACCGGTAACTTTAATCTCTCGGAATCCTGACTGGAGATCCTCCAGGTTCTTATGTGACAACTTGCCATATTCATCGAAGGAGTTGGTGCGGAAGTATACGGTTTTGTCTGCCGCTGCATAGGCATGCCCTTTGTCAATCAGATCCTGAATCATATCCAGCATCCCGCATATCTCCTGAGTAGCCTGCGGATGTGTCGTTGCCGGTTTGACGTTCATTGCCGCCATATCCTTTTTGCATTCTTCGATATAGCGCTCTGAAATAACTTCTGAATCAACGCCTTCTTCAATTGCCTTTTTGATAATCTTGTCATCTATATCGGTGAAATTCGAGACATAATTGACCTCATAATCTTTATATTCAAAATATCGTCTGACTGTGTCAAACACAATCATAGGTCTCGCATTGCCAATATGGATAAAATTGTATACGGTCGGGCCACATACATACATGCTGACCTTTCCTGCTTCTAACGGTACAAATTCTTCTTTTGTTCTGGATAATGTATTAAATATTTTCACGACTGCCTGCACTCCTTTATTCTGATCTTCCTGCTGTTATTCTGAATCCCTGCCCCGGCAGCCGCCACAGCCGCCGCAGCCATTACTAAATGACCTGTCATCCAGCCCCATATCTCCGATATCCTGAAGCAGCGCAATCGCCTGCGAAGAGATTCCCTCGCCGCTGCCGGTAAAACCAAGTCCTTCTTCAGTAGTTGCTTTTATATTAATCCGGCTGGCCGGCAGATGCAGTGCCTCTGCAATAATATCTGCCATCTGCTGCCGGTACGGTGCCATCTTGGGTCTCTGGGCAATGATTGTAGCATCAATATTCTCTATCACAAAACCATGCTCTTCCAGAAGCGTTCCGACTTCCTTCAGAAGGGCAATACTGGAAACATCTTTATATGCCGGATCAGTATCCGGAAAATGGGTTCCGATATCTCCCAGTGCTGCTGCTCCCAGCAGCGCATCCATAATCGCATGCGTCAGTACATCTGCATCCGAATGGCCTAATAATCCTTGTTCGTAAGGAATTGTTACACCTCCGAGAATTAACTCTCTGTCTGCTGCCAGCCGGTGTACATCGTATCCTAATCCGATTCTCATATCAGTCTCCTTTGCATGGTGTTTCATTTTATATTATCATGCGAATTTTCTTTTCTACACTTCCCAAATGAATGTCTGTCTGGTATCTGCAGTCCTCCCCATCCACATGAACAGGCATTGGCCTGTCTGTATGAACCTGAGCCTCACTGCACCGATAAAACCGGACACCTTTACGATTCTTAATCCGTCCACAGATCGCATCCATTAACGTCAGCATCAGCTGCGTTTTTCGGATATTGTGAACCACGCATACTTCCAGACAGCCCTCACCCTGATCTGTCTTTGGCGCAAACTTAACTCTGCCGCTTCCATAAGGATGGATATGCACGGCTACCATATATATATGGTTAAATTCCACCTTTTTCACACCGTCCAGAATCAAAAATCCTTTGACCGGTTTTTCCTTCAGCAGCTGCCGGATTCCTTCTAATATATAGCTGAATATTCTGGGCCGGAAAAAACAGGATTTGCGATTGTATTTTGCTTCCAGCAGGCTGCGGCATACCGCCGCATCCAGACCAATCCCGCAGCTGACGGCAAAGCGCCGGTGTTCTCTGGCATCTTCTCCATAAGATAATATACCATAATCAAGATATTTTAAACGGTCGGAGTAAATGACTCGTTTCAGACATTTACGAGGACTTCTGGGAAGCCTCAGACTTCTGGCATAATTGCTGCCCAGTCCGATCGGAATATATCCGAGCGTAACATTACCAGCAAATGAAATACCATTGAGTACTTCATTGACCGTCCCATCTCCACCAACTGCTATAATCATCCGTTCTTCCTTGCCAAAGTCGGTTAAATCATGCGCAAATTGCCGGGCATCTCCGGTCTTTTGAGTCAGAAACACCTGGTAATCGATATTAATTATTTTCAACCGACACTCCAGCTGTTTCCATATCATTTCGCTGCCGCCCCGACAGGCTTTTGGATTAACAATAAAATAGTACATGAAAGCCTCCCCTATTCTACTATATACGAGTATAACACAATTTTCAAGAATTTCAAATTTTAATTTATAAATAACCAAGAAGTAACCAAAAAGTAACCAGACAGATGCCAATCTGTCTGGTTACTTTTAACCAAGTGCCTTTTCCCGTATTGTTTTTTTGTTTGCTGCATAATTCGTTCCATATACAAACGGATAAATTACATAAGCCAAAATCACTGCACCAAACACATCAATAATAGAATGCTGTTTTAATACTACGGTCGACAGACAGATTGCAATCATAAGACCCATAGAACCAATTCTCAGCCAGGCTTTATCTTTCAGCTTCGCACTGTTAATTACTGAAAAATGAATCCCCAGAGAATTAAACGCATGAATACTCGGAAATACATTTGTTGAAGTATCTGCCACATGAATCATTGCTACCAACCTGCTGCATAAATTCCTGGAACCGTCCACCGGTACCCGTAAATCTGTGCCGTTCGGAAACAGGGTACAAATCAGAAGACAGATCGTCATTCCACTGAACAAGAAAATACACAATTTATAATAATCCTGCCTGTCGGTAAAAAAGAAATACATAATCGCCAACACCATATATGCAAACCACAATAAATAAGGAACAATAAAATACTCGTTGAACGGAATATAATCATCCAGTGCCACATGCATAACTGTATAATCCGTAGTTACCGTCTTCTCCAGATGCAGAAACCATGGAAGGTAAAGGAACACATAGCTCAATACCCAAATATGACTATATTTTTTTAAAAACCTCTTCACTAAGCATCGCCCCTCTATTTTTTTAACTTTCTGGATTATAACATACTACAAACCGAATCTCAATAGCTTTAGAAAATCTTTATAATTCAACGGTTTATCCATATTATGCCACGATACTGGTAAATTAAACAAAAAATATTGATTAAAAAGTGTTGACAATTTAAACAATAAAGATTATACTATCTAAGCAGTCTTGATTGAGCAATCAGACAAGCTGTGCGATATGGGATCTTAGCTCAGCTGGGAGAGCATCTGCCTTACAAGCAGAGGGTCATAGGTTCGAGCCCTATAGGTCCCATACCAATTAAATCTGGCGGAATAGCTCAGTTGGCTAGAGCACACGGTTCATACCCGTGGTGTCGCTGGTTCAAATCCAGTTTCCGCTACTACTATCACCCTTGAAGGCTCAGGCTTTTGAGGGTTTTTTGTTGTGTTTTACATAGTCGCGGCACCGGCGCTAAAAATATAAAAAGCAAAATAATAATACGTTTATAGACTGTTTCTTAATTAAAATAGCTACTTCTAATATTTGTTTTTGCTTTTTATCCAGAGGAAGCAAAACTGTTACCGGGGGCTGACGCGCTAAAAAAGCCTGCGGGCCCTTGCGGCGGTGGTTCCAGTCCGTATTTCCAGCCTTTGCAGGAGCATTAGCGTCTCTTAGAGCAGAGCAATGATGCGTTAATGCCAGAAACGGCCAATGTCTGAGTGTAACGAGTTTTGGCGTTTCTGGCATTGCATTTAGCATCATTGATCTGCTCTTAGAGACGCTTATGCTACGAAACTGATGGAAATACGGACTGGAACCACCGCCGCAAGGGCCCGCAGGCTTTTTTAGCGCGTCAGCCCCTCACAAACATATACGCAATATCTAATTAAACCCAAAAAACTTCTGGCTCATCTTATACCCCGCTATCGAAACCTTCCGTCCGCCCTCTCCCGGCAGATTCATACTCTGTCCCAAAAAGCCCCAGCGCAGCCGCAGGTATAATGGCAGGCTCTGCTTTTTCAAGTCAGCCCATAACGCTTGTTTTTTCTCCATGTTCTCATCGATATCCGATTTGATTGCCAGAATCGAAGAAATCGTCATCATAATCTCGAGATAACGAACCATATAATGGCGCAGCTTCCGGCTCCGGATCTTTCTGATATCATAGTATCCCAACATCAGTCTGGTGACCCGGATCTGCTGGTCAATCCGACCGATCATTACCTGCTCATTAACCGACTGATCTTCCCTGCCGATAAAATACCGGTAGAAATTCACGTCCAGATAATACATGCTCTTGACATGCGGCAACGGCTGATAGACAAATATATTGTCTACATAAAATGTATGTTTCGGCAATTCCAGGCCGCAGTCACGGAGCATCTCGGTACGGTAAATCACTGAGTGCATCAGAATGTACTGCCCCAGCATAAAGACCTTGACCTGATTCCAGTTAATCAGCTCACGTTTCGGCAAAGCAGTACGGTACTGCATCACCCGTTTATGTTTTGCGCCCTGCTTCTCATAGACGAAGTTCGTGATCAGCATGTCCAGGGTTTCATCACCGCGGACAAACTCACGTAACGTCTCCAGCACCTCTATATAGGCTTCCCGATTCACCCAGTCATCGCTGTCTACCACCTTATAATATATCCCTGTTGCATGACGGAGTCCAGCATTCACCGCTTCCCCGTGACCGCCATTTTCCTGATGAATTGCCCGACAGATGGTCGGATACTTTGCTTCATATTCATCGGCAATCGCTGCCGTATTATCTTTAAATGACCCATCATTAACAATCAGTATCTCCACTTCTTCTCCGCCCGGAAGCAGAGAGTCAATACAATGACGCATATAACTTTCTGAGTTATAACACGGAATCGCTATCGATAACAATTTCACGTTTGCTCACATCCTCTCGTATTTTATATATTCCTACTGATACCAGACCGGCTGACAAGAGCAGCTTTGGCCATACCGGCAGCCCCCCATCCTGCTCTCCCGGTATCAGATTGGTTATGACAATAGAACTGATATTGGCGGCCATATGAAACCAGACCGACAGCCGCAGGCTATGGTACTGTTCACAAAGCCAGGCCATGATAAATCCCAGGATAAATGCATAAAATCCCTGGATAAGATTGACATGATAAATTGCAAAATAAACAGCGGAAGCAATTGCCGCCTGCCAAAATGACAGCCGGGTCCGCATCTGCATATATCCAAGTCCCCGAAAAACCAGTTCTTCAGCCATCGGCACGGCAGCACCGATCACTGCCAACTGCAGATAAAACGGGCATTCATAGATCCAAGCTCCGGCCTGGGTATCAAGATCTGAAAAGAAATACGCAGCCAGGGTATTCACTAAAATACAGCTTCCAACTGCAGTTATGCCAGCCCATCCAAAAGCAGACCAATTCAGGTCTCCCCTGCCAGGTGACATTCCTGATGCCTTCTTATATAAAATGCCCAAAATAAAGGCGGTCAAAACCGCTGAAACCAACATCGCCCAAAGAACATAACTTCTATCGGCAGTATGGATCTTCGTCTCCATATAGAATTCCACTGCCGCCTGGATACACAGATACAGCAGCAACGGGTATCCAATGAGCCAGATAAAATCAAATGAATCTGCAACTCTGAACTTCATACCGGCCTCCTGATTTTCTCCGCATACCAGTTGTTAGTATAACACAAAGCAGTTGCTTTTTTCCAGTAGAAACACTATAATATTTAATATATTTGGTAACAGTTAAGGACGGCGGGAACTTGCAGACAAAAACAGCTGTCAGGCTCGCTTGTAAAGCTGTTTTTGTCTGCAAATTCACAGTGGATGAACATCCGATTCTTCTTGAATGGCGTCAGACATTCAAGAAGATAGCCATCCTGAACAGTTACTATATTTAAGAACAGAAAGAGGAAAACTATGGCAAAAAAAAGAATTGTTATGGCTCTCGGTCACAACGCGCTCGGAACCAACCTCCCGGAGCAGAAAGCTGCTGTTATAGAAACTGCTAAAGTGATTGCCGACTTCATCCAGGAAGACTGGCAGGTCGCCATTGTTCACAGTAATGCACCACAGGTAGGGATGATCCATACCGCCATGAACGAATTTTCCAAAGAACACCAGCAGGAAGGTTATACCTCCGCTCCGATGTCGGTCTGTTCTGCGATGAGCCAGGGTTACATCGGCTACGATCTGCAGAACGGTATCCGGACCGAACTGATCAGACGTGGGATTTATAAACCGGTATCGACTGTCCTGACACAGGTTATGGTAGATCCATATGATGAATCATTCTATCACCCGATTAAAAAGGTGGGACGCTATATGACAGCGGAAGAAGCCGCCCTGGAAGAAGAAAAGGGCAATCACATCACCGAGATCCCCGGCAAAGGCTTCCAGCGTATTGTATCAGCACCGACTCCGGTATCGATTGTGGAAATCGACGCAATCCGCGCCCTGATGGATGCCGATCAGCTGGTAATCTCCTGCGGCGGCGGCGGAATCCCGGTTATGGAGCAAGGTCCCAACTTAAAAGGTGCCAGCGCCGTAATTGAGAAGGACCTGGTCAGCGGCCTGCTTGCCCGTGAAATCAATGCCGATGTCCTTATGATCGTTACCAGCGTTAATAATGTAACATTAAATTATGGAACTCCGGAAGAACAGCCGTTGTCGCATATGACCACGGTTGAGGCAGAAAAGTATATCAGCCAGGGACATTTCGAGTTCGCTTCCATGCTTCCCAAGATTCAGGCTGCTACTGCATTTATACAGGCCGGCAGCGGACGCAGGGCTGTTATCACATCTTTAGAGAAAGCGGTTGACAGCATTCATGGAAAGGCTGGAACTGTGATTGAATAATGATTTCTTGCAGAGATAAAGAGGGAAATTTTTGCGATTGAAAATACAAATCGCAAAAATCCCCCTCTTTTATTACTATGTCCCGTCTATTCTCCACTCAATATCCTAATTAAACTGAACCACTTCTTCAATCGGATCTGCCGGCACGACCTCATCCGCATACAACACTGGTCCTTCTCCTTCATAATCCTGCCAGAATTCTACCGCAATCCTGGCACGTACCCGTACCCATTGTTTTGTCTCAAGATTTCGCGCCTCCCTGGCCTTACAGATATAGCCGAGGAAGGTCATATCATCCGCACAGCAGGTCATTGCCATACGTCCCGGTACAAAATAGTTCTTGGGGAAGTTGGGGGACTTGAGTACCATCGCGGTAAATTCTACTGTCTTTCCAATATAACGCTCAGGCTTGTCCATACAGTCAATATACCAGATTCCATAAGCTTCCGGTGAGATCTTCACCACGTCTGCCTGCAGATCGTAAGGCAGATCTTCTTCAGAAATCTCATTGATTTCGCCGTCTTCATCCTCAAATACAATATCACATTTCGTATTCATTGACTTTAGCATCCGTTTATACTTTTCAAGATCTTCAATTCCGTCACAACGGTTACAGATAATCAGCTCTGTATTTCTGACCATTGCCGACAGCAGCGGTTTCATGTTTTTTACATACAGATCAAACGATGACATATCAACGATTGTAACCTGTTGATATATTGTCCATTCTTTTGGCAGCTTCAAGTCATCCTGATTCCACATCCCGTTCCATTCAATAATCACCCGCTCCGGCTGATGCTCAAGCTCAAGTTCTTTTAAGTGCTCCGGTGTCATATCCTCCAGACTGTCGATCAGCACCACTTCGGTCCTGGTCTCGTCAAGAAGCTCCTGCTCATACTCGATCTCACCTTCTTCACAGACGATCAGTATGGTCTTCCCTTTCGCATGAAAATAATCCTGCTCCATCGTAAAACTTAAAAATTCCGTCTTTCCTGCTTCCAAAAATCCATTAATCAGAAACACCGGAACAATTTCGTCATCAATCATTGGTCCCATATACGTACTCCCACTCTCAGCTTCTGCCAAAGGCGATATTTAATTTTTCTTCATTGAGATTTGCACCGATCACGCATACCTTGCCGGTATAGTCCGGGATACCGCTGCGGACTTCATACTCTTCAGGTACCAGGTCAAAATAATACCACTCACCGGGATTCTCTCCTGGCAGCATTCCTTTGGCCCGCAATACATCGCCATAGGCATTGCCGTATGCCATCTCTTCCAATATGGCACTCAGTTCTTCTTTATCGCATGGTACGATGGTTTCCATTCCCCAGCTGCTGAATACTTCGTCAGCCTGATGACCGTGACCATGATGATGGCCGTGATCATGCCCACAGCCGCAGTGTTCACCCTCATGATGATGCTCATGCTCTTCATGATCGTGGTCATGTTCTTCATGGTGATGTCCATGACATTCGTGGTGATGGTCATGCTCTCCATGATCATGGTCATGATCCCCATGGCAGCCACAGCCGCAGTGCTCTCCATGGTCATGTCCGTGATGATAATCTTCTTTGACCTGCTCCAGCAGATCTACCATCATCGTATCTGGTTTTTCAATCAATGCCAGCAGCTGCGGGCCACTCAGGCTGTCAATTGGAGTTGTGATAATAGAGGCCTTCTCATTCAGGCCGCGCAGCAATTCCACATCCTGCTGAATCTTCTTTGCATCGGCGACGTCAGTACGGCTCAGTACAATAGTTCCGGCATGCTCAATCTGATTATTGAAGAATTCACCGAAATTCTTCATATACATTTTACATTTTGCTGCGTCTACAACCGTAACGGCACTGTTTAACCGAACCTCCAAATTGATGGCCACATCACGCACCGCACTCATGACATCAGACAGCTTTCCAACACCAGAAGGCTCAATAATGACACGGTCGGGCTGATATTTAGTCAAGACTTCTTCCAATGATTTACCAAAATCTCCTACCAGGGAACAGCAGATACACCCTGAATTCATTTCACGGATCTCGATACCGGAATTTTTTAAAAATCCGCTGTCAATGCCAATCTCTCCAAACTCGTTTTCAATCAAAACCACCTGCTCTCCGGAGATTGCCTCTTCCAGCAGTTTTTTAATAAACGTTGTTTTTCCGGCACCTAGAAACCCGGAAATAATATCAATTTTAGTCATAACTGATCATTACCTTCTTTTCTTTTATAATAAATTGATGAACATCCGATTTTGGGTACAAAAGCCAAGATCAGGTTTGTACCTCTAAAAATGAACGAATGCCATCCACTACTTCCTGATCCAGAATATGCTCCATACGACAGGCATTTCGCTCTGCCATCTCTTCATCCACTCCAGCAATATGCTGGATGAATTTCGTCAGCAGCTGGTGGCGTCCATAGATCTCATCAGCCTTGGCCCGCCCCTTTTCTGTAAGTTCAATCTCGCCGGAATGTTCCATCGTAATAAAGCCGTCTTCCCGTAAAATACTCATAGCACGGCTGACGCTTGGTTTACTGAAGTTCATTTCTCTGGCTATATCGATCGATCGTACGGTACCATTTTTTTCTTTCAGCATTAAGATTGTTTCCAGATAATTCTCTCCTGATTCTTGCATAAACATCCTCCTGACATCATTAACTCTATCATCTTATAATAAACGAATTTCATTATTTAGTAAAGTATTTCCACGGTCTGAATCAAGAAAGAATGTGCCTCGGCACATTCTCGCGCCGAAGCGCGGCTGCTTCAGCATAGAACGCAATTTCCTATGAAGCAAAAAAGCGGGACGTCCATTCAGGAAGCCCCACCTTCTTCGTTATCAGGCTGCATTGGCTGTCCTGCTCAAGCAGTTGCACCTTCGCAGTCAATCCGGTACATATTTTTCCGTTTAATTAATCCGGTTTCCTCTAAAGTCTTAACCAGACGATATACTGTTGCCATACCGATGGATGGGTCTGCCTTAGCAGCGCGATAATAAATTTCCTTACAACAGCTGCATTCATCCCTGAGAATAATATCAATCAGAATCTGTCTCTGATTCGTAATTCTGCATCCATTTTTTTTCAGTTCCTGTAGTATAAAATCTTTCTTTGCCTCGACAGACATAAGTACCTCCTTATGATTCAAAATATGTTGATTTTTACGTTTAGAAAATCAGGTTCCCTACCACATTGATAATCAGCGCAACCACATACGCTGCCAACATCTGGAATCCTACCGCACGTAACGTCCATTTCCAGGAACCCATCTCTCTTTTAATTGCACCAACCGCTGCAAAGCATGGCATACACAGCAGGTTAAATGCCATATAGGAATATGCGGATACCTGATTGAAGACATCCTTGATCTCAGGCAAGCCCTGCTCTCCGGCACTGATCAGTTCAATTGCTTCATCACTTGCACCGGCAAACAACTGGCCGAAGGTAGCAACAACGTTCTCTTTTGCAATCCATCCGGTTACAACACCGACAGCTGCTCTCCAGTCTGCAAATCCCAGCGGGATAAAGATCCATTTAATCGCATTACCAATCGATGCCAGGAAACTTTCTTCCATATCACACATACCACCGGCATTGAAGTTGGACAGCAGCCAGATCAACACGGTCGATGCAAAGATAATGGTACCTGCTTTGATGGCAAAGCCTTTTACTTTCTCCCAGCCATGAATGAATACACTTTTCAGGGTTGGCAGACGATACTGCGGCAGCTCCATAATAAAGTTGGAAGCATCGCTCTTAAATACAAATTTATTTAGTAACAAAGCTGAGATAATCGCAACTAAAATACCCAGCATATAAATAGAGAATATAATTGCTGTCTGGTTTTGATCGACAAACAGCGTTGCGGCGAACATTGCATAAATCGGCAGTTTCGCTCCACATGACATGAATGGTGTGATCATCATAGTGATCTTACGGTCCTTATCGCTTTCCAGTGTTCTGGACGCCATCAGTGCCGGTACCGAACAACCAAATCCCATCAGCATCGGGATAAAGGAACGTCCGCTCAGTCCAAAATGACGGAAAATACGATCCATTACAAACGCTACACGCGCCATATAACCACTGTCTTCCAGGAAGGATAACAGTAAGAACAACACTAATACCAAAGGCAGGAATCCCGCCACTGCACCGATACCTTCCATTACACCATCGATGACCAGTGATAATACCCAGTCAGATGCACCGGCACTTTCCAAAACACCTTCCAGAACACCGGTCAGCGCACCCCAGCCTTCTTCTACAAAACCTGCCAGCAATATACCGGGACTTGGAAGTTCTTCCACAAACAGGAAATTCTCACTAAAGGTACAAGCAAACAGTATGTACATAACTACCGCAAAAATCGGAAGAGCCAGAACACGGTTTGTCAAAATCTTATCCAGCTTATCGGATTTAGTCTCAACATGTCCTCTGTGCGCCTTTTTTACACATTTGGCAACAACTCCGCCAATATATTTATAACGAAAATCTGCAATCATGGCTTCCGCATCGCCACCGGCATTTTTATTGGCCGTTTCAACCAGTTCAGCAACAGCAGCTTTTTTGTCAGCTCCAATCGTAGCAGCGACTACTTCGTCATTTTCTACCAGTTTGACCGCTTTCCAGTAGCTTTCGTGAGGATCATTCCCACCCAGCACATCTGCAATCGCTTCGATTGTACTCTCCAGATCGCTGTCAAACAGTTCTACCTTATCGGTAGGCTGTTTTTTCTTTGCTGCTGCAACAGCAGCATCCATCAGCTCTTTTAATCCTTTGTTGCTTCTTGCAACAATCGGAACTACCGGTACACCTAAGACGTCAGACAGTTTCGCACAGTCTATTTTATCCCCCCGTGCTTCCACTTCATCCATCATATTAATGGCAATTACCATCGGAATCCGGGTCTCCATAATCTGCATGGACAGATATAGATTACGCTCAATGCTGGTACCATCTACAATATTAATGACTGCATCTGGTTTCTCCTTGACAATATAGTCACGGGCAACAATTTCTTCTGCCGAATACGGGGACAGTGAATATGTTCCCGGAAGATCCAGTATTGTAACTTCCTTATTCTTTTTGTAAACACCATCTTTCTTATCAACGGTTACACCAGGCCAGTTGCCGACATGCTGCTTGGCGCCTGTTAATTCATTGAATAATGTTGTTTTACCGCAGTTTGGATTACCTGCAAGTGCAATTATCATACTCATGATATTCTATTCTCCTCATCATCTTTCACCTGTAACCACATACTGGTAATAATTCCAGCTCATGGTTAGCATAGGCTAATCATAGGTCTGTTTTTCAGGCGGGACGCATACCCGTAAAGCTATCCCCGCCCTATTTCATCTCAATTTGCTGTGCTTCGTCTTTTCTCAAGCTCAACTGATACCCTCTTACGGTTACTTCAACCGGATCACCAAGTGGTGCTACCTTCACGACTTTGATCTCTACGCCGGGGGTAATCCCCATATCCATGATACGACGTTTCATCGCGCCGGTGGTTCCGATTGTTGCAACAACGCCCTGCTGACCAGGTTTTAAATCTCTCAGCGTCATCTCTTTTCCTCCTGCAAACGTATCAGTCTGCCACTATTATCTTATTTGCCAGTGCACGGTTTAATGCAATCTTTACACCTTTTACCATTAAAATCATACCGCCTGGATTTTCATCCACCACCCGGACTTCTTCACCTCTGATAAAGCCCAGATCCTGGAGGTGACGCTTCATTTCGTCTGCACCGTGAAAATCAGTGATAACTCTGGTTTCGCCCTGCCCCAACATTGCTAATGGCATAAAATACGCTCCTTCCTTTGATTCTATATTAATTTGATATTGATTATCAATTTCTTAATTATAATATTCTAAAACAAGCAAATTGTCAATAGTTTCGCCTATATTTTTTATACTTTCTGTCGGTTCATGACAAGGTCCGCAAAATTTGCCTGACATCTTTTTTCTTCCTTTAAAAGAAAGCATGTGCCTCGGCATATTCTCGCGCCGGAGCGCGGTTGCTTCAGCAACCATCTACCTTAACGCGTAGTGCGCATCCCCCGGAGGGTTTTTATTTCATAGGACGCAATTTCCTATGAAATAAAAAAGGACCGCTGCCGCATCTGCGGCAATCCAGTCCTTCCCTTTTTCACGCTTTATACAGCTACCGTCTGAAGATAATCGGCAATTTCCGGCACCTGACAGTTTTCATAGAAGTACTCCTTAAAACTCTTACCGCTGACAGCCGTTTTTAAAACCTCCTGATCTATTTCTTTTAAAATAGTCAGCATGTCTTTATGGGTGATTTCCTTAATTCCATCCAGAATCTTCTTATTACGCTGCTCCGGAACCACACGATCTTTCGGATAGCCCTGACCGCTCTCACTGCCAAATAATTTTTCAAAAATATATTGCAAGGTCAGTTCTGCACCCCAGCCAAAGCCTTTGGCAAATGGCAGGGCAATCGCATTTCCATCGTTGATCTGAGCAAACATATATGCATCCTCTGCATCCACAATATGACCGCAAAGGACACCCGGAAACGCATTGGCGGCCAGCATCGCACCCTCACCAGTGCCACAGCCGGTCACTACATAATCAGCGGCTCTGGAATTAAGTAGAATCGCTGCCAGAAGTCCGTTCATAACATAAGTCAACTGAACTTCATCATCGGCCGTATACATACCATAGTTATAAACATTATGCCCCATCGGCTCTACTACTTTTTTCAGATTTTCATAAATCATCTCATTTTTTGCCGCCTGGCTGTTTTCATTGATCAATGCAATCTTCATATTAATTCCCCCCGTATACTGTTGTAAATTTGTTCAGGACTCAAACCATATTCTGCCAATAGCTCATCCGGCTTGCCAGACTGGCCGAAACGATCCTGAACCCCTATTTTTTTTAACTTTACATGACATTGATTTTCTAACAAGACTTCGCCTACGGCATCCCCCAGACCGCCAATCGAGCTATGCTCCTCCACAGTAAATATTTTGTTACAGCATTTTGCAAAATCCAGAATACAGTCACAGTCAACCGGCTTAATTGTATGCATATTAACAACCGCTACCGAATGACCTTCGCCAGCCAGACGCTCTGCACACTCTAATGCGGCCGCCACCATAATACCACAGGTGAACACAACCGCATCCTGGCCCTCTTTAAGCACATTTGCCTGACCAATGACAAAAGGATGCTCTTCTTCAAATACCGGACTGGGCAGACGGGCCAGGCGCAGATAGACCGGGCCATTCATTTCAACGGCTGCCTTCACTGCCCGGTGAGTCTCTTTTTCATCACACGGAACAATGATTGTCATCCCCGGAATAACCCGCATCAGTGCAATATCCTCAATTGCCTGATGGCTGCCGCCGTCTTCACCAAGAGTGATCCCAGCATGGGTCATTCCCAATTTGACATTAAATCCCGGATAGGCCACACTGTTACGCACCTGCTCATAGGCCCGTCCGGCACCAAATATGGCGAAGGTACTGCAAAATGGCACATATCCCATCGTTGACATACCGGCACTCATGCTGACCATGTTGGCTTCGGCAATTCCGGCGTTAAAGAACCGCTCCGGAAATTTTCCCGCAAAGGTGGCAGTCATCGTGGCATGTGCCAGGTCAGCATCCAGCACAACAACATTTTTATGGGTTTCACCAATTTCCCGCAGCGCTTCACCATACGCTACTCTGATTGCTTTCATCTCACTCATTATGCTTCCTCCAATTCTGCCAGGGCCAGCTTTCGTTCTTCGGCGTTTGGTGCTTTACCGTGCCAGCCGACTCGATTTTCCATAAATGATATACCTTTGCCTTTGACGGTATGGGCAATAATACAGTTCGGTTTTCCTGGTACAGGCTCCTTTGCATATGCCGCAAGAACTTCTTCCAGACAATTACCGTCAGCGACTTCAACTACCCGGAAACCAAACGCGCCAAACTTCTCATTCAAATTCCCCAGACCCATAACCTCATCATTTGAGCCGTCAATTTGCAGGCCGTTATTATCAATCATAATCGTCAGATTGTCGAGCTGATAATGAGCTGCTGCCATACAAGCTTCCCACACCTGGCCTTCCTGTAATTCACCATCGCCCAGCAAAGCATAGACATTAATATCTTTTTTTTGGGCTTTGGCCGCTAATGCCATACCGGTTGCAATTGATACCCCCTGCCCCAATGAACCGGTTGAAGCGTCAACGCCGGGTGTTTTTTTTGCATCGGGATGCCCCTGCAAAATGCTGTGCAATTGTCGAAAATTCTTAAACTCCTGCGGATCAAAATAGCCCATTTCACCAAGGATTGCATAGTAACACGGGGCAGCATGACCTTTACTTAGAACAAACCGGTCTCGGTTCTCATCCTGGGGACTCTGCGGATCAACCCGCATCGGACCCCAGAACAGCCCCGCCATCAACTCCACGGCCGACAAGGAACCACCTGGATGACCACTGGCGGCGTCAGCCGTCATATTAATGATGTCGCGCCGGACATCGGTACATTTTTTCTTTAATTCCTGAATTTCCATCATTCCCAAGCCTCCGATTATTTTTTTAAGGTTTTTCTTTTTTTCAGATAATCAACATATACTGCGCCCAAAATAACGCAGCCCTTAACCACATACTGCCAATAGCTGTTGATCTTTAACAGGTTCATACCGTTATTCAAAACGCCGATAATGAGCACACCGATGACTGTTCCGCCAAGAGTACCAATCCCGCCGTTAAAGCTGGTGCCGCCCAATACGGAGGCCGCAATCGCATCCCGCTCAAAACCTTCACCCACCGATGGCTGACCGGAGTATAGACGGGCCGCCAGCACGACCCCGGCCAGAGCCGCCATCATGCCGCTGATCATAAAAATCCTGACCTGAATCCACCTGGTATTCACACCGGCATAATTCGCGGCTTCTTTATTGCCGCCGGTAGCATAAACATGCCTGCCAAAGGCGGTCCGGTTCATAATAAAATAAAGAACTACAAAGGCTCCGATGACAAACAGTACCGGAATCGGAATCCCGAATTTGCTGCCTACTCCCATATGATTGAAAGCCTCGTTATTGGACTGCGCCGGCTGACCACCGGTCAATATGTAGCTAATTCCCCTGACCACAATCTGCATCGACAAAGTAACAATAAAAGGCGGCAGCGTTGTATGGGAAATAATATACCCATTCATAAAACCGATTGCAGCACCGAACACCATCGGCAATACAAAGCACAGTACCACCGGCATTCCGGCATTGGCACCGCGCACCGCCAAAACACCGGCTGCCGCCACCACCGAACCAACCGACAGATCAATGCCGCCACAAATCAGGACGCAGGTAATCCCAAAGGCAATAAAACAGTTCACACAAACCTGACGCAGCACGCTTAACAAATTATTCTTAACCAGAAAGGTTTCCGTCATGACCGACAAAACCACACACAGAAACATCAGGGCTATCATCGCTGCCAGATTGCGTTTCAGCCAGATCAGGAAAGGATTGGTATTCCAGACCGCACCTGCCTGATTGTCTGATTCGTTTACTTTATTTTCAGCTAACATATTGTTCTCCTCCTACCGCGTATGACATAATTGTTTCCTGCGACGCTTCTGCTTCCTGCTGATCCAGAATTCCTGATACGGTTCCTTCCCGCATAACCACAATCCGGCTGGAGTTATTGATAATCTCCGGCAGTTCGGAGGATATCATGATAATCGACACCCCTTCACCGGCCAGAGCATGCATCAGTTTATATATCTCTGCTTTGGCTCCGACATCAATACCTCTGGTCGGTTCATCCAAAATCAGAATTTTCGGCTTCGCCGCCAGCCATTTAGAGATAACCACCTTCTGTTGATTGCCGCCTGATAATTCGCCGGCAATCTGTTCTGTTGAAGCCATTTTAATCGAAAGCTTCTGCTTGAACTCATCCACAATCGCCGCTTCTTTTTTATACTCCACCCGCAGATTGCGGATAAACTCATCCAGCACCTGAAAGGTCAGATTTGTTGCAATACTATGACTTAAAAAAAGGCCCTGCTCTTTCCGTTCCTCCGGCACCAGAACAATTCCCGCCCGAATCGCATCCTGCGGTTTATTGATTTTAATTTCCTGCCCCTCTAACAAAACGGTTCCCGCCCTGATCTTATCAATACCAAATAAAGCTAACGCAAGCTCGGTTCGACCGGCACCCACCAGACCGGAAAAACCCAAAATCTCACCTCTTCGCAAATTAAAACTTATATCATTAATCTTCGCAGTAGTCAGGTTTTTCACTTCCAACAGTACCTCGCCGCCAATCACCCGTTCATTGCCGTACAGATTGTCAAATTCGCGGCCAACCATCATACTGATCAATTCATTTTCCGTTGTCTCGGCTGTATTCCTGGTTCCAATAAATTCACCATCGCGCAATACAGTTACCGTGTCACAAACCTTAAAAGTCTCTTCCATGCGATGGGAAATATAAATCATTGCTACTCTCAATTCCTTCAACCGTTGTATCTGCATAAACAAATGGTCGGTCTCACTGCGCGATAAGGATGCCGTCGGCTCATCCAGAATCAGGATTTGGGTTCCTTCACTGATCGCTCTGGCAATCTCAATCATCTGCTGCTGGGCAACCGACAGGCCGCGAATCAGGCGGCCGGCATCAAGCCCCAGTCCCAATACATCCAGGGCTTTTTGGGCATTTTTGTTCATAAGTCCGTAATCAACCATTTTTAAACTGTTTTTCGGCTCACGGCCTAAAAACATATTCTCCGCAATTGTCATTTCAGGAATATTCGTGATCTCCTGATGGATAAAGCTGATTCCATACCTTCTGGCATCTTCTACACTCTTAATGGCAACCTCTTTATTATCAATATAAATGCTGCCGTTATCCGCACTGTAAATTCCGCCGAGAATTTTCATCAGTGTCGACTTTCCAGCGCCATTTTCTCCCATCAAAGCCCGGACTTCGCCGGGCCTGATGGATATATTGACTCCATTAAGGACAACATTACGGCCAAACGTTTTGGTAATATCTTTCATTTCAAAAACATACTCGTTTGACATATTTGCTCCTGTTCTGTAATCGGTATTGTGAGTCAATCGTTAATATTTAGTTATCGACGTTATCAGCAGTAATAATGTACATCGGCACTACTACTTTTTCTTCTACAGTTTCACCATTCATCAATTTGTAGGCCATTTCCACACAGGTCTTACCGATATTTTCCGGATCCTGAGCGGCAGAAGCAACCATCTCACCATTTCTGATAAAGCTCTTGCCCTCATCTGAACCATCAATAGCAACTACTTTGGTCTGCTCCAGACGACCAGCTTCTTTTAAAGCAGCAATGGCTCCACGAGCAGTCGGATCATTGATCGTGAACACTCCGTCAATCTGCGGATTGGCATTGATGAAATCTACCATAACCGGCTGAGAGAAGTCAGATTTTGCTTTTTCCACGTCCCTGGTCTGGATAATTTCGATCTCCGGATAGTTTGTAAGCTCTTCTTCAAAACCGGCCTGACGATCATAACACACCTCGGTGGTACTATATGTAATCTCCACGACCTTGCCCTTGCCGTCCAACGCGGCGGCCAATGCTTGGGCACACATTTTACCGGCAGCTTTATTGTCTGATACAACCGTGCATTTTACTAATTCCGGATTTTTAACAGCAGTGTTAAAAGCTATGACCGGTATGCCGGCTTCTTTACAGGCTTCCAGCGTCGCCCGGACACCTTCGGAGTTGATTGCAGAAATACAGATCACATCACAGCCCTGGTTAATCATATCAGCTACGTCATTCATCTGCTTATTCTGATCACCGGCCGCATCCTGAATTATAATTTCATCATTCTCGCCGGTTAAGGATGCTTCCATTGCATCTTTGATCTGAATGAAAAATACATTGGTCAAATCCGGAGCAGAAACACCAATCTTGATCCCCTCACCAGCGTTTGCTGCCGGAGCCGCTGCTTGAGCTGCTTGAGCTGCTTCTGCTGCTGTAGTTGCTTCCTGGGCAGCCGTAGTAGTCGGCGTAGCATCACCACCGCTGCAGCCAGCTAATGCCAGCATTGTTCCCATTGCCAAGGTGACCTTTGCAAATCTCTTCATAATACTCATAATATTCCTCTCCTTTTGTTTATTTTTGTATGACATCATTCCTTTTTTAAATTGTATGTTGTCATACATTCTTGTAATTTCATTATACATATTTACCATTTATTAGTCAATAGTTTTCTTTGGATTGTGTTTTTATTACAAAAAATAGGGATACAAGGGGATGTCGCTGGGGGCTGTCGTACTAAAAAAGCCTGTGGACGCTGGCGGTGGCTGTGCTGCCTGTCCGTATTTTCTGCCTTTGCAGGGCCGCCAGAGTCTCTTAAAGCAGGGAAATGACGCGTTAATGCCAGAAACGGCCATTGTTTGAGCGTAGCGAGTTATGGCGTTTCTGGCATTGTACTTAGCGGCAGTTCTCTGCTTTTAGAGACTCTTGCGGCCCGAAACCGCAGGAAATACGGACAGGCAGCACAGCCACCGCCAGCGTCCACAGGCTTTTTTAGTACGACAGCCCCTTAATTGTTCACTTTTAATTCTTGATAATCACATCCATATCCACATTAATCAGATGGATATGACGGCGGGCATATAATTCCGCCACCTCTTCATCCCGCGCTTTCAACGCATTCACGATATTCTGGTGAGCTTTGATCGCATTTTGGGAATTCTGCGGCACCTGAAACGTGCGATAGCGAAAATCCCGGATGCGTTCGTCAATCTGCTTATTAATCATGATCAGCATACTGTTTTTGCTGCTTTCCACAATCTGGCGATGAAACCGTTCATCATATTTAGCCATTTCCGCAATGCTCTGTTCCTTCACCGCCCGGACAAAACGATGATGGAGCTTTTCAATCCGCTCAAGCTCAGCATCCTGCCCCTTACGCGCAACAATCCTGACACATAACGGCTCAATAACGCTGCGCACCTCAATATAATCCTTCAGCTCAACCTCATTCTTGATAAACCAGTCAACAATATCCTGATGCTCCATCTCCTTAAGGCCAGCCAGAAAGGCCCCCCGCCCTGGTTTGATCTCCACCAGCCCTTTCGCCTCCAGCACCCGAAACGCCTCTCTGACAGTTCCCCGGCCCACCCCCAGACGTTCGCACCATTCTTTTTCTGTAGGCAGCTTCTGCCCTACTTCCAACCCCACTTGTACAATATAGTCCTTCATGCTGTCCACAACCTGCTGTACAATCGACACACGCGAAACAGTTTTCATATGGCTGTCACCTCCAAATTGTATTTTTGTATGACATTATTCTTTTTATCTTATCATATATTTCCAAAAAATCAAATAAATTCAACTAATAAAAAAGAAGCTGCACATTACTAAATGGATATTAGCGGTGTGCAACTTCTTTGTTATAGCTTTATTTATTTTGCGAGATCTTTACCCAGATCTTTACATGCATTAATTTTTTCATCGTCATCAGGAGCCATGTTTACGATTGCGTCTTCTCCGCCGATCACTTTAGCGCCGGCATTTTCCATGCGGCCGACCCAGTCACGCATCCATTCGCCATCGCCCCAGTCATAGGAACCGAACAGACCAATTGTTTTGCCGGCAGCGAATGCTTCTACTTCTGTTACAAAGCTGTCCATCTCATCATCGAGAACTTCTGCGCCCATTGCGGATGCTCCAAGCGCGAAACAGTCTGCATCTTTCAGCAAAGCAACGTCCATCGCAGAAACTTCTACTACTTTTGGATTTGCCCCTGCTTCTGTTACCCCTTCAGCTACCAGCTCGGCCATTGCCTGGGTGTTTCCTGTACTGCTCCAGTAAACTACGTAAATGTCTTTCATCTCAATAATCTCCTTTTATTGTTCTATACTGCTACCCGCTCAAGCGAATATCCTTTTACGATCTCTTTCAGGGCAGTTTCTTTTGCTTCGTCATACATTTGGAATACTCGCTCGGCATATTCCTGGTCGTGATAAACCTTCCAGTATTTTGAGAGCAGACTGTTCCTTCCCTGATTGAGAATAAATCCTTCCACATCTGCCACCGGATATTCCAAAAGAACGCCAAGTTCATGCGGAAATTCCGCCCGGGCTCCCTTGTAACGCTGATATCGTTTTCCAAGAAGTTCCAGCACATCCCCAATTGCAAAAGTCCGATACCCATACCTGATCAAAAACCGGCGTACATCCGGCCGTCCAAGCTGCTGCTCCAGCATTTCGTATCGGTACAAAAATAATACTTCTCGTTCTGCATCTGCATAAAGCAGGACGCATATGACACGGCTTTTACTCAGATGCTTGCGGATCTGGTGCCAGGTTCCTGGCATGACCGTAATCAGATTCGATGCTTTGATTCCTTTTAATACCGGCGCACACTGTGTTACCACCCGGAATCCCAAACGTTCTTCCTGTGTGCAGTTTTTTAAGAATGTGAGCATCATCTCTGCCGACATCTTCCGGTTCTCCTTTCCTTGTGTCTTATTATGTATAGCATAACCTAAAATTCAAAAACTATAAAACCTAGGAGGTGCAAGAAACCGCCCTTATGTATGCGGGGATAAGAGCGGTCTTGCAGGAGTCATGAGCCTCCACGGGTCAGATGGAGGAACCTTTTCAGGTTAAATGTATAGAATATTCACATGTTGGTTAGCTTTTGCTAACCTGTTTATATGTTAGCATAGGCAAACTCATTTGTCAATAAATTTTCAGAGCAAATATTTCTCAATAATTTCTAATCTACAGCAACTTCAGCTTCCAACCTCAAATGCCTCGGCAAACCATCTACCATCATCGGAGTCAGCTCGGCCTGGATCAGAGGTCTTACGTAGTTGATAAATTCCTGAGTGACGTAGTCGCCGGCTTCGTTGATCCAGTTGCGGGGGACTTTCTTTTCTACATTGGCGATCTTGTGAACGTCGTAAATATCTGTCACGCACAGATATGGATCATCGGATATGCGCTTCAGGATGATCATTTTGCCGGTTTCGCCTTCGAAAGCGGCCTTTACTGCGGCTCCGCCGACCTGGAATGCCTCGGTAATGTCTACCCGGCCAACAATGTGGGATGCACAGCGCTGCAGGGAGTTGAACTCAATTGCACGGGTCTTGCAGCCTACTTCTTTGGAAATCTTTTCGGCCAGATATCTTGCCGTACCGGTTAGCTGGCGGTGGCCGAATGCATCGACATAGTCTACATTGTCTGTCAGTTCACATACATAACGTCCGTCTGCCACCTTAACGCCTTCTGAAATGGCGATAACTACTGATTTTTTGGTTTTGTGGAGCGCTTCTACCTTGTTCATAAATGCTGCTGCATCAAAGGTAATCTCCGGCAAAAACAGCAGATCGGGGCCTTCGCAGTCTTCACATTTGGCCAGGGCTGCTGCACCTGTCAGCCAGCCGGCATTTCGGCCCATAATCTCTATCAGTGTGACATTCTGCTGATCGTAGACAAGCCCGTCGCGGATTACCTCCTTGGTAATGGAGGCTATGTATTTGGCGGCACTTCCAAAGCCCGGAGTATGGTCGGTTACGGCAAGGTCATTATCGATGGTTTTAGGTACTCCCATGAATTTGATGTTGCTGCCATTTAAGATTGCGTAATCAGACAGTTTTTTAATGGTATCCATCGAGTCGTTGCCGCCGATATAAAAGAAATATTCTATTTGCATTTTATCCAGAATTGCAAATATATGATCGTATATCTCTGTATTTCCTTTAATCTCCGGAAGCTTGAAACGGCAGGAACCCAGATACGAAGACGGTGTTCTCTTTAACAGGTCAATATCCAGATCACTCTTAATATGTTCAGATAAATCCACTACTTTTTCTTCTAAAAGCCCCTGTACTCCGTGACGCATGCCATAGACACATTTGGCACCGCGGTCTCTGGCGGTTTTGAATACGCCTGCAAGACTGGAATTGATGACTGCAGTTGGTCCTCCTGACTGACCTACGATTACATTCCCCATTACTTTTGCCATATCTGATCCCTCCTTTTTGTTTGCAGCACCTGATATTTACCTTGCCATTTCACTCTGGTGGCCGGTCTGGTTGTGCGCCTTGATTATAGTTTCAATTTCTTCCAGGTTCGAGGATGGCAGATCCCCTGGAATGGTGTTCTTTACTGAACTGGTTGCATTGCCGTAACGGATCGCTTTCTCACAGTCAAAATCGTTGGCGAGTAATCCATAAAGTGCTCCGGAAATATAGGCATCGCCGCTTCCGATCCGATCCACCACATCAATATCACGATATGGCTCTTCTTCGTAGTACATATCTTTTGTGGCATCGTACATCACGGATCCAAAGGTATGGCGTTTGGGACTATGTACGGTCCTCTGGGTAGCCGCCACGATAGAGATCGGGTATTCTTCTGTAAAGCTTTTCATCATCTCTCTGACAGTGCCTGTCTTCTTAAATGTCAATCTGGCGGTATCCTCAGAACAGAAGAAGATATCAACATATGGTAAAATCT
>JBOFYZ010000139.1:0-3712 GCA_051654925.1 Lachnospiraceae bacterium | reverse complement strand
TTTATAAATTTAAATTTATTTTATCACGCAATGAGTAGTAAGTGGTGAAAAACTTTTGCATTTATGCGGATTTTTTAACACATGTAGGAGTTAGTCTTGTATACCGGATTTAGTTTTGAAATTCACGTCTCCATCTGCTTGTCGATGGCCTGTTCACAGGCGCGCATCGCCAGAATGGTCTTCTCCATCAACTCTTCGAGCGGCCAGCCAAGATTCTCCGCCCCCTGGCGGATGATATCGCGGGAACACCCGGCAGCAAAACGCTTGTCTTTGAATTTCTTCTTCAGGCTGGACACTTCCATATCCTGAGTACTCTTAGACGGTCGCATCCGAGCCGCCGCACCAATCAGTCCGGTCAGCTCATCCGCAGCAAACAAGACCTTCTCCATCTCGTGTTCCGGTTCGATCTGGCTGCAGATTCCAAAGCCATGCGAACAGATGGATCGAATCATGTCTTCCCCCACACCGGCTGCACCGAGAAGCTCAGGTGCTTTTTGGCAATGCTGCTCAGGATATAATTCGAAATCTATATCATGAAGCAATCCGGTCATCCCCCAGTAATCCTCCTCCTCCTGATATCCCAGTTGGTTTGCATACCAGCGCATAACGCCTTCCACGGTCAGGGCATGTAGAATATGAAATGATTCTTTATTATATGTCTGCAGCAGCTTAACTGCATCATCACGGGTAATTGTACTTTGTCTCATGTTGGCACTCCTTTTCCTCATGTTTTTTATGATTATTATTTTATCTTAAATTTCTTTATTTGTTAAGTTGATTTTTTCGGATTTTAGTAGTAAAATGTAATAGATGCAGATGTAGTTCATCGGTAGAATATCAGCTTCCCAAGCTGAGGAGGCGGGTTCGATTCCCGTCATCTGCTTAAAAAAGAAACCCAGTATTTACGCGGAACCCGCATATTTACTGGGTTTTTGCATTTTTGCTTTCAGTGAAAAATATGGTATTTCGGTGCAAAAAACGGCATTTTGGAGTGCTATGCAACACGAAATGCAACATGAAATCAGATTGAGTTTTAGGCGGGTGCCGAGTGGTCGGTACCCGCCTATTTGCTATCTACACAATCGCCCCACTATCCGTCACCCGATCAGCAGTTAACATCCAGCCATCCCTATCGAAAGCATAGTAGCTGCCGCCGATCTCCTGCACCACTCCGACCGGATATGTATATCCCGTCGTTACATACCACCACGCATCGCCAGCTTCCTGAATCCATCCCTCTACATATTTCCCAGATATCCATCCGGCCGGAATCTGTAACCAGGCTTCACCGTCAACAAACGCTTTGCCGGTCGGGTATACAGCCGTCCCTTTGATCAGAGTATCCACCACCGCCCCGGTCGTGGGGTAGTCCCGGACATACAAGGATGATGCTGTTATAGTCAGACCGGTCGTGCCGGTGGCAATCTCGTAAGTGCTGGATACGTTCGCCTCGTCCGCATAATCAATATCACACAGCTTTAGGACGTGCGTCCAGGCCGTAGCGGATACCTTGGACTTGATAGTTCCGTAATTAATGCCCTTCGCTTCGATGCAGTAGCCGTTGCCGATATATACACCGATATGACCGGACTTCCACAGCGCCCAGCCGATCATGGACTCATCCAGCTTACCAATCGCCACGGTTTGGGCAGCAGTGTCCTTATAATTAGAGCTGCCCCGGAGCGTGCCGGTCAGCCAGCTAATCAAGCCGGAGCAGTCCGTACAAGCCTGGCCGATAAATGTCTTTGCCTTGGCTATGTAAGAAGTCGTGAACGTGGATGGGTACAGTGCCGCCCAGGTACTGATCTGCGACTGCGTTAGTACTGCCCCTTTGGCACCGTAGACATAGGGGGTTCCCAATTTACTTTCACACCATGCTACCAATTCTGATTTTGTTTTCATATGAAAATCCTCCTATTCTTTGATTAAATACACATCGGTATAATAAACGCCCAGCTCTAGTGCTCCCTGATGACTGGATACATAGATATCAATACAGTTTTCTTTGATTCCTGATCCGGTATCTTCTGCCGTGTACTCATGGTCACCGATCAGGATCTTACTGCCTAACGATATCTGCGGCTTATAAACTGCCACGGTGCGCCCCTCCACATAGTCTGTGCCGGCGGCGGTCGGCTGGCCAGTCCATTTGCCGTTACATATCCGGCAGCTGCAGTAATGTGTGATGCGAAACCGCCCCAGGTATTCCGTTTCCTGCGCTCCGGCCGTTCCGGTAAGGCTGACGATCAGCATCAGGGTACATAGTAATTGTTTCATTGCTCCTCCTTAAATCAAAAAGAGGACGGTTCACCCGCCCTCCTGGTTTGTTGCACCGGTGCAACTCGTTATTCTACCTTGCTATCGATCTTATCCCGCAGTACCGCTATGTACTTCCGTAGCCATTCCGGCACGTTTGCACCCATTCTGCCAGCGTTTTCGATAATCGACAGTAGTTCGTTAAGCAGATACCAGACCGCTACCAATAGCCCGAAGAATGCCGTCACAGGGATAGTAATCCCCAGTTCTGCTGATGCAATGTTAAGTACATAGTCAACTACCATAGCCACGGCGATCGCTGCCATGTATCCAACTTTCTTAATAATTCCTTTGGCACCTTTCTTACTCGTCCATCCATAAGCAGTATCCCCAGGATGTTCCAGTGCCTCCACGCTACTGGCCAACATCCCGGTGATATAGTCCAGAATCATGGCTCCGGCCAGAACACATAGAACCGGAAACAATACTCCCAGTTTTGCGCTTAGATAAGCACCAAAAGCCGCCATAATCCCTTGTAATAATAACGCTGATTCTCTTTTCATAATTCTAAGTCTCCTTATAATAGTCTGTAATGCGGTCGTTTCTCCCTAGACCACCAATACCGTAACCAGTCATCCAAAATAATCGCTACTGTAACTAGTGGCACCCACAACGCTATATACTGCGGACAGATCTGGCCAAGAATATTCCCCGGCATTTTGCTATAGTCCCAGATATTCCACCCCAGCCACATATTAACGATGCAACCAGTCACAAACTCCAGAGCAGTGACTATGGCAACGCCGATTAATACTTGTTTCCAGAGCGGCATTGTCCAAGGAAGTATTTCATTGATCAAACCGCAAAAAACAAAGCACGCTCCCCCTAACAGGAACATGCTCCAATGTGTATACCCTCGCCACAACAATTCTATGGCTACATATATTCCCCCGCCGGCCGTCAGCAGAGTTGCATATTTAAGTTTCTGTTTCATCCGCTCCCCCGCTTACCGCCGCCAAGATAGCAGCCATATTTTCAGCCAGATCATCCGGCAGCTCTGCACCGTAATAAATGCTTTCCAGCTCTTCCACCGTTTCTACTCGCCCAATCCAAGATCGCAAGTGATTACAATATGTGGTGTGATATAGCTTATATCTGGTTGCGGTCGTACCGATCAGTATGATATCCTCCGCCGGATACAGTCTGCATAGTTCGCCATCTGCATGATATGGATATGCAACTGCACCGGCCTGTACGGCTGCCACCGCTGCGCTTAGATTGATCTGGTCGGTCTCTGACAGGCCATAATGCTCCACTGTGCCATCGGTTAGGGTGACGTCACACCCCGCCGTGATAGCCGCATTACAGGCAGTATTAATTGCTGACAGTTTGCTAGGCCGTAGTTCTTCCACTGTGTATGTATAGGGTTCTTCAGGCAAGGTTGTAGTGTCTTCTG
>JBOFYZ010000138.1:0-2728 GCA_051654925.1 Lachnospiraceae bacterium | reverse complement strand
TCACTAATTATTCACAGTTTCAGAATCATCTTCAGTAATGATGGTAGAGGCCTGATCAGCAATTTCTTTAGCGGCTTCCGTTACATCTTCAACGATATCCTCAACCAAATCTTCGGTAGCATCCGCAAGATCCTCAGCCTTGTCTTCGGCTGTATTCCTGGCGGAAGAAGCTGTATCATTGGCGGCAGATACTACTTCTCTGGTGGTATCAACAACAATGGCGGCGGCATCTTTGACGACATTCTTAGCGGCACCGGCTACATCCTTAGCGGCGTTAAGCATATCCCCGGCAGCGACCAGCAGTTCATCTTTATCAGCATTCAGAGATACATAATTACGGTTCATGGTGCTGTCGGCAACCGGAGTATCCTCATCTTCAAAATCATGAAAATCTTCATCCAGCTCCTTGTTGAATGATTGATACTTCTTAAAATAAGAGATACCGGCTACAGCAGCACCAGCGACTACAGTTAAAGCGGCCAGCTTTCCAAATATTTTCTTTGCCATAAATTACACTCCTTTCATCTTAATTAAATTTCATTATGAATATTGTAATACGAATGTGGCAAAAAAGAAAGGGTATAACTGTAAAAAATTTATTAAATTAGCACTCAACACTTGACAGTGCTAATAATGCGTGGTATAAATGGTATTGTGAATCAAATTCGGTATTCATTGGAAGAATATCATGATTGAAAAAAGAATACAAGGAGGAATCAAGCATGAAATTAGTACCATTATTTGACCGGGTTGTTTTAAAGCAGCTGGTAGCAGAGGAAACCACCAAGTCTGGTATCGTATTGACAGGTCAGGCAAAAGAAAAACCACAGCAGGCTGAGGTTGTTGCGGTAGGTCCGGGAGGAATGGTAGACGGAAAAGAAATCACCATGCAGGTAAAAGTAGGAGATAAAGTAATCTACTCCAAATATTCCGGAACCGACGTAGAAATAGAGGATGAAAAACTCGTAGTTGTAAAGCAGAATGATATTCTGGCAGTAATTGAATAAAACAGAACATAATAGATGAAATAAAAACTACTGATATTGGAGGTAAGAAATTATGGCAAAGCAGATTAAATATGGTGTAGAGGCCAGAAAAGCTCTGGAATCCGGTGTAAACCAGCTGGCAGATACGGTCAGAGTAACCCTTGGACCGAAAGGCAGAAATGTTGTTCTGGATAAATCCTTCGGAGCTCCGCTGATCACCAACGATGGTGTAACTATTGCAAAAGAGATCGAACTGGAAGATGCATTTGAAAATATGGGAGCTCAGCTGGTTAAAGAAGTAGCAACCAAGACCAACGATGTAGCCGGTGACGGTACAACAACAGCAACCGTACTGGCTCAGGCAATGATCAATGAAGGAATGAAGAATCTGGCCGCAGGCGCTAACCCGATCGTTTTAAGAAAAGGTATGAAGAAAGCTACTACAGTAGCGGTAGATGCAATTGCCAGTATGAGTCAGCCAATCGAAGGCAAAGATCAGATTGCCCGTGTTGCCGCAATCTCTGCTTCTGATGATACGGTAGGCGAGATGGTAGCAGATGCAATGGAAAAGGTTTCTAACGACGGTGTTATCACGATCGAGGAGTCCAAGACCATGGAGACCGAGCTGGATCTGGTAGAAGGTATGCAGTTTGACCGTGGTTATGTATCTGCTTATATGAGCACCGATATGGACAAAATGGAAGCAAATCTGGATGATCCGTATATCCTGATTACTGATAAGAAGATTTCTAACATTCAGGAGATACTCCCGGTTCTGGAGCAGATTGTACAGTCCGGCTCCCGTCTGCTGATCGTAGCAGAAGACATTGAAGGTGAAGCTTTGACCACTTTAATTGTTAATAAATTAAGAGGAACATTCTCAGTCGTTGGTGTAAAGGCACCGGGATATGGTGACAGAAGAAAAGAAATGTTAAAAGATCTGGCAATCCTGACCGGCGGTACCGTTATCTCCGAAGAACTGGGACTGGATTTAAAAGAGACAACCATGGATCAGCTGGGCCGTGCAAAATCCGTAAAAGTCCAGAAAGAAAATACAATCATTGTAGACGGATATGGTGATAAAGCAGAAATCAATGCAAGAGTAGCACAGATCCGCTCTCAGATTGAAGAAACCACTTCAGACTTTGACCGTGAGAAATTACAGGAAAGACTTGCCAAACTGGCAGGCGGAGTAGCTGTAATCCGTGTCGGTGCAGCAACCGAAACTGAGATGAAAGAAGCAAAACTGCGTATGGAAGATGCCCTGGCAGCAACCAGAGCAGCAGTAGAAGAAGGCATCATCGCAGGCGGCGGTTCCGCATACATTCACGCGACCAAAGAAGTTCAGGCAGTTGTAGATGCCCTTGAAGGCGAT
Organism: Lachnospiraceae bacterium; assembly: GCA_051654925.1. GTDB lineage: Bacteria > Bacillota > Clostridia > Lachnospirales > Lachnospiraceae > Brotaphodocola. The sequence goes on along the minus strand of JBOFYZ010000138.1, from coordinate 367 downwards.
GAAAAAACCGGTGCCAAGATCATCATGAAAGCACTCGAAGCACCATTGTACCACATTGTTGCCAATGCTGGTATGGAAGGTTCCGTAATCATCAATAAAGTGAAAGAATCTGCTGTAGGAAGCGGATTTGATGCATATAAAGAAGAATACGTTGATATGGTAAAAGCAGGAATCCTTGATCCTGCCAAGGTAACCAGAAGTGCATTGCAGAATGCAACCAGTGTTGCATCTACCTTATTGACAACCGAGTCTGTAGTTGCTAATATAAAAGAAGAAACCCCGGCAATGCCAGCAGGAGCTGGCGGGATGGGGATGATGTAAACAAAAGCAGAGCCAGACAGCGAAAAAGAAGCAGTGCCAGATGTCA
>JBOFYZ010000137.1:0-1180 GCA_051654925.1 Lachnospiraceae bacterium | reverse complement strand
TTTTTATCTAATGTAATTTACCGCAGACTGGGGCTTAAAAAAACCATCGCTCTAGGGATCAGTTTTCAGATTATACCTCAATTTATTTTGCCAACAGCCATAAATGCCGGCAGTATACCTTTACTGTTTTTATTAAAAGGTATGCAGGGCTGTAATGCAATCGCGTTTCCTTTATATATTTCGGCTATCCTTATGTGGGTTGATAATGCACATGCAGGTTTTTCAACCGCATTTTTTAACGGGAGCTTTGTTGCCGGAAGCGGTTTGGGCGGCTGGCTTGCCGCCCGGCTGATCCCCGGTTTTGGCTGGCAGCCATCCTTTTATATTATAGGTGTCTTTTGTATGTTCTTTGCGCGTCCGGCAATATTCGTCACCGAAGAAAATGAGGAGCGGAAAAAGCGTGTAAGCAACAAGCCCAAATCCGAAAAAGGTTCGTATGTTAAAATTGCAAAAATGGCGGCTACCTGGGCAGTTATTCTGGCATCGCTCAGTTCCAGCTGGACGAGCCAGGCCGTAATGGTTTTGCCGTTATATTCTTCTTATTTAAAGTATAACTACTCTCAGTCGGGAAATCTGATGTTCCTGATATCAATCATTACTGTTGTAACATCAATAATTGCCGGATTAGTCTCCGATAAGCTTTATGTCATAAGCAAAAAGAAATTCCGGTCGAGATGCCTGGTTTTAAGCTTTGGATATATTATTGCCGTCTTTGCCTCCATAATTCTTCCAATGGCGGCAGATAAAGGATTTATTATTTATACTGCTTTCGCAGGGCTTTTAGTTGCCGGTTCTTCCTGGGCCAGCGGTGCGCTCTGGCCGGTCATTAATTATGTTTATCCGCCTGAGGACGCAGTTGCCGGAACCTCATTCTGCTCAAGTGCAAGCACTATAAGTAATCCTATCGCGCCATTTGTCACCGGCGTATTATTAGGATCTGTCGGAAAATGGCAGACAGCATGGTGGATAGCCGCTCTTATATCAGTTATCAGCTTTATAAGCTGCATGGTACTGTTTAAAAAATACGATTATAAACGCTAAGTCTTTGTCCAAAAAATGCCGGAAAACAGTACCGGTTATGTGCCGCCAGATATGGCGGCATTTTTTTTGGTAACTTCCAGTCCCTCTTTCTTTTTGTTAATACCCTTTCACATAAGTAAAGCCGCAAACCCTTGGTTTT
>JBOFYZ010000136.1:0-14465 GCA_051654925.1 Lachnospiraceae bacterium | reverse complement strand
CGAAATCAAGACGATCCGGCTGCAGTACAGCTGAAAACAAAAATTTTTAGGTATACCAATGGTAAAGAGCATGTTATTATAAAAAATAAAAGGAGGAATTTAATTATGAAAAAAAGATTTGTAAAATCCCTGACTGGTGTGGTTGCAATATCTATGGCGGCCGTTTCGCTGGCAGCATGTGGTGGCACAGCAACCAACAGCGGGCAGAGTACCGCTGAAAACTCCGGCCCAATTACCGGCCAGACCCTTCAGGTAATGCTTTCAGAGGAGCCCGGTGAGCAGGATGCACTGGGAAACGCGCTGAACAATTGGGCAGCGGAATCAGGAAATGAAGTGAAAAAAATTGTGATTTCCCACGATGACATGAGAAGTAAATTCCCTTCCATGGCAAAGAATAAGGATCTTCCTGATCTGATATCGACAACCTTCCTTCATCAGCTGTACCCGGATGAATTTGTAAATATGGATTCCGTGGTGGATCTGTCTAAATTCAACCAGTCCGCCCTGAAGATTGTCGGTAAATCCTATTCTTCCGAAGCGATTACCGGTATCACGGAACAATTTACAACCACCTGCATTTTCTACAATAAAGATGCCTTTGCTGAAGCCGGCATAGAAGCACCCACGATTGAAAATCCCTGGACCTGGGATGAGTTATACGAGAATGCTGCAATCCTGCAGGAAAACTCGAATGTAAGATACGGTTTTGCCTCCGACGTTTCAAGAGCACGTTATGACATCCTGATGTACGCCAATGGCGGTTCCCTCGTTGAACAGGACGGCGACAGCTTTAAGATAACGGTAAACAGCCCTGAAAATGTCAAAACACTGGAACGTTTCATCCAGGCCAACAATGAAGTAATGCCCAAGGCAATCTGGGCTGGCGGAACCACCGATAATCCGGCTGAATACTTTAAGAACGGAGATGCCGCTATCCTGCTTTCCGGCTCATGGAACTATAATGCCTTTACCACTGAGATTTCCAAGTTTGACTTCGGCGTTATGCCATCGCCAAAGGGAAGTACCAGCCAGTCCGCTATTATCGGTGGTGCAGCACTTGCCATTCCGCAGAACGCAAAGAATCAGGAACTTGCCCAGCAGTTTATCCAGTGGCTGTATGAAGATGAGCATTACACCGAGTACCTGCAGCTTCACAAAGGCTTATCTGTTATGAACGACATCAGCTACACGCCAGAATCAGAGAAAGCGAAAGAAGACTTTGTCATCATTCAGAATGAAGCCAACTATGTCCTGGATACATTTATGGTAGATGAAAGCTCTTCCTGGAGAAATTATAAGGACAACGAATACAGAGATTCAATCAAACGTGCTGTCGCAGGCGAAAAGACGGCACAGGAAGCGCTGGATGGTTTTGCCAAAGATCTTGCAGAGTCTTCAGGCTGGACAATCGCATATTAATAGAAAGTCGTTAATAGAAATATCCCTCTATGGCTGCCGTAAAATGAAAATATTTTACGGCAGCCTTCAATGTCAATACCAAAATGGTATTTCTTGCTTGTTCATGGCAAATTGTCGGATGAAAACAGTTTTTCATTATTGACAACAAGGATTTCTAATGTTAATATATTTAAGCGCGAAAGACTCAGATAAAGTTATAATCTGTTGCGTATATTAAAAATCCTGCACATATATAAAGGTGCTTGATTTATAAGGTTTCATGCGGGTATGGCGGAATTGGCAGACGCGCCAGATTTAGGTTCTGGTGGGAGACCGTGCAGGTTCAAGTCCTGTTACCCGCACGCTAAAAGTACCGTGTTTGCGGTACTTTTTTAATTTGTGTTGCATTTCGTGTTGTATAGCTTTGCGAAATGGTCATTTACTTTCTTATTCATCTCCGAAGTTTTTTCCTCCAATACATGCCGATATACATTTGAGCAATGTTTTCTATGGGACATCCGTAATTTGGACAAGTTTTAGCTTTGTCACTGATTTCTTTTACACACTCTAGCGTGAGTTTACAAGTTACATGCCATATGAACCGTTGGTTTGCTTAGGCAGGTGTTACAATTATAGTTTATCACAACACAGCTTAGCACGATTAAAGAAATCACCCGTGCAAGCATGCTTACAACGGGTGATATTATTTATATTAATCCCTAGTCAGGCAGTCACAAGATGATTTTCAGGAACATCTACAGCAACTGTTGCGGCCGTCTTCGAATCCCTTATTATAGCCTTCTTCACAGCCGGTTTTGCAGCCTTCTTCGCGTCCAGCTTTGAATCCGGCTTCATATGAGTCACGGCATTTGTCTTTATCGCGATCTTTGTCTTTATCACAACAACATTTGTCTTTATCACGATCTTTGTCTTTATCACGACAACATTTGTCTTTATCACGATCTTTGTCTTTATCACGACAACATTTGTCTCTATCGTGACCTTTGTATTCATTACCATATTCGTATGAATCACACATAATGTTTACCTCCTTGTTTGTTATATTCTATAGTATGAAATTATGGACAAAATGTGCATAGGCGGCATTGTTGCAGGGAACCAGCGTTGCTCGGTCACAAACTACATTCGAGTGTGCTGAGAATTTCCTCTGAAAAATAAAAAGCGTTGTGTTCACCTTGTTCATAAAATAAGCGTGGATATGGAACCAAATCGTCCAATGAAATCGCAGTTTTACTTGCTGAAGGACAGGCAGAACTGACAAATATATGGGGCTTTGCCTTGTCTATCTAATTTTTTATCAATAGATTTTGCTTCGATTAAAATAACGGGGTCATTATTAAGAATGATAGCGTAATCGACTTTTTCTCCCTTTTTAATCCCAACATCGGCGGTGTATGAAAGAGAGTGATACCCATGGAAAAAATACGTATCTGGCAAAAAGTCAGCAATGAAAAATGCCCCAAAAAATCTGGGACATTTCTCGCTTCATGAAGTTAGACTGCTAACAACGAATACATCTGCTAACAGCTAACTGTTATTTCCGCATTGCTGTCCATTTAGCCTTCACCTCCAAAAAATTTTGTGTCGTTATTAACACAATACTATTATTAGCATTTTCAGAAATATTATTTAGGGAATATTTGTAAATTAGAATGAGGAAAGGGATGGAAGGCTCTATAAAAGAATGTGGTGTGAACGGTGTTTGCAACGAAGACTAAATTAACATGCTCATATATGGGCTGGAACACTTTCAGAATAATGAATTCAGATGTCGGGAAAACCGCCCTTGCAATAACGGCATTGGAGGGAAGCCCTTGGGTCATTGCTACCTCCTTTGCTTTTCAATAACGATTACGCACCAATCATAACTCCAACATTTCCATGGAGCAAAATGCGTATAATTCCGCATAAAATTAAATGCAAAGGATAATAAACATAGAAAATCCACATCATCCCTTTCATTTTTCCCCGTTCACCATTGTATCTATTTAATAAGGGAATTGATAAAGCTACTGTCATTTGTAAAAGTCCATACACTTTATCAACGAACAGAAAGTAAACAAAAGCGTATACAGCTATGTAAAGTAGCATTTTTGTCATCTGCTTTTTGAAGTTGCCCCTGTTGTTGCTATTGGATACTATTACCAACGTACCGGGCGTACTCCAATCAGCGGGAAATGCAGCTAAGTAGCAGATCGTGGTTATAATTGTTTTTATCCATGGTTTTAGTATCGGAGTATCCATGTCTTGCAACCTTAGCACAAGTAAAGCCATAGCAAATCCTAAATAAATACTCGTTTGATTAAATACAGAGGTTTTAAATGGGGTGAATGGAATGCCGAATGCAAAATTATATGCAAAATGGGAAATGACTGCAAATATTAGTATTCTTTTAAAATACTTTTTGAAACTCCGTGTATGAAAATATCCTTCTGCAATAAAGAACCAAAAAATTGGTGCAGCTAATCTTCCGATTGTGTGCAGAAGTATAATTGCAATACTTTTGGGATAAGCAGGAAAGATGACAGCTGTAAAATGGTCTATTGTCATTGCCGTCATTGCTATGGCCTTTAAAACATTCGAGCTTAACCCCTTTGTTTTTGCGTCAGACAATATGAATCCTCCTAACCCCTTTTTGACTTTATTTTTTAATCATACCACTAAGGAGAAAACAAATCAATCCTAACAAGCTAGTACTGCTGAACCTTTTGCTGTGTTCCGGGATGCAGCGTATCAGGCATTTGGGCTTTTAAAGATGCCGGAGCAGGAGTATAAAAGGAACCTGATCGCCTTATGGTCTGCCGTGCATGGAATCACTGCTATGCTGACCAACCTGGCCATTCAATATACGGATGACTGGGTCAGAGTACTGTTCGATAGTATATTGGTGAAAGCGCCTTCTTTCATAAGAACAGGTGTTGTTTAATAAAATGGAAGGTAAACATAATATGAAAAAGGCACTGGCAATCGTGAATAAAATTGAACGTTTGTTTTAATCAAATATTATAGGACGTATAAACAATTATGCCTCCAGGGATTACTATTGGCAAATTATGAATAGTAACCCCTGGGACTTTTTTATTTCATAGGAAATTGCGTCCTCCGAGATAATGTCAGACGATTAACAATCATGTTAAAAAAGAAACCGGATTGAAGATAAATAAACGTGCTTGTTAAGAAAATAATTTAAATTGACAGATATTTATAAGAGTGTTAAGATATCACCATTATTCAGGAGGAGAGAAGTGTATGAGGGTAGAAAAGTCTTACAGTTACAAAACGGCTTCATCTAAGCTGGTACAGGTCGCGGAAATTGCTTCCCGGTATAAGGGTCGGCCGGAGATGCTAATGAAAGTGATTATCCAGGCACAGCAGATTGTACCTGCTTTCTCGGAAGCGGTGGCAGCGGTCATCGCCAGAGAGATGGAAATTCCCCAGACGCAGGTATACAGTTTTATTACATTCTATGCCATGCTGTCGGTCAAGCCAAGAGGGAAATACATTATCCGGATGTGCAAGAGTGCCCCTTGTCATGTGAAAGGAGCCAGAGAGATTGTGAGGGCACTGGAAGAAATGCTGCATATCAGGATGGGAGAGACAACCGAAGATAACCGGTTTACGCTGGAGTATTGTCCTTGTCTGGGAATGTGCGAGATATCACCGGCGATCATGATCAATGACCGTACTTATGGGAACCTGACAGTCGAGAGTATCCGAAACATTATCAAAAAATATATCAGGGAGGATGCTCAGCTATGAAAGAGACATTAGTACTGCTGCGCAACCGGGGGCGGATTGAACCGGGCAGCGCGCGTGAGTATATTGCCCAGGGTGGTTATGAGGCACTTAGAAAAGCATTGGCAATGAGCGGGATTGAGATTATTGAAGAATTGCAGCAGGCGGGTCTTCGGGGACGAGGCGGAGCGGGATTTCCTACTTACCGCAAATTACAGTTTGCCTATGATGCACCGGGCGATGTGAAATATATTGTATGCAATGCGGACGAAGGTGAGCCGGGAACCAATAAGGACCGGATTCTCTTAAGCTCCGATCCGTGTTCGATTCTGGAAGGCATGGCGATTGCCGGCCGGGCTGTTAATGCTCATGTGGGATTTATTTATCTGCGAGCCGAATACTCTTATTTGCTTCCGATTCTGGAAGCGGCAATTAAAAGTTCGATCGAATGCAATTGCCTTGGTAAAGACATTATGGGAAGCGGTTTTGATTTTGAAATCAAGCTGCGTTCTGGTGCCGGTGCTTATGTATGCGGGGAAGAAACGGCGCTGTTTGAGTCGATTGAGGGCAAGCGGGGAGAGCCAAGATACCGTCCGCCGTTTCCAGGTGTGAAAGGCCTCTTCGGCAAGCCGACAGTACTCAACAATGTGGAAACCCTGGCCAATATACCACCGATATTCCAGCACGGTGCCGAATGGTACCGCAGCATTGGTACAGCAAACAGTCCCGGTACTAAATTATTTACCGTATGCGGCAATGTAAACAAACGCGGGGTATATGAATTTCCCATGGGTATTAATTTAAAAGAGCTGATTTATGAAGTCTGCGGCGGGATTGAAGAAGGGCGGCAGCTGCTGGCGGTTCAGACTGGTGGTGCTTCCGGTGCTATTATCAACGCCGACCAGATTGATATGACCCTGGACATTGATGCAGTCGGTGCCTCCGGCGGGCGTCTGGGCTGCGGAACGATACTGGTGATTGATGACAGGAATTGTATACTGGATATCGTGCGGAATAACCTCGATTTCTTCAGGGACGAGTCCTGCGGCAAATGTACGCCCTGCCGTGAAGGCGGTACCAGATTGTATCAGCTGGTTGGTCAGATTGCCGAGGGCAGAGGCAGCATTCGCGATCTGGAGACAATTGATGATCTGGCGGAGACAATGAGGCTGACGGCTTTGTGCGGACTGGGTCATTCGGCCGTGGTTCCGGTGACCAGCAGCATTCAGAACTTTCATTCATGTTACTTGCATCATATCGACAAGGATTACTGTCCGGTATGCGGTCAGGAAGGAGGATATGCAGATGTTACAGCTGATTATTGATGGAGAATCCATTCAGGTAGAGGAAGGGACTACGATCCTGGAAGCAGCCAGAAAACTAAATGTACATATCCCCACCCTGTGCCACCATGAAGACCAGGCGATCAAGGCAGTGTGCCGGATCTGCGTGGTAGAGGTGGAAGGTCTAAAACAGCTCCCGACCGCCTGCAATACTCCGGCGGAAGATGGTATGGTGGTCCGGACGGCTTCCCCCAAGGTATTAAAGGCCAGAAAAAACATCATGGAACTGATTCTCGCCAGACACCCGCAGAATTGCCTGATTTGTTCCAAAAACGGAAGCTGTGAACTGCAGAAAACAGCGCAGGATCTGAATATGAATGAAGAAAACCGCTATCAGCTGCTGGTGCGGAAAGCAGCTGCCGATACATCTTCCCATTCGATTACCCGCGATATGAGCAAGTGTATTCTCTGCGGACGCTGCATGGAAATGTGCGGCCAGGTTCAGGAGATTGGGGTGATGGCAAAGGAAAACCGGGGCTTCCATACGGTAATTGTACCACCCTACGGAAAGTCATTGACCGATACCACCTGTGTGAACTGCGGCCAGTGTGTTCAGGTATGCCCGGTTGGTGCATTGTCCATCCGGGACGATACCCGGAAGGTATATGATAATATCGCAGCCGGAAAGACAATGGTGATTCAGATGGCTCCATCCGTTCGGATTACTCTGGCCGAATCCCTGGGAGCCAGGCCGGGTACGGTGACTACAGGAAAAATTGTTCATGCATTGAAAAAGATCGGATTCTACAAAGTTTTTGACTCTGATTTCACCGCGGATTTAACTATTATGGAAGAAGGAAGCGAGTTTTTAAAACGTCTGAATGAAGGTGGAACCTTGCCGCTTCTTACCTCCTGCTGCCCGGCCTGGGTAAAATATTGCGAAACCTATGCCCCGGAATATATTGGCAACTTGTCCACGGCCAAATCCCCGCAGCAGATGTTTGGCAGCGTTATTAAACATGTGTTTGCCAAGCAGGAAGGGATTCCCAGTGAGAAACTGTGCAGTGTATCGGTGATGCCATGTACTGCAAAAAAATTTGAATGTCAGCGTCCTGAAATGAAAGATGATGTAGATATTGTTATCACCGTGCAGGAGTTGGCCAAAATGATCCGGTCAGCCGGTATTGATTTTGAAAATCTCGAAGATAAGCCTTTCGATGCACCATTTGGCCTGGGCAGCGGCGCCGCACAGATATTCGGAATCACCGGCGGAGTAATGGAAGCAGCCTTACGGACTGTGTATGAAGTCGTGACCGGTGAAACACTGCAGCAGCTCGATTTTCACCAGGTGCGCGGATTCGAAGGACTAAAAGAAGCGGCCATACAGGTAGGGGACCTGGAAGTCAAGGTGGCAGTAGTTCATGGGCTTGCCAATGCAAAGCAGCTGCTTAAGCGGATGCGTGAAGGCCAGGCCGATTATCACTTCATCGAGGTAATGTCATGCCCCGGCGGCTGCATCGGTGGCGGCGGCAATGCCCCAACCACCAGAAAGAAGCTGCAGGCCAGAAGAGATGCCATTTACCGCGAAGACCAGAACCTCCCAATCCGCAAATCCCACGAGAATCCTTATGTAAAGGTATTATATGAGAACCATCTGGGATCCCCATTGAGCAATCGTTCCCACGAACTGCTCCACACCAAATACATTAGCCGCAAAGACTTGCTGCGCTGATAAAATAAGAAAGTATCTCACCTTCCTTTGCGACTATCTGCACCACCCCTCGTCCACCTGAATATCCTGATAGTAAGCCTATATCAGGACAACAGGAGGATGAATATTGACTGATAAAATCCAGCTTCAGGTAAATCTTAACACATTCACTGTTTCGGCAAAAGAATTACATCAGGTGATCGGAATCAAACAGGTATTTTCAGCATGGTTTTCAAAGTATAAAGATTTGTTTGATTCAGCAAGTGACTATATGACTGGGACTGATCCGGAGGATTATCAGCTGAGTTTCCACATGGCACAGTATCTTGCGGTTGCAGGCAGAACGCCAAAGGGAAAAGAAGTCAGCAAATACCTGGCACAGGTTTTGCAGGATGTCATAACAGAACAGCAGCCTAAGGCCGCTTATTATGATCTGGTGCTGCAGTGTGAGGATCTCATTTCTGCAACGGTCATTGCAAAGGACTATGGGATGTCCGCCCGCAGCTTTAATAAGCTGTTAAATGAACTGGGAATTCAGTATAAACAGGGAAAACTCTGGGTCCTGTATGCCAGGTATCAGGGCCAGGGCTATATGAAAGGGAAGACGCATAATTACCCAGGATCAACAGAAAACATCCATGCCAAAGAACACACTTACTGGACTCATCGGGGGCGGTTGTTTTTGTATAACTATTTAAAACAGCAGGAAATCGTACCTCTGATTGAACGATTGCCATCCCGCCAGGAGGATAAGTAAATGTCGGGTTACCAGGGGATCGGACCGGAAGCAGGTGTTTTTGTTGACATGCACGAAGCCTACCATTATGCAATCGAACGATGCCTGTACGGAACAAATGATGAGCGTAAAGAATTCAGGAAAATGCTGGTGGAGTGGTACTATTCAGGGAACTGGATCGAAATTGAGGAACGACAAGAGCAGCCATATGGATAAATGCGGATTATTGTTGGATACATAATAACAAATACATGGAGTCATATGGCGACCGGATAGCTGTCTGGGATGAACACTGCGATGTTGTATGTAAGCAGTATTCATCCCAGGCAGCTTTTCCTGTTGCCTCCGTTTGTTATAAGTGTTTACTCCTCGCCCTGACATAATGCTTCTGCTGCAGAAATAGTCGCCAGTGTATCTCCCAGCTGAGTTAAAAACGCACTGATAAACTCCAGTTCTTCAGCTGATTTATTTTCCGCAATGCAGCAGGCAATAGCAGTAATTGTTGCTACTAATTCACATGATTTCATGAGAGCACCCCAAAACAATATATGGGATATAACAGCCGAAAATTCGAATCATAAAAATTTGCTACTCCAAATTATGGTATTGCAGAAAGAACATACTCAGGAAAGCGGTGGGGGATTGTTTGGCAAGCTTGCGGTACGATAATATCCAGATATAAGAAAGGGGGTAGCTTGTTAGTGATTACATATAATCCACTGTGGAGGACTATGAAAGAAAAGAGAATCAGTCAATACAAGTTAATACACCAGTATGGTGTAAGCTCCGGTCAGCTGAACCGGCTAAAACATAACGTACATGTTTCTACCCATACCCTTGACATGCTATGCGGCATTCTGGAATGCAAAATAGAAGAAGTGATTGAGTATCACAATGAAGGGCAATGATGTCATAGAAATGCTTGCAGCCATTTAGGAGAAATGTTACAATAATATTTAAATTTAAAAAGTAAAGGCAAGAATACATATGGACAAAAGAAGAGTTGTAATTATTGGTGCAGGTCATGTGGGTGCACATGTTGCCAGCGCCCTGGCAATGGCGGATATCTGTGAAGAAATCATCCTGATCGACAAAAACAAAGAAAAGGCCTGGGCCCATGCCGTTGATCTGCAGGACAGAGCTGTTTATGTTGGAAAGGAAGTGCTGATCCGTGCAGGCGGTTATGAAGATGTGAAAGATGCCCGGATCTGTGTTATCAGTGCCAGCGGCAATATTTTTCACGAAGACAGATTAGAGGAGCTGGATAATGCACTGGATATTATCGATGAGATTCTGCCACACATCAACCGGTCCGGTTTTAACGGGACGATCGTATCCATTACGAATCCCTGCGATCTGATTGCATTATATGCATCGATGAAGACAGAACATCCCGTGATAGGAACCGGAACGGCTCTGGATTCGGCTCGTTTTCGTGTCCGGATCGGACAGGCGTTGGGAATTGCCCCGGCCGGAGTGGAGGCGTTCTGTATTGGTGAGCATGGGGACAGTCAGGTGCAGATCTGGTCACAGGTCCGCATTGGCGGCCGTTTCCTTGAAGACTTAATTAAAATAACTCCGGATAAATATCAACACCTTAATAAAAAAGCCATTGAGACCAGTACGACTGAGGCGGGATGGGCAATTGTCAAAGGTAAAGGGAGTACTGAATATGGCATTGGCGCGGCAGCCGCCGAAGTGATCAAGGCTATTTTAAGGGACAGCCGCCAGGTTATGCCATGTTCTGTGCCGTACCGGCGCACCCCGGATAGCCCGGTGATCTATACCAGTATGCCGGCGATTGTCGGTGCTGATGGTTCTCCTGAAATCATCCCATTGCAGCTGACCGAAACCGAACAGCAAAAATTTGACGCCAGTTGTGTATTACTGGAACAATACCGAAGAGAAAAACTGGATATCAGGACAGATCAGCAAGAAGGAGACGAATAACTATGGAGACAATAACAAAATTGTTTGCAGGTTATAGTATTGGAGAAGACTGCTATCAGGAGGCGGACCGTTACTGCCGGCCCAGCGGTACCCGGGTGCTGCTGATCGGAGGTAAGACAGGACTGGCGAAAGGCCGGCAGATGCTGGTGGATGCGCTGCAGGACTGTGGTTCCGAACTGATACTGGTAGATACGGTGATATACGGGACCGAGTGCACGTATGAGAGGATTCATGAACTGCGTGATCTATATAAGCAAGCCGATATTCATATGATTTTCGGCATGGGCGGCGGAAAGGCCATTGATACGGCTAAGGGCGTGGCATGGGAATTGGGGATTCCGGTGTTTACATTTCCAACAATTGCATCCAACTGTGCACCGATGGCGGCGCTGTCGGTGGTTTACCGCCTGGATAACAGCTTTGACAGCTTTTATTACTTTGAGAGACCGGCGGTTCATTGTTTTATGAATACGGATATTATGATTCATGCCCCTGCTCAATATTTACGAGCCGGCATGGGAGATACGATAGCCAAATATTTTGAATGTCATTTCTCGGCCAGAGGCGATGAACTGGATTATCATTCAGCCCTGGGACGGGAGATCAGCAATCTTTGCTATGAGCGGATTCTTACCTATGCCAAAGCGGCTCTGGATGAGCGGGCAGCAGGAGTGCCTGGTTCTGCATTTGAACAGGTGGTACTAACCATTGTGGTCAATACCGGTCTGGTATCCCATATGGTGGAAGACTGTTATAACTGTGCGGTGGCACATTCGGTATGTTATGGATTGAATCTGATCCCCGGGTTGGAAGAACGCTATCTCCACGGCGATCTGGTGGCCTATGGTGTGCTGATTCAGCTGATGCTGGATGGCAGGGCGGAAACAGTGCAGGAGGTGAGAAGCCTTCTGAAGGTCATGGGTATCCCGGTTACGCTGGGGCAGATGGGCATCAGTCTTCAGGGGGATATGCAAAAGCGGGTACTGCAAGAGATTGCATCGGGGCCGGATATGGAACATATTCCTTATCCGGTAACTCAGGAGATGGTCTGTAAAGCCATACAGGATGTGGAAGAACTGGAAAATGGGAATTGACATTGTGTCGCTGGAGTGGTATTATTATTCAGAAAAAAGTATATTAATTCAATGATGGGGGCTAAGGTAGACATAAAAAGTCTGCCTTTCTATATAAAAATGGAAATTAAGAATATCGAAACATTAAAAGAAATGGCTTTTCAGGGAGAGACAAAACAGGCAAAATGGTTTGAAGAAATTTGCGACTACATATTTTGTCATCCTGAAATGGGGGATGAAGAATACATATCATCTGCATATCTGGTAGAACAGATGAAGAAGTTGGGATTTGAGGTGACTTATCCATATATGGGTCTGGAGACGGCTTTTCGCTGTGAATTCGGTGAAGATGACGGCCCGGCTATAGGCTTCCTGGCTGAATATGATGCCTTAAGGGGATATGGTCCCAATCATGATGAGATGGCGCATGCCTGCGGACACAACTGGATTGCTGCCAGTACCTTTGCTGCCTGTGCAGCCTTAATGAGCACCAAACCTTACTGGAAAGGTAAGATTGTCTATATCGGGACACCGGCTGAAGAGAATTTCGGACGGAAGGTAGACATGGCTGAAATGGGTGCATTCGATGATCTGTCCGCCGTATTTCAGATGCACTTGTCGCATGACACTGTAGTGGATACCGTATCACTTGCGATGACGGATTTTATTTTTAATTTTGAAGGGGTGGCGGCTCATGCTTCCAGTCATCCCCAGCGTGGTGTAAATGCCCTGGATGCCTGTACTCTGACGATGGCCGGAATTAATGCCCTGCGCCAGCATCTGGAGTCGGATGTACGGATCCACGCGATCATTACCGATGGCGGCAAATCACCGAATATTGTACCGGAACATGCCGACATGGCAGTCTATGTCCGGGCCGGACAGAAAGACTATCTGGAAGAAGTCATTGAAAAAGTCATTAACTGTGCCAGGGGTGCAGAATTGATGACCGGAGCCAGATTTTCTTATACAAGAGCACAGAATACTTATTATGATATCAAGCCGTACCCGGAGCTGGCAGAGCAAATGAAAAAGAACTTAACAGCCCTGGGAATATCGGACTGGATCCCCGGCGACCGCTACCACAGCGGCAGTACAGATATCGGCAATGTTTCGTACAGCTGCCCGACCTGTTACTGTACGATCGGAACGGGTCACGTATCACCGGCCAATGGTCATGAAGATGAGTATCTGAAGATTGTTAATTCAGAAGAAAGCTACCGTCTGCTGCATATAGCGGCAAAAGCAATGGCGGCAACTGCATTGGATGTAATCTGTGACAAGCAAAACAACAAGTAGGAGGAGTATTATGAAAAAGTTTATAGCATTATTGGTAAGTTCAGTTATGGCAGTGAGCCTGGCAGCATGCGGCGGTTCTTCAAACAACCAGCCGGCCGGGGACGTAGCTCAGACGGCAGCAGACACAGCAGCAAATGACGGCACAGCAGCGGAGGTATCCGGCGGAAGACTTGCTGCCATTAAGGAAGCCGGAGTATTAAAGATTGCAACATCACCTGACTATCCGCCGTATGAGTTTGAAGATCTCTCAAAAAACGGCCAGGATAAGTATGTTGGTGCTGATATTGAACTGGCGAAATATATTGCTGACAAGCTGGGAGTTGATCTGGAAATCAATGCGATGGCATTTGATGCCTGTCTTGCAGCTGTTGGTCAAGGACGCGTGGATATAACTATCTGCGGCATGGTTCCGAAGGAAGAACGAAGAACTGCAATGGATTTCACCAATGTTTATTATAACGATGGCAATCAGGTGATCGTGACCCTGGAGGATCTGGCCGGTCAGTATCAGAGCCTTGAAGATTTTGCCGGTAAGAAAGTTGCGGCACAGAATGGAACTCTGCAGTATGACCTGGTAACTACTCAGCTGTCCGACAGTGAATGCGAAATTATTACCGCCGTACCGGATGGGATTATGATGCTGAAGACCGGTAAGGTAGATGCAATTGCACTGGCAAGCGTTACCGCAGACAATTACGTGGCCAATTATCCGGAACTGGTTATCTGTGAACCTAAGTTTGAATATGAATCTATGGGCGTGGTAGCCGGTGTTGTTAAAAATGAACCGGAATTAATAGATGCTCTTAATGAGATTATTGATGAAGTATTGGAAAGTCAGGTTTACTATCAGTGGATCGAAGAAGCTTCAGCCTTGTCGAATCAGGTACAGGGCCAGTAAGCATCAGATTACCAATTGCTGCTCGGGCTGCTCAAGGTTTTGCCCGGCAGCATTTTTCACGTTACAGAACCAAAGGAGAAAGAAGGAGGTTTCCTATGATTCAGACTATGCTTATGCTGCTGCAGAGGTACAGCAATCTGTTCCTGGAGGGGGTTCGCTATACCTTATTCCTGGCATTTATTACAGTCGCCGTTGGTACCATAATCGGTACGGTACTGGCCCTGGGGAAAATGTGCCGGTTTAAATTAATCAGTTTTCTGGCTACGGCTTATATTGAAATAATCCGTG
Organism: Lachnospiraceae bacterium; assembly: GCA_051654925.1. Classification (GTDB taxonomy): domain Bacteria; phylum Bacillota; class Clostridia; order Lachnospirales; family Lachnospiraceae; genus Brotaphodocola. The sequence continues at coordinate 73 of JBOFYZ010000136.1, read as the reverse complement.
GGACACCACTGCTGCTTCAGTTGTATCTGTTTTACTTTCTGGTACCGCAGCTGCTGCCGTGGGAGCCGTCCAA
>JBOFYZ010000135.1:0-1233 GCA_051654925.1 Lachnospiraceae bacterium | reverse complement strand
TGCTGAACCAGAAATAGTTGAACAAGTGTTGTTTTGTCGAAGCTATTTAATTGTTCTTCGGTATAATTCATCGCCATAGCAGAATCCCCTTTCCTGTTATTAATTATAACAGATATCAAGTCTTTTGACGAATCTGCGTCCGCGAAAAAACCGTCATAATGCCTATGGTTTCAAGGCTTCACAGACTTCTCTGGGCGGCGGCAAAAACTATGGCTGTAAAAAGGCCCTCCGCTTTGAATCGGTGTTATATCACCTTGCCAAGACGGATGAACACTGCGATATGCCAACAATTAACGGCTGAATCCGCTTTGATAAAACGCGAAATTCCATCGGATATTTTCTCTGTTTTGCACAACTATAGTTACAGTATGTATTCAGGCGGAGATACCTTCCTGATCGATTTCTTCGGTGAGATCGTCAGCCCGGCCATCAGCCATTCGAATTGCTGCTGGGTAAGACGCAGGACTTCCTCCTGGTTACGCGGCCAGATGAACTGGCTCTCAGAGAGTCTTTTTATCAGGAGCAAAAAGCCGTCTTCTTCCCAGACCAATCCCTTGATGCGGTCGGTTTTTCTGCCGCAGAACAGATAGATGACATCCGGTTTGAAGACGTCATTTCCACACTTTGCTTTCACAATGGCAGCCAAGCGGTCAATGCCGGAGCGAAGATCAGTTCGGCCACATACAATGTGTATTTCTTTAAAACAGGTAGCATTGTTAAGCATGGCTGATCACCTTTAAGACTTTGGTCAATAAATCCATTGATGTAGTTTCTGTCACCTGTATGGAAATACCATTGGTAGAAAGTTCCAGTGTGGACGAGAGTTGAGTATTTGCCACTGCCGTGGTGAGCGGTATTGGAACAACCAATGTTTCAGAGTTCTTTTGAGAAGCCTCTGCAAGATATGCTTTTCTGACCTGTTTCAGCCGGTAATAATAATTCGCTTTGGTGATACCGTGATGCTCACACCATTCACTCACCCTCATGCCCTGAGGGCGATTGTTACATTCTTTGACCTGTTCTGCCCACTTTTGCAAGCGGTACTGCGCAGCAACCATAGTTGTCTGTTCCATAGACTTGACCTCCGTTTTAGTGAGTCAAAAAGAGTCTAGTACTTGACTTTTTTTGACCGAGTATTAAAAGTTCAGTCTATTTTCTCAGATTTATATGTCGGCGAACAGGGGACTGGCTATAGAGCATTTACCTTATTATAATGATAAATATGTTTGGAGT